>JBBJNU010000127.1:0-5709 GCA_037721005.1 Thermoleophilaceae bacterium | reverse complement strand
AGGAGGGCGACATGCCCTACCCGCCGGACTACCCGAAGATGCCCGGGGAGCCCAAGCGGGTGCAGCCCTCGCGCGACCGCGACCGGAGTAACGGTGGAGCTTGAGGTAGAGCAGACCGACGTGACCACGCTCGAGGTGGACGCGATCGCCAACGCCGCCAACACCGATCTCGCGCACGGGGGCGGCGTCGCCGCAGCGATCAGCCGTGCGGGTGGGCCGGTGGTGCAAAAAGAGTCGTACGAGCGCGCGCCGATCGGACTCGGGGAAGCGGTGGAGACCACCGCAGGGAACATGCCGTGTCGCTGGGTGATCCACGCCGCCACGATGGAGCTGGGCGGCCCAACCTCGGCCGAGATCATCTCCCGGGCTACGGAGACGACGCTTGCGAAGGCCGAGGAGCTGAGCGTTCGCTCTCTCGCTCTCGTGGCCTTTGGCACCGGCGTCGGGCGGTTTCCGTTAGACGAGGCGGCACGGGTGATGGTCGCGGCCGTGCGGGCACACAAGCCTCGTTCGCTCAAGCGCGTGGTGTTTGCCGTGCACGGCGACCGCGCCGAGGCGGCCTTCCGCGCCGCTGCACGCAAGTGACGCTCCCAGTACTCGTAGCGCCCGACAGCTTCAAGGGCACCTTCGGGGCGGCGGAGGTGGCGAGCGCGGTGGCCCGGGGGCTGCGCGCGGGAGGCCGGGAGGCAGTCGAGCTACCGGTGGCCGACGGTGGCGAGGGAACGATGTCGGTTATCGCCGGAGCGCTCGGGGCCGAAGTGCTGTCGACCGCGGTGAGTGATCCCCTCGGGCGATCGGTGGAGGCTCTGTTCGGGCTGCTCCCCGACGGTGAGACGGCGGTGGTTGAGGCCGCTCAAGCGAGTGGCCTCGGACTGGTGGCCGAGGACGAGCGCGACGCGTTCTTGGCCTCCACCCTCGGCACGGGTGAGTTGATCGTGGCCGCCTGCGAAGCCGGCGCCTCCACGGTGCTCGTGACGGTGGGCGGCACGGCCACCACCGATGGCGGGGCTGGTGCTCTCGAGGCCCTGGCCGGGAGCGGCGTGAATCCGCGGCTGGTGGTGCTCTGCGACGCGCGCATCGCCTGGGAGGACGCCCCGCGCGTGTTCGGGCCCCAGAAGGGCGCCGACGAGCAAACGGTCGAGGCACTCGAACGGCGGCTTGACGAGCTGGCGAAGGTAGCCCCCCGGGACCCGCGGGGCGTGGCCTTGACCGGCGCGGCCGGCGGGCTCGCAGGCGGCCTCTGGGCCCACCGTGGCGCCCGGCTGATGGCCGGCGCGCCTTACGTGCTCGACCTGCTGGGCTTCGATGCGCTCATGCGCCAGGCTGCTTTCGTGGTCACGGGCGAAGGCCGGATCGACAGCCAGACCCTGCGAGGCAAGATCGTCGGCGAGGTGGCCACCCGCAGCCGCCAGGCCGGCGTGGCGTGCCATGCCATCGTGGGCGAGCGTGACCTCGGCGCCTTCGAGGCCCGGATCCTCGACCTGTCCTCGATCACCGAGGCCGCGACGCCGCAGGAAATCGAGGCCGCGGGCCGGACGCTGGCGTAGCGTCAGTGACAGACGCCCGAGCCGGCGTCGGCCAGTTGCCCGGAGGAGGCGCGCATGAACTCGAATTCATAGCCCCCTTCCCTCAGAGTCAGAGCAGCCACCCCGAAACCGGTCCGGCGGACCTCCGAGTTGGGGGCCACCCCCTTGAAGGGATGGCTCCTGCGTCCCCCGGTGCCCGCGGTGATCTGACGGATGCCTCGTTCAGGGTCCAGCACCCCGTCGGGGTTCTGGGGAGCGAAGCGCTCGTAGAAGTGCTCGTGGCCGTTGAGCACGAGGTCGGCGCCTGCCGCGTAGAGAACGTCCCAGAACGGGCGGACGTCCTCCGACTGATTGCCGTGGTGTCCCGAGGTGAACCTCGGTCCGTGGAAGTAGGCAAGGGTGCAGGCGCTCGGATGGGCGGCGAGATCGGCCTGCAGCCACTCGTACTGGGGCGAGCCGGGCCCACACCCACCGGGCACCCTGGCGCACTGGGAGTTCAGGGCAATCACGTGCCAGCTGCCCACTTCGTAGGAGTAGTAGCCGCCGGCGACGCGATCGCCGGCGGGGCCTGCGCGCCGGCCGGGCCCGTTGAAGTAGTCGTAGTAGCTGGCGGCGCCGGGCTCTTGATACTCGTGGTTTCCGGCTACCGGGCGGATGAGCGGTTGCAAACGCCCCCAACTGGCGCCGAACGACCGCTGAAACGCATCGAGGCGTGGCGTCTCGTACTGGAGGTCTCCCAGCGCCAGGACGCCGGCCAGGTCCATCCTCAGGAGCAGGTTGGACGTGAGGAGCTGGCGGCAGTCGCCGGGCTGCCCTGCGCCGCCGAAAAAGGCCGGCGAGTTGGGATCACAGGCGATGTCGCCCGCCGCGGCCACAATCGGATCTGCCCCCTGCGATCCCCAGCTCGCGGCGTCCGAGGCCGAGCCGGCCGTGGTGAGGCTCCGCACGCGCCCACTTGGGCCGGGCAGCCTTCGAACGGGCCCGCCTGCGATGTCCAAGGTGTACAGGCGTCGCTTGCCGGCGCGACGGTGCGTGAAGACCACCTGGCTGCCGTCCGGAGAGAACGCAGGCTCGCCCTCGTCGCCGGGGACCTCGGTCAACCGGCGGGCGCGCCCGCCGTCGACGGTGAGCAGATAGAGATCGCGCTTACCGGCGTTTCCCTTGGAGTAGACGAGCGTGCGCCCGGTCGGTGACCATTCCGGGGCGACATCGTCCAGCGGGCTCCTCGTCAACCGCCGGGCGGCGCCACCCCCGGCGGGCACCGTGTAGATGTCGCTGCCGGGGCCGTTGCGGCGCACGAAGGCCAGCCGGTTGTCAACCGACCAGTCCGGAGCGGAGTCATCACGGGCGTCGAGGGTTACCGGGGCCAGGCCGGTGCCGTCGGCGAGCACGCGCCAGATGTCCCGCGCGCCCGGGGTTCCGCGTGCGAAAGCAACGCCCGTGGCGTCGGGCGACCAGGTCGCGCTGGTGTCTGCAGGGCCCTGGGTGATCGGGACTGCCGCGCCGCCGTTGAGGTACTGGGTCGAGATCCGAGCCCCCCACGGCCCGTACCGGGTAAGGGCGAGGCGCTGCCCGCCCGGTGAGAAGGCAGGGTGCTCAGCTCGGCCCTCGGTGGGCACGAGGCGCAGCCGAGAACCGTTGGCCCCGCGCGTGTAGATCACGCGACCGCCGGCGCGGTTCGCGGAAAAGGAGACCGGCCCGTTCGTCGGGGTCGTGATGGGCTCCTGTGCGAGAGCACCATCCACCGCCCCCAGGCAGGCGGCCCACAGCAGACACGCGCCGGTCGCGGCAACCCGGCGGGCCGTGGACGGGGTCTCGGGCTCTCTGCGCACGGGGGCAGGGTAGGCGCTGCGCTCCGCCGAGGGCCCCAGTCAACACGCCGGCCTCTCGGGATTCAGTGGCTCAGTCCTTGAGCGAGCGCACCACGGCCTCGTAGAAGCCGGCGCCGTGACCGGCCTCGGTGCGCACCACATTGGGTTGAGAGGCCCCGGAGGTGTCCGGCGCGTTGGCGACCAGGAAGAAGCGACCGACCACCGGTGCCACGCCAAGGTCCTCGAGCGAGTCCCCAACGGCGATGCATTCCTCGGGCAGGTAGCCCCGGGAGCGCATGTGCAACTCCACCGCCGCCGCCTTGGAGGCGGTGTCAGGGATGAGGTGGTAGGCGCGATCTCCCCCGGCCACCGAGCCGTTGTCCACCAGGCGCAGGCCTTCGATCCCTTTCTCCTCGAGCAGCGCCTGCGCCTCCTGCACGTCCACCCGCCCGCGGAAGAGGTGCGAGACATGGCGATTCAAGTGCCAGGGAGCATGGTGTTCGAGCCTTCCCGCGTACGCCTCCAGCAGCAGTGCCGGCGCCCCCGACTGCTCGATCAGCATGTGGGGGGTTCTCGCGTCGTCCGGCGTGAACCCGCCGGTGAGAAACGTCTCCTCGCCGTCGATCACCACGCCCGACCCAACCTCGTAGATGTAAGACGCCTGGCCCATGAGGCGCGCGTCCTCGGACACCTGCGCCTTGCGCCGCCCGGACATGATCACCACCTCCACCCCTGACCGGTGAGAGGCCTCCAGAGCACGCGCCGGCAGGAGCGAGAACGCTCCTTCGCCGTCGCGAAACAGCGAACCTCCCGCTCCGAGCAGGGTTCCGTCGAGGTCGGTGTAAACGCAGCGCAGGGACACGGCAGACCGTGCGTACTATCAGCTCGGAGGTGGCCACCGTGTTCGAGCAGATGCCCTGGGAGCCGCTGCTCGACCGTGGCGAAGGAGAGCAGCTCGTGGCCCGGTCGAAGGTCCGCGCCCAGGCAGCACTGACCGAGCCGCTGCCCGACCGCCTGCATCCCAACCTGCGGGAAGCACTCGCGCGCACCGGGGTGGATGCCCTGTACGCCCACCAGGCCGACGCCCTGGTGTCGGCCTACGAGGGCCACACGATCGTGACCACCGGCACGGCGAGCGGAAAGTCGCTGGCCTTCAACCTGCCGGTGCTCGACACGCTCGCCCACGACATCTCTGCACGGGCGCTCTACCTCTATCCCACCAAGGCATTGGCCCAGGACCAGGCCCGCGCACTGCTCAAGCTCAAGCTCAAGAACCTGCGTCCGGCGATCTACGACGGCGACACGCCCCACGAGGAGCGCCGGGCGATCCGCCAGCGCTCGAACCTCATCCTCACCAACCCCGACATGCTCCACGTGGGGGTGCTGCCCAACCACCGCCACTGGGGCGATCTGCTGGCCAACCTGGCCTGGATCGTCGTGGACGAGGCCCACGTTTACCGGGGGGTGTTCGGCTCGCACGTGGCCAACGTGCTGCGGCGCCTGCGCCGGCTCGCCCTCGCCTACGGCACCGAGCCCCGCTTCGTGCTCGCGAGCGCCACGATCGCCAACCCGGTGGAGCTGGCCGAGCGCCTCACCGGCTGCGACGTTGCCCTGGTGGATCGCGACGGCGCGCCGCGGGCCGAGCGGCGTATCGCGATGTGGAACCCCCCACTGGTGGACGAGCGGACGGGTGCGCGGGCATCGCCCCTGGCCGAGGCCGCCGACCTCCTCGCCGACCTGGTGGAGCGAGAGGTGCGCACGATCTGCTTCCTGCGATCGCGCCGTGGCATCGAGCTCATCCTCAAGTTTGCTCGGCTGAAGCTCGAGGAGCGCGGACGGGCCGACCTCGCCGAGCTCATCGCCCCCTACCGCGCGGGCTACACCCCCGCCCAGCGGCGGGAGATCGAGAGCCGCCTGGTGGAGGGCGAACTGCTGGCCGTGGTCACCACGGACGCCCTCGAGCTGGGCATCGACGTGGGGAATCTCGACGCCGCGATCTGCGTGACCTTCCCGGGCACGGTGGCCAGCCTGCGCCAGATGTGGGGGCGCGCGGGGCGCCGTGACACCGGCCTCGCCCTCTATGTGGCGGGCGCAGACGCGCTCGACCAGTTCTTCTGCCGTCACCCAGAGGAGTTCCTCGGGCGGGCCGTGGAGTCGGCGATCCTCGACCACGAGTCCGAGGAGATCTACCTGGCCCACCTCTGCGCCGCCGCGTACGAGATGCCCCTGTCGCCGGGAGACGAGGAGTTCATGGGCGATCGCTGGGAACCCGCCGCGCGGCGGCTCGTGAAGATGGGGCTCCTACGGGAGCGGGCCGGGCGCTACCTCCCGCGCGGCGAGGAGTTCCCGGCCGGGCGGATCGCCCTGCGCTC
>JBBJNU010000126.1:0-5731 GCA_037721005.1 Thermoleophilaceae bacterium | reverse complement strand
CGCCGAGCAGCGAGCACGACGACGTGGCCAACGTACGCCACCTCGACGAGATCGGCTGACGGCCCCGCCAAGGTAAACAGTCAGACTCCCTGATGGATGCGGATCTCGGCGAAGGCGGACTACGCGGTGCGCGCGGCGGCAGAGCTGGCGGCCGCGGGGCCTGATCATCCGATCAAGGGCGATCAGGTCGCGAGAGCCCAGGCCATCCCGATCAAGTTCCTCGAGAACATCCTGGTGGACCTTCGCCAGGCCGGGATCGTGCAGAGCCGCCGGGGCCCCGACGGCGGGTACTGGCTGGCGCAGCCGCCAAGCGACGTGTCGGTGGCCGACGTGATCCGCGCCGCCGACGGTCCCCTGGCCAGCGTGCGGGGCGAGAAGCCCGAGGACCTCACCTACGAGGGTGCCGCGGCCAAGCTACGCGACGTGTGGGTGGCCCTCAGAGGCAGCATGCGCGAGGTGCTCGAGCATGTGACCTTGGCCGACCTGGCCGGGGGCGCCCTGCCCGACGACGTGCTCGAGCACACGCGCGACCCCGACGCGTGGCAGCGCCGCGGACGCCCCTGAGCCGTCGGTCAGCCGGCCTCGGCCGGCGTGAGCTGAGAGCGGTGCACGAAGAAGGCCAGCAGCGCCAGGATCGCGGGAATACCGAGGATCGCGCCCGCCGGTACCTCGACGCCCGACTTCGAGAGGACACCGAGTGCCGCGGCCGCAAGGATTACCCCCAGACCAAGGCGTAGGCCGTGAACCGGCACGCGGGGCACGAGCGACGTGCCGATCCACACCCCCGGAAGCGATCCCACGAGGATCGTGGCCATCAACCCGAGGTCCACGTTGCCGCTGAGGAAGTGGGCGAGCCCGGCTGTCCACAGCAGGACAGCCGCGTGAAAGACGTCGGTACCCACCACTCGTCGTGGCTTGAGCTTGTAGAGCACGATGAGGGCCAGGCCTATGAGGGCGCCCGAGCCCACGGAGGTCAGGCCCAGGATGAAGCCGAGCACTGCGCCGATCGTGACCGTGCCGATCTTGCTCACCCGCCGCTGGAGGAGGGCCGAGTCGCGTTCCTTGGCCACGAGGCCAGGGCGAAACAGGGCACGGAAGAGCGTGGCCGACGAGGCCAGCATCAGCGATACCGCCACCGCCGCGAGGAGGTATGCCTCGAAGCTGTCCCCGTAGGCGTCGTGAAGCCTGTTGATCGCGGCCACGCCTACCAGCGATCCGGGGATCGACCCCGCCGCCAGCCACCACGACAGGCGTAGGTCCACGTGTCCTGCACGCAGGTGGCGCCACCCGCCCACGGTCTTGGTGATCGCGCCGTAGGCGACGTCGGTGCCGATGGCAACCACGGGGTTGTAGCCGCCCACGATGAGCAGCAGCGGCGTCATGAGAGAGCCGCCCCCGATCCCGGTCAGGCCGATGAGCAGGCCAACACCGAGGCCAAAGCCGATGATCAGCGGGTCCACGGCGGAAAACCCTAGCGAAAAGGTAGACAACGCAGTTCTGGAACGATGCCCGGCGCCATGTCCATCCCCGAGATAGTCGATACGCCCGCCGAGGCAGGCGCTCTCGACCTTCCACCTCTCATCGTGCGTGAGCCACTCGCGCGGTACATGGACTCGTGCGGGCTGGGGTCGGGGGAGGTAGAGCTCGAGCGCATCGGCGAGGGGCACTCGAACGTGACTTATCTCGTGCGCCGCGGCTCGGAGCGCTTCGTGCTGCGCCGCCCACCGCGGCCACCCCTTCCCCCCTCCGCTCACGACGTGCTGCGCGAGGCTCGCCTCCTGCGCGCACTCGAACCCACCGCGGCCCGCACGCCGCGGGTGCTGGCCGCCTGCGAAGACGAGTCCGTGCTCGGCGGCGTGCCCTTCTATGTGATGGAGGAGGTGTCCGGCGAGGTGATCACGAGCGAGATGCCGTCCGCGCTGGACACCGACCAGGACCGAGCCCGCATCGGCGAGGAGCTGGTGGACGCGCTGGTCGAGGTGCACGGCGTGGACTGGCGCGCGGCGGGGTTGGAGAGCTTCGGCAAGCCGAGCGGGTACCTCGAACGCCAGCTCAGACGCTTCAACGGCCTGTGGGAGCACAACAAGACCAGGGAGCTGGAGGCGGTGGCCCGGGTCGGCGGCTGGCTGGCCGCCAATCTCCCCGAGTCTCCCGCCGCGACCATCGTCCACGGCGACTACCGCCTCGGCAACACGATGGTGGCCGCCGACCCCCCCGGCCGCGTGATCGCCATCTTCGATTGGGAGCTGGCCACGATCGGTGATCCCCTCGCCGACCTTGGCTACATGACCGTGACCTGGGTGGCCCGCGACGACCCCGAGGACACGATGTTCTCCTCGCTCTCGGCCGTGACCCGCGGCCAGGGCTTCCCTACGCGCGAGGAGATGATCTCCCGCTACGAGGAGCGCTCGGGCCGCCCCATGGGAGCTCTGAACTGGTACCAGGCGCTCGCCCTGTGGAAGGCGGCCGTGTTCATGGAGGGCAACTACAAGCGCTTCCTCGCCGGCTCCACCGATGACTCCTTTCTCGCCATCTTCGACGAGGGCGTGCCCGCACTGGCCGAGAAGGCCTGGGAGATAGCCCAGGCTCCTGGCGAGACGTGATGTCGAGCAGCGCGATCGGACCGCGGGGCGCGACGCCCCACGGAGGTGACTTCAAGGGGCTGCTCGTTGACTTCGGAGGCGTGCTCACCTCCAACGTATTCGAATCCTTCCGCGCCTTCTGCGTGGAGGAGGGGCTTCCCGAGGACGCCTTCGTCACGCTCTTTCGCTCGAACCCCGCAGCCCGCACCGAGCTGCGCAAGGTGGAGACGGGCGAGATGGAGGAGGCCGAGTTCTCGCGCCGGCTGGCCGGCATGCTGGGCGTGGCGGACTCGGAGGGTCTGGTAGACCGGCTCTTCGCGGGCATGCGCCCCGACCAGCCGATGCTCGACGCCGTGCGTAAGGCCAAGGTGGCCGGGGTGCGCACCGGGTTGATCTCGAACTCGCTGGGCGAGGGGCGCTACGATCGCTCGACCTTCCCCGAGCTCTTCGATTGCGTGGTCATCTCCGGCGAGGTGGGCCTGCACAAGCCCCAACCGGAGATCTACGCGCTGGGCGCCGAGCGAGTGGGGCTGGCACCGGAGCAGTGCGTGTTCTTGGACGACCTGCGCGAGAACTGCGAAGGCGCCGAGGCGGTGGGGATGACCGCGGTGCTGCACCGCGGGGCCGAGGGCACCTTGCCGCGGCTCGAGGAGCTGCTGGGGGTGGAGCTCTCCTAGGACACTAGAGGCCGGGGATCTTGTCCCGCAGCTCGGCGATATCGCCGCGGAAGCCCTGAATCTCGGTGATGAGCACGCTCATCTGGTCGTTCAGAGTGGCCATCGACCGCACTAGGGATCCCGCCGTGCCGTCTAGGCCCACCAGGTTCTTGTCCAGGCCCTGAAGATTGCCGTCCAGCGCCACGACATGCTCGTCGAGTCCGCCCAAGTCCTCGTCGAGGGCGGCCGCGGTGCTGCTGAGCTTGCTCACCTTTCCGGCGAGCGGCTTCACGTCTTCCTGCAGGGAGGCGACCCCGGCGGTCAGCTCGTCCTCAACCTCCGGGAGTGTCGTAGCCGCCTCTCGCAGCCGGGCGAGGTCACCCTCCTCCTCCGTCAGCTTTCGCAGCGTGGTGGCGAGCGTGTGTAGATCCTCTACGGCCTGGGCCACCAGCCGCGGCGGCAGCGTCAGCACGTCGAACACGGTTCATGCCTTCCCCAGGGCGCGATCGCGAAACTACCGCGGGTGAAGCTGGTGCTCTGGGACATAGACGGCACGCTGGTGCACACCGCCGGCCATGGGCGCGACGCCTTCGCCGAGGCCTTCTCCGCGGTCTTCGGGCGCGAGACCGCCATCGCCGAGGTGGACATGGCCGGGCGTACCGACCACATGATCGCGATGGCGGTGCTCGAAGGGGCCGGGGTGAGCGACGGGGAAGCCCATATGGAGCGGATGTTCGAGGAGCTGGCGGGCGCGCTCGAGGCTCGTCGCGAGCGGATCGCCGGGGAGGGCCACCCGATGCCCGGGGTCCGTGAGGCGCTCGAAACGCTCTCGCGGCGAGAGGGCGTGACGCAGTCGCTGCTGACCGGCAACATCGAGATCAACGCGGCGCTGAAGCTCGCCGCCTTCGGTCTCGACACCCTGGTGGACCTCGAGATCGGCGGCTACGGATCCGATCCCCACGAGGCCCGGTCCGACCTCGTGGGAGTGGCCCGCGAGAAGGCGATGCGATTGCGAGGGGTGCAGGTGCCGGCGTGCGACACGGTGCTGATCGGCGACACGCCGCTCGACGTAAAGGCCGCGCACGAGGCGGGCGCCCGCGCGGTGGCCGTGGCGACCGGGCCGTACACCGTGGCGGAGCTCCGTGAAACCGGTGCGGACGCCGTACTCGATGAGGTGACCGACCTCAAGATGTTGACCCTATCCCTGGGGGTTTGACCCCTTCGGCGTTCAGCCCGCGGCTATGCCCACCACGCCGAGCATCACGAGCGCGATGCCGGCGCTCTGCGCCGGGCGCACCCGCTCCCCCAGAAGCGACGCCGCCAGCACGATCGTGACCACCGGGTAGAGGGAGGAGCACACCGAAGCCACGCTCACCAAGCCCTCGGTCGAGGCGAGCGTGAAGAGAGCGTTGGCCCCGAGGTCGAGCACGCCGATGGCGGCGACGGCCGTCAGGTGCGACCGCGTGGCGCCTACGTCCGGGCGGGTGGCCAGCACCGCCGCGCAGAGCAGGCCCACGCTCGTGAGCCTGGCCGCGGTGAGAGCCCACAACACGTCCTCGTCCCCCGCGGCGTCCATGCCCACGAGAAAGAGCCCGATGCCAAGGGCCGCTGCGAACGCCAGGCCGGCTCCCACGGCCAGGCGCGCTCCGCCCTCCTCGGGCGCCTTCTCCCGTGCGGCAAGCGCCACCCCGACCAGGGCCAGCAGGATCCCCGCCACCTGAACCGCACTGGGCCGCTCACCCGTGGCCACTCCCACCGCCACGGGAATCCCGGCACCGAGGGCAGCGATGGGCGCCACCACGGCCATCGCGCCCACGGCAAGCCCGCGGTAGAGGGCGGCGAGGCCGGCGACCCCGGCCGCTCCGGCGCCCGCCGCGTAGAGCAACGACTCATTCGACGGCAGGCCTTCGGCCCGCACCGTCACCACTCCGAGCAGCAGCACGAGCGCCACGCCCTGCGAAACCACGAGCACAGCAAGGAGATCGAGCGCGCGGCTCTTCGTGCCTCCGATGAAGTCGGCAAGGCCCCAGGAGACGCTGGCGGCCAGCCCGAGCGCTACGGCAACCACTTCACGCTGCACCCCACGGGCTCGGTCTCCGCCGGATCGGGCTCCCGGCCCTCCAGCAGCGCGTCGAGCGCCTCGCGCAGCCACGCCGCGTCCTGCGCAGCGTCCTCATGGTCGGAATCCGGCGCGCCGCGGTAGCGCAGCACGCCCTCGGCGTCGAGCACGAACACGTCGGGGGTGGTCTTGGCCCCGAAGAGGCGGGCCACCTCCTGTCCTTCGTCGCGAAGGTAGGCCGCCGGCCAGCCGCCGTCGGCGGTGACGCGCTCCTTCATCGCCTCGAAGGAGTCGCGCGGGTAGCGCTCGGCGTCGTTGGGGTTCACGAGCAGCACCTGCACGGCGCGCTGACCGTAGTCGCGAGCCACCCGGAGCAGCCGGTCGTGCCACGCCAGCGCATACGGGCAGTGGTTGCACGTGAAGACCACCACGGT
>JBBJNU010000010.1:0-19965 GCA_037721005.1 Thermoleophilaceae bacterium | reverse complement strand
CGACCCCATAGGCCTTCCACGAAGACGGAATGAACTGCATCCACCCAAGCGCCCCCGCCGACGAAACGTTCAGATTCCTGCCGTAGTCGGTCTCGATCTCGTTGATCGCCGCCAAGATCTCCCACCGCACCCCATACTCAATCCCCGCCGCCTGATAGATCGGCAACAAAAACACCGGCACCCGAAACTTGCGGATCACAAAATTCGGGACACCCGAAGCCAACGACGGCCCCGGCAACGCATCCACAAACCCAGGATTCGAAACCGCCGGCGAACCATCACTGCGCCTCAGAGGGGCGGGCTCGGCACCTCCGTCGATCTTGGTGCGAACCTCAGGTTGTACTCGAACCTTAGCCTTAGGGAGCTTGAGGGTTAGAGTCTGCTGCTTCGGCTGCTTCGACTGGGACCGTTCGGGTTCGAGTTCCTGAACCGTTGGCGGCTCTTCTTGGTGGAGGTTTTCCGCCGTCTCCCCTGGGGCGGGAGCGGGCGTGGAGGGCAGCAAGGGTGCAGGGGCGCCCGGGGCGAGACCAGGCGGCTCAGGGGCGGTGAGAGGCGCTACCTCGGTCTCCGGTGAGGGCGGGGGCGCCGGAGGGGGGTGCTCTTCGAGCACTTGGTAGGAGATCGGCTCCCCGGGGACCAGGCCCTCGAGGTCCTCGAGGGTGGCCTCGGGGGCCGTCTCGACCACGACGGACTGGATCGTCCCGTCGGCCATACGCACCGCCACGCTGCGGCGCTGCGCCGAGGCGGGAACGGTGAGCGCCGTCGCCAGAGTGGCGGCGGCGAGGGCAGCGAGAAGAAGGATCTTGAGAGCGCGGGTCATTGGGTCGAGGCGTGAACGAAACGGTTTGGTTCCGTATCGGTCAGGCGTCCAGAAGTCTTGAACGTCTGTGGAGGCCTGTGGAGGCGAATTCGGGCCCGTCCGCGCAAGACCTCCCCTTTGGTTGAAGTTGTGGGCGCGAAGTGACGATGAGCCCCATATGGCTTTCGATCTCGACACCGCTCTCGCCGACACGATCTGCGTTGGCGCGTCGGATCTCCACCTCAAGGTGCCCTCGCCTCCGCGCATCCGGGTGGGGGGAGAGCTGCTGGACCTCCCCAGTCACGAGCGCATGGGCCCCGAGGACACCCTCGCGGTCAAGGAGCAGGTGCTCACGAGCGACGTGAAGCGCTCCGAGTTCGAGCGCAACGGCTCGGCCGACCTCTCCTACTTCACCCCCAAGGGCCGCTTCCGGGTGTCCGCCTTCTCACAGCGCGGCTCGGCCTCGTTCGTCTTCCGTGTCGTGCCGTCGGCCCCCCAGGCCGACGAGCTCGGGCTCCCGGACACCGTCACGGGTTGGTCCGACGCCCGCCGCGGGCTCGTGGTGGTCAGCGGCCCGACGGGGTCGGGCAAGAGCACCACCTGCGCGGCGATCATCGACCGCGCCAACCGCCGCCGAGCCTGCCACATCCTGACCATCGAGGACCCGATCGAGTTCCTCCATGTGGACCGCGAGGCGATCGTGTGCCAGCGTGAGATCGGGCTCGATGCCCCGAGTCATCAGGTGGCTCTGCGCGCTGCCCTTCGTCAGGATCCGGACATCATCATGGTCGGCGAGGTTCGCGACGAGGAGACGGCCATGACCGCGCTGAGAGCGGCGGAGACCGGTCACCTCGTGCTCTGCACCCTGCACACGGTCGACGCCCCCGAGACCGCTCAGCGGTTCATCGACCTCTTCGGAGAGGGGCAGGCGTCCATGGCGCGGCAGATGCTCTCTTCCACTCTGGTCGGGATCTGCTCGCAGCGGCTGGTACCCGCGGCCCAGGGTGGCATGGTCCTGAACGCGGAAGTTCTGGTGAACAGCCCACGCATACGCAGCCTCCTCCAGGAGGACGCGAAGCAGGAAGAGCTGCGCAAGGCTGTTTTCGAAGGGGAGTTCAACGGTATGCGCACGTTCGATCAGTGCCTGTTCGATCTCGTCATGAACGGCACCGTGAGCGAGTCGGATGCCCTGAGCTCCTCGAGGAATGGAAACGACTTCAAGCTGATGCTCGACCAGGCGGGAGGCGTACCGACGCCCGTCCCGACGCCCGCCCGGACGAGCGCCTCCGCTGAGGCCTCCGCACTAACCGAGCCGCACATGGAGCAGGCCAGCGGCAACGGCATGGCCGGCCGCTGACGAACGCCCATCCAGCCATCGGACGCATATGCGAACATATGTTCGTCCATGGTCGTCTGTGTTCTGATTCCTCGTTTTGCGCTGCTTGGCGCCTTGGGCGATCGCCGTGCGCTGCTGGCGGAAGCGGTTGCTCTCGCTCCCGAGGGCAAGCAGGACAGTGCGGTGGGGGAGGTCTCGGCACCGGCCGAGGCGTTTGGGGTCGCCCGAGGCATGCGGATGGGGGAAGCGCTGACGCGCTGCCCGAGCCTGCGGCTCGTCCCGCCTGACCCGGAGGGGGTCCGCCGGCTGTGGCATGAGGTGCTCGACCGGGTCGAGCAGATAGGTGGAGCTCCTGAATCCGAACGGGCCGGGGACGCCTTCTTCGAGGCCGAGGGCCTGCGTGGCATCCACGGTGGTGAGCTGTCAGGCGTCCTGGAAGCAACACGCCGCGCCCTGGGCCCCAGCGCACGGCTTGGAGCCGCGCCCTCCCGTTTCGTTGCCTTTTGCGCTGCACGGCAGGTACGTCCTCGCCGGCCGGCTGTCGTGGTCGAGGAACGGGGGGTTGCGAACTTCCTGGCCCCGCTTCCCTCCGTTCTGTTGCGTTCGCGGCCAGAGCTCGCTGCGCTTCCCGACACACTCGAGCGGTTGGGCATTCGCACCCTCGGGGAGTTGGCAGCCCTGCCTTCACGGGCAATGGCTGAGCGGTTCGGGCATCCGGGTCTACTCGCGCTGGACCTCGCACGTGGGCGAGACACTCCGCTTGACCCTCGACGTCCACCTGAGCCTGTGGTCGAGCGCATTGATCTGCCCGAAGCCGTATCCGGTCAGCAGCTTGAACACGCGCTTGAGCTGCTGATCGCCCGTGTGCTGGTCCACCGGGAGCGACGGGGGCGTTCTCTGCGGGCGATTGCCGTGTCCGCCCGGCTTGTGGCCGGCGGCACCTGGCGCCGGCCCGTCACGCTGCGCGCAGCCACCGCCGATTCAGAGCGGATCGCACTGGCTGTGAGCTCTCGGCTGGTCGAGCTCCCAGCGCCTGCGGACTCCCTGGGCCTCGAGGTCGAGGCCTTTGGGCCGCCGGCGCAGGATCAACGGGCGCTCTTCGACTCTCGCGGGGCCGCCCGCCGGGCCCGGCTGGGCGAGGCTGCGCGCCAAGCCCGTCAGGCGGCGGGAGAGGAGGCGGTGCTCCGGGTTCTCGACGTGGATCCCGGCTCGCGGCTGCCTGAGCGCCGCTCGGTGCTTTCCCCCTTCGTTGATGCGATTCCGGATGGCCATTGAGCTCACGATCGTCGAAGCGGCTGAACACACCACTGCCCGCGCAGGTCTGCGTGGGCGCTGGAGGGGTGCCCACAGCGGTGGGCACGATTGCCGTGGATTCGGTCCGAGAGGACTGGGTTGTCGAGGACCGCTGGTGGAACAAAATGCCCGTGCGACGGCTCTACTTCGAGCTCGTGTTGACCGACGGGCGCAACGTGGTGGTCCTCCATGATCTGATCAGCGGGCGGTGGATGACCCAGCGCGGCTAACGCCTAGAGGCGCTCGCCGTTGCATAATCAGTAGCTGTGGTCCAACCGAGAGACCTACGTGTCTCGCGACGCCTCGCGGTCCGCCTTCGCCGGGTGGGGGTGCCTACTCGGCGCGGCGGGCGCGGGTGACCCACAGCGCAGATTCGCTTCAGCGCCGCCGAGAAGAGCGCCGCGCAGAGCTCAAACGCGGCCGGCAGCGCCTGGCTGGCCTCGGCGCGGCGGCCGCCCTAGCTCTCGTGACCGGCGTGATCGTCGGTGCAGGGGGCGACGGCGAGGAAAGGGGCACTACCTCCGCCGCAAAGAAAGAGAAGCTGGCGCCGCCCACCCTCCCCAACGGCAAGCGCAGCATCTTCCCCGAGCACCGGGTGGTGGCCTTCTACGGTGCTCCCCAGGCGGCCGAGCTCGGCGTGCTCGGTATCGGCTCCCCCGCCAGTGCCGCCAAGAAGCTGATGCGCCAGGCCAAGCCCTACGCCACGGAGAAGCGCCCCGTGCTGCCGGCGTTCGAGCTGCTTGCCGTGATCGCGGCCAACGCGCCGGGTGACGACGACCTCTACCGCAACCGCCAGGAGAGCGCGATCATCCAGCGCTACCTCACGGCGGCCCGCAAGGCAAAGGCGATTCTCCTGCTCGACATCCAGCCTGGGCGGGCCGACTTCCTCACGGAGGCGAAGGCTCTCGAGCGCTGGCTGAAGGAGCCGGACGTGAGCCTTGCCATCGATCCCGAGTGGCGCATGGAGGCGGGGGAGATCCCCGGGCAGACCATCGGCTCGGTGGACGCCGCCGAGGTGAACCAGGTCTCGCGCTACCTCTCCGGGCTCGTGCGGGAGGGGAACCTGCCCGAGAAGCTCATGCTGGTGCACCGGTTCACCGAGGACATGATCGAGCGCCCCGAGGCAATCGAGAAGCCGCCCGGTGTGGCCGTGACCCTCAACGTTGACGGCTTCGGCACGAAGGCCGCCAAGCTCTCGAAGTACCGCGTGCTGGTGCCCCGGCGCTTCCGGGCCGGCTTCAAGCTTTTCTACCGGGAGGACACGGGGCTGATGAGCCCGCGCGAGGTGCTCGCCCTGAGGCCCCAGCCGGACATCATCGAGTACGAGTGAGGGAGCAGACGTGCTACGGTGTCGCACATGAAGGTAGGAGTTCGAGCCCTGCGTAACAGCACCGCCGAGGTCATTGCCGCCGTCGAGTCAGGCGAGCGGGTAACCCTGACCGTGCGAGGCGACCCCGTCGCCGACATAGTTCCGCACGGCCGCAGGGCGCGTTGGCTCTCCGGGGAGCGCTTGGGGCGGGAACTCACTGAGAGCGCCGCCGATCCCGGTCTTACCGATGAGCTTTCCCGGCTCGCCGGGCACACGCTCGAGGAGCTGTGACCGCCGCCCCAACCGGCCTGCTCGACACTTCGGTCTTCATCGCCAACGAGACGGGACGGCCACTCGGTGAGCTACCCGAGCGCGTGGCGGTGTCGGTCATCACCATAGGCGAGCTGCGGCTCGGAGTGCTAGTCGCACCCGACGCGGAACGGCGCGCGCGGCGGGCCGAGACGCTTGCCCTGGCGCGTACGGCGGATCCGGTTCCCATCAGCGAGGCCGTTATGGCCGCATGGGCCCAGATCGTCGCCGACTGCCGGGCGGCGGGTGTCACCCGAACCGTTAAGCTCGCCGACGCCCTCATCGCGGCAACTGCCGTCGAGCATGGCCTGCCGGTGGTTACGCAGGACGAGGACTTCGACGCGATCGCCGCCGCCCATCCCCGGCTGTCGGTAGAGCGCGTCTGATTCAGCAGGGCCGTCTGTTCAGCCCGCCCTTGATTGAGATGCGAACATGTGTTCGTGTCCTACGTGGAGCTTCACAGTCACTCGGCCTACTCATTCCTCGACGGGGCCTCGCATCCGCAGGAGCTGGCGGGGGCGGCAGCCGAGCAGGGCTACGCCGCGCTGGCGCTCACCGACCACGACGGTTTGCACGGGGCGATGGAGATGTCGCAGGCGCTCAAGCCCCTCGGGGTGCGGCCGATCATCGGCGCAGAGCTCACGATGGAGGACGGCTCGCACCTCACGCTTCTGTGTGAGACGCGCCGGGGCTACTCCAACCTCTGCCGGCTGATCACGCGCGCGCACGCGGGCACGCGGCCCAGGGAGGGTGCCGGCCCGTTGCCTCCCGTCACGACTTACGAGGGCCTTCAGGCTCACGCCGAGGGCCTGGTGTGCCTTTCGGGCTGCGCGCGCGAGGGGCCAGTGGCCCGCGCGGTGGAGCGGGGCGATCACGCCGGCGCCGCCACCGCCGCCCGGCGCCTCCTGGGTATGTTCGGCTCCGACCATCTGAGGATCGAGCTCCAGCGGCCCTTCGCCCGTAACGACAACCGGCGCAATCGCCGCCTCGCCGAGCTGGGCGAACGGCTCGGCGTGCCGGCAGTGGCCACCGGCAACGTGCACGCTCACAGCCGCGCCCGCACGCGCCTGCAGGACGCGCTCGTGGCGGTGCGCCTGGGAAAGACCCTCGACGAGTGCGAGCCCGAGCGGCGCGGCAACTCCTCGCACGCCCTGGCTCCGCCCGAAGCGATGGCCAAGCGCTTCGCCGAGCACCCCGACGCGGTGGCCGAGACGGGCGAGCTCGCGGATCGGTTGCGCTTCGATCTCACGTCGGACCTCGGCTACGCCTATCCGGGTTCGGAGGACCCCGAGGCGGATCGGAAGCTGGCCGAGGCCTGTGACCATCGCCTGGCCGAGCGCTACCCGGCCGGCGGGCATGAGCGCGCCCGGGCCGAGGCCCGCCTGGCCGAGGAGCTGCGGGTGATCCGCCACCTCGGCCTCTCGGGGTTCTTCATCCTGCACCGCGACCTGCTCGAGCTCGCGCGCGAGGTGGCGGCCGAGGTGCGCGGCACGGACACGGTGCGCTCCACGCTGCCGCCGGGGCGGGGGAGGGGGTCGAGCGTGGCCTCCATCGTCTGCTACCTCACCGGCCTCTCGCACATCGATCCGCTCAAGAACGAGCTGCACCTCGGGCGCTTTCTCAACGATGACCTGACCGCGCTGCCCGACATCGACCTCGACTTCCCGCGCGACATCCGCGAGGTGCTCATCCCGCGCGTGCACGAACGCTACGGCCACGAGCACTCGGCGCTGGTGGCGGCTTTCGCCACCTACCAGGTGAAGTCCACCGTGCGCGACTTCGCGAAGGCGCTCGGGCTGCCGCCGGGGGAGACCGAGAAGCTCGCGCGCACCGTGGACCCGTGGGTGCCCGGCAACGACATCGAGGCCGACGTTGCCGAGCTGAGGGCTGCGAGTGAGGGCTCGCCCCGATGGCGGGCGCTCATACTTCTCGCGCGCGCGGCGGCAGGCCTTCCCCGCCATCAGTCCCAGCACCCAGGGGGGATGGTGATCGCTACGAAGCCGCTCATCGACCTCTGCCCGATCCAGCCGGCGGCGATGGAGGGCAGGCAGATGGTGCAGTGGGACAAGGACTCCTGCGGTGACGCCGGCTTCCTGAAGATCGACGTGCTGGGGCTAGGGATGCTGTCGGCGATCGAGCGCTGCGTGGAGGAGATAGCCCGAACGCGCAACGAGCGCATCGACCTGTCGCGCATCGACTTCGCGGACAAGGAGGTCTACGACCAGATTCAAGAGGCCGAGACGATGGGCGTGTTCCAGATCGAGAGCCGCGCGCAGATGCAGATGCTCAAGCGCACGAAGCCCGAGTCGCTCGACGACCTCACCGTGCAGGTGGCGCTCGTGCGCCCGGGGCCGATCCTCGGCGGCGCTGTTCACCCCTACATCGAGCGAAAGAGGGCGTTGCGCGAGGATCCCACGTACAAGGTGCCCTACGAGCACCCCTCGCTCGAGCCGGTGCTGAAGGACACCCTGGGCGCAATCGTGTTCCAGGACCAGGTGATCGAGGTGGCCATGGTCTTCGCCGGCTTCTCCGCCGGCCAGGCCGAGGGGTTGCGCCGGGCGATGAGCCGCAAGCGCTCCGAGGCGGCGATGCGCTCCTACGAGGAGAACTTCGTAGCAGGCGCCGTTGAGCGCGGCGTGGATCCGGTGATCGCCCAGCGCGTGTACGACCAGATCGTGGGCTTCTCGGGCTTCGGCTTCCCGAAGTCGCACTCGGCCGCGTTCGGCCTGCTCGCCTACCAGTCCACCTGGCTGCGGGTGCACTACGGCCCCGAGTTCCTGTGTGCGCTGATGAACGAGCAGCCGATGGGCTTCTACCCCGCCGATGCGCTCGTGCACGAGGCCCAACGGCGGGGGATCGAGGTGCGCCCGCCGTGTGTATTGCGCGCCGGTGCTGAGTGCCATGTGGAGAGTCTTCCTGCGGTGCTCACCCGATCGAGAGAGGCTTCGGTGCTCTCTCGATCGCCGATCGGGCTGCGCTCCTCGGCTAAAGGCGGCGCCGTACGGGTCGGTCTCGGCTACGTGAACGGGGTGCGCGAGGCCGAGGTGAAGGCGCTCGTGGCCGAACGCGACGCGCGGCCATACATTTCGATCGCCGATCTCGCCGCCCGCTCGGGCGCGAGCGCCGGCACGCTCGAGCGACTGGCCTGGGCGGGCGCCTGCGACACGCTCGTGGAGGGCCCCGAGGAGGGTCGCCGGAGGCAGGCGCTGTGGCTGCTCGGGGTGGCGGCGCCCGGGGTGCCTGTGGGAGCAGGCAGCAAGGTGGGCACCCAACTCGCCCTTCCCCTCGACCTCCACGACGCCCCGAGCCTGCGCGGCCTCGACGCCTGGGACCGCCTCCTGGCCGACTACGGCTCGACCGGCGTCACGATCCATGAGCACCCGCTCGAGCTCATGCGTCCGACCCTGCCGGCCGGCACCCTCACGAGCGCCGAGCTCGAGACCGCCCGCCACGGCAGGCCGGTGACCGTGGCCGGCCTCGTGGTGGCCCGCCAGCGCCCGGCCACGGCCAAGGGCGTGACCTTCATGCTGCTCGAGGACGAGCACGGCACGCTCAACCTCATCGTCCCCCCGCCTGTGCACGACAGGTGTCGCCTGGCCGTGCGTGGGGAGGCGCTGGTGATCGCCGACGGTCGCCTCGAACGCCGCGAGGGGGTGATCAACGTGCTCGTGCACGATGTCCGGCGCCTCGAGCGCGCCGATCTGCCGAGGGCCGAGGTGCGCCACATCGAGCCGCGGCGTATGTGGAGCAGCGAGTCGGGTGAGGTCATATCGGGCACGCCGGGGGCTTCCGCTGCCGACCTGGCGGCGGCGATGCCGGCCGCCAACTCCTTCGGACGGGGCCGGCGATGATCCGCGCGAAGCGCTGCAACACTTCGTCTGCCATGGGAAGTCCTCCACCCAGAGCCTCGGCGGCCGCACCCGCGCCTCGCGCAGCCACTGCGGCGGAGGTCCGGCTGGCGACGCTGCAGCGCGACGCCCGACGACCGAAAGCCGAACTGCTCGACGAGGCCATGAGGGTCAGTCGCTTCACGGTGGAGCTGGCTGCTGCCGGCAAGCGAGCGAGCCGGTGACGGACGTTGCTCCGCCCGAGCACTTCGACCCCGATCTTCTGATGCGCTCGCTGCTCGAAGCTCGGGTGAGGTTCGTGCTCATCGGCGGGTTCGCCGTCGGCGTTCACGGCGTAGTGCGCGCGACGCGCGATCTGGACGTTGTCCCCGCGCCGGACCCAGACAACCTTGCGCGGCTTGCTGAGCTAATCGTACGCCTGGAAGGTCGCCAGATCGGCGTAGACACAGACCACCTTCCCCACCAGCCGACCGACGCGTCTGGACTTCAGGCCGGCGGTAGCTTCCAAGTCGCGACCGTGCACGGCCAGCTCGACATCCTTCAGCAAAGCGACACCGTCCCGCCTTTCGAGACGCTGGCCGCCGAGGCGATTGGGATCGAGTGGCAGGGGATGGAGGTGAACGTCTGCTCCCTCGGGCACCTGCGTGAGATGAAGCGACGCGCGGGCCGCCCGCTCGATCTGCACGATTTGGAGCAGCTGGACGCCACGCATCCGGGAAGCTGATGCCAGGCCCCATTGTCGTGGGCACCTCGAGCTGGGCCGATCCCGGCTTCATCAAGGACTGGTATCCGCAGGGGATGGCGGCGAAGGATCGCCTGCCGTGGTACGCCGAGCGCTTCGAGGCGGTGGAGGTGAACTCGAGCTTCTACGCCGTGCCCGAGCGCCACACGGTCAAGCGCTGGTGCGAGGTGACCCCGGAGGGATTTCGTTTCGACGTGAAGCTCCACAAGCTGCTTTCGCGCCACTCCGCGGCCCTCGACTCGCTGCCGCCGGATCTGCGCGACGGTGCTCGCACGAGCGGCCGGGGGAGGGTCGAGCTGACCCCCGACCTCGAGCAGGCGCTGATCGAGGCGGCGCTCGAGTCGGTGGAGCCGCTGGCCGGCGCCGGCAAGCTCAGCGGCTTCCTCCTCCAGCTCACCCCGGCGTTCTCCCCCAAGCGAAACTCGCTCGAGGAGCTCGAACCGCTGGCGGACGCCTTCCGTGAGTACCGCCTGGCGATTGAGCTGCGAAACCGCCGCTGGGTGGACGAGGAGCGAGTCGAGGAGACCCTCGAATGGTTCTCCGCCAACGAGATCTCTTACGTGTGCGTGGACGCCCCGCCCGGTGACGCCACCCCGATCATGCCCTCGCTCGACGCCGCCACCCGCGAAGACCTCGCCTACGTTCGCATCCACGGGCGCGACACGGATGGGTACCTCAATGGGAAGTCGGTGGCCGAGCGCTTCGGATGGATTTACGGCGACAAGGAGCTGGAGGAGATCGCCCTCCGCGCCCGCGGTCTCGCGGAGGAGGCCGCCGAGGTGCACGTGTACTTCAACAACAATCGCGACGACGACGCTCCCACCGCGGCACGGCGCTTTCGGTCGCTGCTGGGACAGGATCCCGGCCCGTCCGCCGAGGACGCTCAGCTCAAGCTTGTCTGAACTGCGAGGCATCCCGGTCCAGGCGCTCGTGGCAGTTCACACCGAGAGCCGAGCGGGGGCTCGCCGCGAGCCTGGTCAGGCTGTAGCGCCGCACGCCCGGGTTACTCGGCGTCTTCGGAACGAGCGCGTAGCGGGTGGGCTGTGCGGGTGGCCTCATGACGTACATGATCGGCTCCCGGGCAGGCCGGCCCATTGGCCGGCGGTCCAAAGATCGTCAAGGAGCTGTCTACCGGATGTAGAGGAGGCTCAGACGCGCGCGATCTCGAACCAGACGCGCTGGTAGCCCGCGTCGTCGATCACGCCCCACGAGTCGCTCAGGCGGTCGATGAGAAAGAGGCCCCAGCCCGACTCGGACTCGCGTCCGGCCTCGCGTACCAGCGGCTCGAAGGGCACGCCCGGGTTGGCCACCTCCACGCGCACGCGATCGGCTCCCACCTGCACCACGAGCTCGACCGCAGCGGCGCCGGCATGGCGTACGGAGTTGGTCACCAGCTCGGTGACGAGCAGCCTCACGCATTCGAGCACGGGCCCGTCGAGCTCCTCGCGCAGCCGACCGATCTCGTTGCGAGCACGGCCGGCCGCTCGCGACCCGCCACCGATACGCATGCGAAAGCCCTGGGCGGGCTCGTGAGCCGCGGACCTGGTCCGGTTGAGGGCGAGAGCGCTCTGCATGGAGGGTTCTGAGCTGTCTTTCGGCATGTCGGAGTAGAAAACGAAGGTCCGCACCCACTCTTGCGGACGTTTGGCCGACCTCTCACTGTCAAGATCGGCACGCAGCCGTGTCCCCTGAAGAGCGAGACCCGCCCGGCGTGGTGCGCGTGCGCGCCCCCAACCCCTCGCTCCTCACCCTCGACGGCACGAACACCTACGTGGCCGGCGGCTGGGTGGTGGACCCCGGCCCCGACCACCCGGGTCACCTGGACGCCGTCATGGAGGCGGCCGGCGGGCGGATCGAAGGGATCGCGCTCACCCATTCGCACTTCGACCACTCCGAGGGCGCGCAACCGCTGGCCGAGCGAGCGGGTGGCGTGGAGGTGAGGCTGCCGGAGGACGGAGAGGAGGTCGGTCCCTTCAGGGCGATGGCCACGCCTGGCCACGCGCCCGATCACGTCTGTCTTCTCTTCGCCGACGGAATTTGCTTCGCCGGTGACACGGTCCTTGGACACGGCAGCGTTTTCATCGCGCCGGGCGAGGGCTCCCTTTTGGCGTACCTGGATTCACTGCGCCTATTGCAGGGGCTCTCGCTGAAGGTGCTTTGCCCGGGGCACGGCCCCTACGTGAACGATCCCGCGGCGAAGATCGAGGATTACATCTCCCACCGCCTCGAACGCGAGCGCCTGTTGATCGAGGCCCTCGAAGCGGGGGCCCGCAGCGAGGACGAACTGCTCGACCACGCCTGGTCCGACGCGCCGGTGGACCTGCGACCCGCGGCCGCGTTGACCCTGCGCGCGCACCTGGAGAAGCTCTCGGAGGAGGGCCGTTTGCCGCCGGACGTGGAGCCTGAGGGCGCCTAGCCGCAACACTGGCGGCCGCGCGAAAACAGCACGGCTCGAGTCTCGGGCTGTGAGCCTTGTCCGCCCGCGATGTCCGGTGTATGGTCAAATTCGAATCCGAGGAAGGGAGCGATTCGTGGCGGAGAACGAACGGCGCAGGTAGCGGGCACAGGGGAAGACCCGACCCGTGCGAACTTGGCCCTGGGCCTGGCTGTCGCTGCCCTCGTAGCTTGGATCGCGCTCATCGCAGCGGACGCCGACGGGCCGATCTGGATGGTGATGGGAGTGCTCGCCGCAGGCGCCGCCATCGTCGGTTGGTCCGCACGAGCCGGCGGACGACTCGCGGGGCGATCCCGCACGGCGGTGATCATGGGCGTGCTGCTCTTCGTGGCCTTCGTAGTGGGCACGATCGTGGCGCTCGCCTAGCGCGTTCCCGAACGGTTGGGCAGCGCCGGGGCCGCCTGGCCCGGAGCATGCCTACGACTTATCGCCGGCCCGCGATCCGGCGTGAAACCGGGCCCTTGTCAGGGGGCGGAGCGCTCGTTGATAGAGCCGTCCATCGTTCGCGGCTGGCGGTCAGTCATCATGATCCGTGAAATCCTGGGTCTCGAGCCGGATCGAACACGATGATCTCCACCAACCAGTTCAAGAACGGCACCCACATCGACGTGGAGGGCGTGATCTTCAAGGTGGTGTCCTTCCAGCACGTGAAGCCCGGCAAGGGAGGGGCATTCGTGCGCACAAAGCTCAAGCGCACGAGCGATGGAGCGTCGATCGACCGCACCTTCCGCGCGGGCGAGAAATTCCGCCCCGTGCGCACCGAGACGCGCCAGATGCAGTACCTCTACTCCGACGGCACCGACGCCCACTTCATGGACACTCGGAGCTACGAGCAGATCACCGTGGCGCAGGAGACCGTGAGCGAATCGCTGAGGTGGATCGCCGAGAACGAGGAGGTCGAGTTGCTCTACGTGGACGAGAAGCCCGCTGACCTGCAGCTCCCCAGCTCGGTGGAGATGGGGGTGGCCGAGACCGAGCCCGGAGTGCGCGGCGACACTGCCTCGGGCGGCGGCGAGAAGCCCGCGACTCTCGAGTCGGGCGTGACCGTGCGGGTGCCTCTCTTCGTGAACGTCGGCGACCGGGTGAAGGTGGACCCGCGCTCGGGCGAGTACATGTCGCGGGCGTGAGACGAACCGATCAGCGGCGGGCTGCGGTGGTGGCGCTCTACCAGGCCGACCTCACCGACCGCTCCGCGCCGGAGCTGGTGGACCCGGCGGCGAGGCAGTTCACACGTGAGTTGGTGGAGGGTGTGGGACGCGACCGTGAGGAGCTGGACGCCCTTTTGGAGCGGTATGCCGAGGACTGGACGCTCGACCGCATAGCGCCGCTCGAGAGGAGCATCCTGCGCGTGGCGCTCCACGAGCTGCTGCACCGCGACGACGTGCCGGCCGAGGTGGCGATCGACGAGGCCGTGGAGGCGGCGAAGGAGCTGTGCGGCGCGCAGGCTCCCGGCTTCGTGAACGGCATCCTCGGATCAGTCGCACGCGAACAGACGGCGACGCCATGAGCGCCAGCCTCGATCCCCTCGTCGACGAACTGGAGCAAGCGGCTGCCCGGCTGCGTGCCGGCGACCTCGATCCGCCTGACGCCGCCGAACTCGTTGAACGCTGCGCCGAGCTGGCCGCGCATATCGGTTCCGAGCTCGATCGCGCAGGGCGCGAAGCCGAGCGCGATGCGCCGGCGGAGGGCCAGGAGCAGCTCCTGTGACCCAAGCGACCGCCGCCTACCCCGTCGAGCTCCAGGAGCAGGTGGAGGCCTACCTGCGGACGGTCTCCTTCGGGCGCGAACCGGGCACCGAACGCCTGAGCGAAGCCATGCGCTACTCCCTGCTCGCAGGCGGCAAGCGCGTCCGCCCCGTGCTCGCCCTCGCCACGGCCGAGGCGCTCGGCCACGAGACCGGCTCCGTGCTGGGATTCGCGGCGGCCATCGAGATGATCCACACCTACTCGCTGGTCCACGACGACCTGCCGGCCATGGACGACGACGACATGCGCCGCGGCCAGCCGACCTGCCACGTGGCCTACGGAGAGGACGTGGCCATCCTCGCCGGCGACGGCCTCTTCGCCGAGGCCCTCGCCCTGGCGCTGTCCGGGCAGCCAGGGGAGCCCGGGGGAGTCGTGGCCGCTGCACGCGAGCTGGCCGCCGCCGTGGGCGTGGAGGGGATGGTCGGCGGCCAGTTCATCGACGTGACCACGGGCGGCGAGCCGGGGGAGGCCGGGCTGCGCCGTCTGCACGAGCTGAAGACGGGCCGCCTCATAGCCGCCTCGGTGAAGTGCGTGGTGCTGCTCTGCGGGGCTAGCGGACCTGCCACAATCGGCCTCAGCCGCTTCGCCGAAGAGCTGGGCGTGGTGTTCCAGATCGTCGACGACATACTCGACGTGACGGGCGACGACGCGCAGCTCGGCAAGTCGAGTGGCTCAGACGTCCGACACGGAAAGCGCACGTACGTGAGCGTGCATGGGCTCGACCGGGCCCGCGAGCTCGCCTGCGAGTCACACGCCGAGGCCAAGGCTGCCCTGGCGGAGGCCGATGGTCCGACCGAGCGTCTCGGGCGAATAGCGGACTACATCCTCACGAGAGAGAAATGACCAGACTGCTCGACGACATCGACGGACCCGAGGACCTCAAGGGACTCGGCGATCCCCAGCTCGCCCAGGTGGCGCAGGAGGTGCGCGAGCAGATCGTGGACACCATCGGCGAGATCGGCGGGCACTTCGGGGCCAACCTCGGCGCCTGTGAGTTGGCCGTGGCGATCCACAGCCTGATCGATTCGCCGCGCGACAAGGTGCTCTGGGACGTCGGGCACCAGGCCTACCCGCACAAGATCCTTACCGGGCGCCGCGAGGCGCTCTCCACCATCCGCAAGTACGGGGGCCTCGCGCCCTTCTGCTCGATCCCCGAGTCCGAGCACGACATCATGGGCGCCGGGCACGCCTCCACCTCGGTCTCCTACGCGGTGGGTCTCAAGGAGGCGATGCGCAACGGGGTGGGTGAGGACGGCAAGGTGGTAGCTGTGATCGGCGACGGCGCCCTCACCGGCGGCGTGGCCTTCGAGGCGCTGCAGAACGCCGGCGGCATGGACCTGCCGATCGTGATCGTGATCAACGACAACGGCATGTCGATCGCCCCCAACGTGGGCTCGCTGTCGCGCCTGTTCAACCGGGTCCGCCTCAATCCCAAGCTGCACAAGCGCCGCGAGGACGTGGAGACCACACTCACCAAGCTGCCCGGTGGGATCGGCGACACCTTCGAGCGCTTCGGCCCGATTCTCAAGGAGTCGCTGAAGGCCTACTGGGCGCCAGGGCTCTTCTTCGAGGAGCTCGGTCTCGCCTACCTGGGCGTGATCGACGGTCATGATATGGGCGCGCTGCGAGAGGCGATCGGTGAGGCCCTGGAGGCCGATCGACCCGTGGTCGTGCACTGCAAGACCGTGAAGGGCAAGGGCTTCGCCCCGGCGGAGGAGGGCGGTCTCGAGGGCATGGAGCTCTGGCACGCCGCCAAGCCCGCCTCGATCGTGGACGGCGCCCCGGCGAAGGCCAAGGCGCCCTCGCCGGCGAAGGACCCCAACCCGGCGCCGGCGCAGTACACCGCGGTGTTCGGCGACGCCCTGGTCGCGGAGGCCAGGCGCGACGAGCGCGTGGTGGGCATCACGGCCGCCATGAACTCCGGCACGGGCCTCGACAAGCTTCAGAAGGCCATGCCCGAGCGCTACTACGACGTGGGCATCGCCGAGCAGCACGCGGTGCTCTTCGCCGCGGGCCTGGCCCTACAGGGTGCGAAGCCGGTGGCCGCCATCTACTCGACCTTCCTCCAGCGCGGCTTCGACCAGATCGTGCACGACGTCTGCCTGCAGAAGCTGAACGTGGTGTTCGCCATGGACCGCGCCGGTCTCGTGGGGGACGACGGCCCGACCCACCACGGCGCCTTCGACATCTCGTGGCAACGCTGCCTGCCGCACCTCGTGCTCGCGGCCCCGCGCGACGAGGCGCAGCTGGTGCACATGCTGCGCACCGCGCTCGACTACGACGAGGGCCCAATCGCGCTGCGCTACCCGCGTGGGGCGGGTGAGGGCGTGGCCCTGCCGGAGACTCCTTCGGTGATGGAGATCGGCCGCGGTGAGGTGCTGCGCGAGGGCGAGCGTGTGGCGTTCCTCGGCTACGGCTACGGGGTGCCGGTGGCGCTCGGCGCCGCCGACCTGCTCGCGGAAGGGCACGGCATCGACGCCACCGTGGCCGACGCGCGTTTCGCAAAGCCCCTCGACGCCGAGCTCATCGCGTCACTGGTGGCCGAGCACGACGTGATCGTGACCGTGGAGGAGAACGCGCTGGCCGGTGGCTTCGGGTCAGGAGTGATCGAGCACTTGGCCGACCACGACCTGATGGGCGATGTCCGCGTGCTGCGCTTCGGGCTGCCGGACCGCTACGTGACCCACGGCAAGCCCGCGCTCCTGCGCGAAGAGGTTGGGCTCACGCCTGAGGCCGTGGCGGAGCAGGTGGCCGAGAAGGTGCTGAACCCGCGCGGCGCGTTGGTCTAGCGGCGCGCTGGCCTGAGCCGGCCGCACCCGCGGCCCGAACCCGTTACGCCGAACCGCCGAACCGCCGAACCGCCGAACCGCCGAACCGCCGCAAGGCCCGCTGGGGCGCCTTTTCGTGATGTGGCCACGAAAATCGGCCCCATGGGCCTTGGAAGGGGGGCGAATACCTCCGCCGGGGCGCCTTATTGGGGTGGTGGAACAAACATCGGCCCCACTCGACCTTCGGAGGCGGATCAATCATCTCGCGATCTCCCGGCACGCCCTGAGTCGACGCAATCTGCTCGCCCTGGGGATGAGTTCCGAGGAGATCCGGTTCCAACTCGAGACCGCCGCGCTCGTCCGCCTCCACCACGGCGTCTACGCGGTAGGAGGCGCACCGGCGACCCCCGAGCAACGTTGGGCGGCGGCGGTGATGGCCTGCGGGGACGAAGCTGCGCTGAGTCACCTTTCAGCCGCAGCGCTGTGGGCGCTCACGCAGGTGGATCCGGTGGTGATCGACGTTTCTCTGTCCGGACGCGGAAGGCGCACCAGGCCGGGGTTGCGCGTACACCGGCCGCGGCGTCTCCCGCGCGACGACACCACCGAACACCTCGGCATCCCAGTCACGACGGTGACCCGCACGCTGATCGATCTGGCCGTGATCGTCTCGCGACGCTCACTCGAACGACTGGTCGACGAGGCCGAGTACCTTCGGCTGCTGGACCTCGCCGATCTTGACCGAACGTTCGAAGGCAACGAGGGCCGCGCAGGGGTCACGCGGCTTCGCCGGCTTCTGGCCCGTCACCGGCCGGGCACGACCCGCACGCGAAGCCCGCTCGAGGAGGCGTTCCTGCTCCTCGTGCGCGAGGCCAAGCTTCCCGACCCGCAGGTCAATACGAGGCTTGGCCCGTTCACGATCGACTTCCTCTGGCCCGAGCAACGCGTAGCGGTAGAAACCGACGGACGCGCTGCTCACGACCGCACCGCTGCGCGTGAGCGCGACCACCGACGCGACGCCTGGCTTCACGCCAACGGCTACCTGCCGCTTCGCTTCACGTGGACCCAGGTCAATCAGCGGCCCGGCGAGGTGGTGCGGGCGCTACGCCCGAAGCTAGGCGGAAGCTGAGGGCTCGACCGCGTTCGACGGGGTCAGGCCGGGCAGAGCCAGCACGCGGCGGCCGCGGATCGGGTGCTCATTCATCAACCCATTAAAGGAAACGACCCACCTATTGGCGGGCCGATTCCGAGGGAGGAGTACTGCTATGTGGATCTATGGGAGGAAGTTGAGAGAGCGGGGCTCGCGCTAGAAGCGGCGTCGCCAAGCTGTGTAGAACAAGGTAGGCCCGCCCTGCCGTGTCCACTGTGAGGGTGATCACATAGGCACCCCGGGTACTCTGGCCGCCGATGGCCAAGCGAAGGCTGGACACGGTGCTCGCCGCCCGCGGCCTCTATGAATCGCGCACGCGTGCCGCCGCGGCAGTGCTGGCGGGCGATGTTCGGCTCGGCTCGCACGGTTCTCGCGCGCTCAAACCGGGCCAACTGGTCGGAGACGACGTGACGGTGGAAGTGGCGTCGCCGCCGCCCTTCGTTTCGCGAGGGGGCACAAAGCTCGCCAACGCGCTGGACGCCTTTGGGCTCGATCCCTCCCGGCGCAGGTGCTTGGACGCTGGGGCCTCCACCGGCGGCTTCACGGACTGCCTGCTCCAGCGAGGGGCCGACGCAGTGGTGGCGGTCGACGTGGCCTACGGCGAGCTGCATTGGCGCCTTCGCCAGGACGAGCGTGTGACCGTCCTCGAGCGCACGAATGTTCGCGAGCTCGACTGCGATGCGCTGGCCTTCCGGCCGGACATCGTGGTGGCCGACCTTTCCTTCATCTCCCTCGCCAAGGCGCTGCCTTCAGTGCTGCGCTGCGCGGCCGAATGCTTTGACTGCCTGGCCATGGTCAAGCCCCAGTTCGAGCTCGGTCGCGACCGGGTGGGCCGAGGCGGGGTGGTCCGTGACGCGGACGATCGGCGCGAGGCGCTCGTGGCGGTGGGCAAACTTGCCCGCGACGCGCTTGGCTTCTCCGTGCTCGGTTATGCCTCGTCGGGCTTGGCGGGTCCGGCAGGCAACCAGGAGAGCTTCGTGTGGATTGCCGAGGCCGGGCGTGAGGGCGCCCGAGACGACCTCGAGGCGGCCGCCCGCGAGGTCGAGCCGTGAACGCGCCGAAGTCCGTAGCACTCTTCACGCGGCGAAACACCTCGACGACGGGCGCGGCAATCGCGCGGCTCGCCGAGATGGCGAGCGCGGCCGGCGTGGAGCTCATCATTCCCTCGGAAGAGGTCGAGAAGCTCGACCTTCATCTGCCGGACGCCACGCTGGGCGGAGACCCCGACGGTGCCGACCTCGCCATCGCGCTGGGCGGTGACGGCACAATCCTGGGCGCTCTGCGCCGCTACGCGGGCCGCGATGTGCCGGTGTTCGCGATGAACTTCGGGGAGATCGGCTTCCTCGCCACCGTGGAGCGGGATGGCTACGACGCCGGCTTCGAGCGCGCGTTGAGCGGCGATTTCGACGTGCTGCGCCTCCCGGTGCTCACCGCCGGAGTGTCGTCCGGAGACCGGGTGGCGGTGAACGACGTTTCCTTCCACCGCCGCCAGGACCTGCGCGTCGCGGAGCTGGGCTACTCCGTGGCTGGGGAGGCGGTGGGCGGTGTGCGATGCGACGGGCTCGTGGTGTCTACACCCGCAGGCTCCACGGGCTACAACCTCGCCAACGGGGGCCCGGTGCTGGCCTGGGGGGTGTCGGGCTACGTGGTGTCGTTCATCGCTCCGCACACGCTCACGGCGCGCGCTCTCGTGGTGGCACCGGACGACGTGCTCGAGGTGGTGAACCGCTCGGATGTCGACCCCGTTGACGTGACCACGGACGGCCGTGGGGTGTGCACGCTCGAGCCACAGGAGAAGGTGGAGGTGCGCTTCGAGGAGGGCGTGGCCCATCTCGCCCAGGTTTCCGGGGCCACGTTCTACCGCCGCTTGCGTGACAAGTTCGGTCGCCTGAGCTCTTAGAGGCACACACCCGCTTCCGGTTCGCGCACCAGCGGCCCTCTCCGTCGGGGCCCGTTGGTACACAGAGCAGGTGCTCTGCGAACTGCGCATCGAAAATCTGCTCCTGATCGATCGGGCGGAGCTCAGGCCGGGTGCGGGCCTCAACGCGATAACCGGCGAGACGGGCGCGGGCAAGACCGTGCTCGCCCACGCGCTGGACCTGCTGCTGGGGGGGCGCCCGCGGTCGGGAATCGTGCGCCCGGGCGCCTCCGAGGCCTATGTCGAGGGCGTCTTCGAGCTGCCGCCCGGGCTGTTCGACGCGCCCGAGCTGTCCG
>JBBJNU010000125.1:0-5827 GCA_037721005.1 Thermoleophilaceae bacterium | reverse complement strand
CTAGCGAACGGGATAGAAGCGGCTGGCCAGGCTCAGCAGCACGCCGCGCGGCGCGTGCTGGCCGCCGAGCGCTGCGGCAGCGTTCCCCCGGCCCGGTATCGCCAGCCGTCTGCCGCGCTCGAGCCCCCGCACGCCCTGCTCGGCCACGAAGGCAGAGTCGGTGAACATGAAGCCGGGCACCTTGCTCTCTATCCCGCCGATGCCCGCCTCCTCGCCGAACTCGGTCTTCACCGGGCCGGGACATAGAGCTGTGGCCGTGACCCCGGACCCCTTGAGCTCAGCGTGCAGAGCGTCGGTGAAGGAGAGCACGAAGGCCTTCGTGGCGGCGTAGGTGGCCTGCCGCGGGATGGGCTGGAAGGCCGCCACCGAAGCCACGTTGAGCACCGCGCCGCTGCCGCGCTCGGCCATCTCGGGCACGAAGCGACCGCACAGGGCCACCACCGCCTCGCAGTTCAGGCGAACCATCGCGGCCTCGCGCTCGGCGTCGAGGTCGGTGAAGCTCCCACCCGAGCCGAAGCCGGCGTTGTTCACCAGCACCCCCACCTGTAGGCCGAGCCCGTCCAGGCGCTTGAGCATCCCCTTGCGCGCCCCGGCGTCTCCGAGGTCGGCGCTGAGCGTCTCCGCCCGCACGCCATGGGCGGCGCTGAGCTCTTCGGCCAAGGACGCGAGGCGCTCCTCGCGGCGGGCCACCAGCACCACGCCGTGGCCGCGCGAGGCCAGCGAGCGAGCGATGTCGGCGCCGATGCCCGACGACGCGCCCGTGATCAGGCAGGCGGTGTCCGCCGAGGGAGGAGGAAGAGCCACGGCGCGAGAGCGTACTGCCCTGGGCGCCCCGATCGGACTCCCTAGACTCCCCCGTATGTCCTCGGAAGATCCCTTCGGCGGCCTGTTCGGCGACCCGGACGAGCTCCGGCGCCGGATGGAGGAGCTCGCGGAGTCCATGCAGGGCGCTCAGAAGGTGGCGTGGGCGGACAACGCGATCAAGCTCGCGGTGGACATGACGGTGGCCGGAGTGAACCGGCTGAACCTGCAGGGCAATGCCGAGCAGCAGGCCGAGGAGATCCGCACGGCGATGACCCGCCTCTTCCCCGAGGCGGTTGCCCTCGTGCGCGAAGCGCGCGAGGGCTTCGGTACTTGACCCGAACCGACGAGCCGTTCACCTGCGCCGGGGTGCGTTGCGCAGCATGGCTCTACCGCCCGCAAGGTGATGGCCGACACCCGTGCGTGGTGATGGCGCACGGCTTCTCGGGCGTGCGCGAGCAGCGCCTGGATTCCTACGCAGAGCGATTCGCGGAGGCCGGCTTCGCCGTCCTGGTGTTCGACTACCGGCACTTTGGCGCGAGCGAGGGCGAGCCGCGCCAGCTTCTCGACATCCGTCGCCAGCTCGCCGACTGGCGCGCCGCTGTGGCCCACGTGCGCAGCCTCGGCGGGGTGGACCCCGACCGCGTTGCGCTCTGGGGCTCGTCGTTCTCCGGCGGGCACGTGGTGGCGGTCGCGGCCGGCGACGAGCGCATCGCCGCCGTGGTCTCCCAGGCGCCCTTCACCGATGGCCTCACCGTCATCCGCTCCATCGGCCCCGCGCAGGCAGGGAAGCTCACCCTCGCCGGCCTGCGCGACCAGCTGGCGGCCCTCCGCGGCGGGGCGCCGATCTACCTGCCCGCGGTGGGGCCCCCCGGAACGCTCGCGGTGATGAGCACGCCCGAGGCCGAGCCTGGCTTCCACGCGCTCGACCCTGCACAGAGCACGTGGCGCAACCAGGTGACCGCCCGGGTGATGCTCCGCGTGGGCGCCTACCGGCCCTACGCGAAGCTCGCCAAGCTGCGGATGCCCGTGCTCGTGCAAGTCTGCGAGCGCGACGAGACCACGCCCCCAGACCCTGCGGTAAGAGCGGCCCTCGACCTACCCAACGCCGAGCTGATCCGTTACGACATCGGACACTTCGAGATCTACGTGGAGCCCCAGTTCGAGCGCACGGTGAGCGATCAGACCGACTTCCTCGTGCGCAACGTCATCGGCGCCCGGCCGCTCGTTGCGCCTTAAGGCTGTTTCACAACCGAGCGGCGAGGCTGAGGGGCCGGCCTCCTGGATGGCAGGCGCCGCTCGCGGGCGCGGGTGGCGCATGGCGCCAGGAGCCGGCTCCTCAGACCGGCGCGAATTGTGAAACAGCCTCTCAGGCCTGAGCCCCGGCCGGGCGGTCACGGGAGGCCTTCTCGGCGTCCCGATCTGCCCGGCCGCGCTCCATGATCTCCCTGAAGGAGCGCACGCGAAAGACGAACACCAGCGAAGCGAAGCCAATCCCGAAGGTCAGGGCGGCCAGGGCCGCTTGCTGACCCACCGAGTACGCAGCCACTGTCGCGCCCGGGGCAGTGTCGGCGAACACCTTGGCCAACAGCGCCTGGGCCACGCCCGCCCCCTGGGGCGTGAACGGCACCGCCGCCGCCACGGCGTTCACCCCCAGCACGAGCAGCACGTTCTTCACCGAGCCGCCCACCCCGAACGCCTCGAGCAAGAAGAAGTAAGCGGCGAAGCGAAATGCCCATCCCAGCAGCTGCAGCGCGAACACCTCCCGGAAGTAGCGCCGGCGGTCCGAGACGATCGTGAGGCCCTCGCGCACCCGCGTCCAGAAGTTCTTCACTCGCACCGAGAGCAGCGCGAAGGCCACCATGGCGGCCACCCCCAGGGCGGTGAGGAGAAAGAGGGCGAACCGCGGGTGCGACGCCAGGTATGAGAGGTCGAAGGCGTTGAGCTTGGCGAAGTCGGGCGGCTTGGGAAACACGCCCTGCGTGAAGGCGAAGCCGAGCACGAGCACCCCCATGGCCACATCGAAGCCCAGCTCGACCACGAACGAGGCGCCCACCGCCGGGTAGCTCGAGCGCGGCACGGAGGTCTTGGTGAGAAAGAGGCGAATCACGTCGCCGCCGCGGGCGGGGATCACCGAGTTGAAGCCGTAGCCCGCGAAGTAAGCCCCCCAGATGTCCCTGAACCGCACCGTCCGGGCGGGATACGCCGCGCGCAGGATGTTGAAGGACGCCCGGGCGCGCAGCGAGAGGTAGATGGTGAAGGCGGCGAGCGCGATGGCCAGCGGGCCGAGCTGCACCTCGGCGAGGCCCGAGACGAAGCTCTCGACCGCGTCGAAAAAGGACCTGAAGGACTCGCCCAGGGCGGCCACCTCTACCACCTTGGCAACTGTACGGACCGTTCAGGTGCGAGCATGAGCAGCCGTGCTCGACATCGCCCTCGCCACCTCGCGGGAGTACCCCGGAACCGACGAGGACAGCGTGCCGCTCCTGGAGGCTCTGCGTTCGCGCGGGCTGCGCTGCGAGCCCCGCGTCTGGGACTCGGGCTTCGACCCCGCCGGGGCGCGGATGTGCCTCATCCGCTCGACCTGGGACTACGACACCCGCCGTGAGGAGTTCCTGTCCTGGGCGCGGGCAACGAACGACCGCACGGCGCTCCTCCCCTCCCTGGAGACGGTGATGTGGAACTCCGACAAGCGCTATCTGAAGGACCTCGAAGCTCGGGGCGTGGCAATCGTGCCCACCGTCTGGCTCGCCCGTGGCGAACCCCTGAGGGGGGTGATGGCCGCCCGGGGGTGGGAGCGCGCCGTGGTGAAACCGGCCGTGGCCGCCGGCTCCCGGGGGCTCATGAGGGTCGAAGCGGACGAGGCAGCTGAGGCGCAACCCGCCGCAGACGCTCTGCTGGAGCGGGGTGCGGTGCTGGTGCAGCCCTTCCTCGCCTCGGTGGAGAGGCAGGGCGAGTTGTCCCTGCTCTTCGCGGATGGCGAGCTCACCCACGCGGTCCGCAAGCTGGCGCGGCCCGGAGACTTCCGGGTCCAGCCCGAGTACGGGGGTTCGTTCAAGCTGGTGGAGCCCGGCCCCTCGGCGCTGAGCGCGGCGCAGACCGTTCTTGGCGCGCTCGACGAGACACCGCCGCTGGCAAGGGTCGATCTCGTGGCCGACGAGCACAGAGCGCCGCTGCTGATCGAGCTCGAGTTAATCGAGCCGCGGCTCTTCCTGCGGGCGGCACCCAGCTCCGCAGTGCGCTACGCCGCGGCGGTAGCCAAGCGGCTTACACTCCCCACATGATCGACAACCTCGATTTTATCGGCATCCCCTCGCAGGACGCCGAGCGCTCGCGCACCTTCTACGTAGAGACGCTCGGCCTACGGCCCGACGAGAACTCTCGCTTCGAGTTCTGGGTGGGCGACACGTGCTTCGGGATCTGGGAGCCCGAGAAGCTGGGCCGGGAGTTCGCACCCCAGCAGAACGCCCACCCCGCGCTGCAGGTCGACGACGTGGAGGCGGCCCGCGCCGAGCTCGAGGCCAAGGGCGTCGTGTTCGCCGGCGAGACCTTGGACACGGGCGTCTGCCACATGGCGCTCTTCACCGACCCTGACGGCAACGACCTGATGCTGCACAGGCGCCACGCCTAGACCTTCCCCGAGGTTCAGCGGGCGGGCCCGCGACGGCTGCTACTTGAGCAAGCGCGACAGGCGCCGGTCCTTGAGCACCCGGCCACCCGTCTGCTCCTGCGGGCAGTAACAGAGCACGTAATCCTTGAAGTGGATCGCTTCGATGGTGGTGGCGCAGCGCGGACAGGGCTCGCCGGCCCGCCGGTGGACCTCCAGGGGCATCGGCAGCTTGTCGGGCACCGTGTCTTCAATCACCTCCTCGTAGTGCTCGAGGGCGCCCGACAGGCGCTCGTCGATCGCCGCGGCCAGCCGCGCGACCTCCTCCTCTGACAGCTCGGAGCCCTTGCGAAACGGAGACAGGCGGGCGGTCCAGAGCACCTCGTCCACCCAGGAACGGCCGATGCCGGCGATCGTGCGCTGGTCGCGCAGCATCGGGTGAAGGTGGTGGGGCTGATCGAGCAGGGCGCCAAGCTCCTCGGGCGGCGGCGCAGGCAACGCCTCGGGCCCGAGCGTGGTCACCGCGTCGTCGGCCTCCACAGCGTTTGAGGGCAGCAGCTTGGCCCACGCCCGCTGCTGGGTTCCGAACTCACGCAGGCGCAGCTCCCGGCCGTCCTCGAGGCGCACGAGCAGGCGCGAGGCGCGGTCGCGCAGAGATGCCCGCTTGTCCCAGACCTGCAGGCGCCCCGCAGACATGAGGTGCACGAGCAACGACAGCTCCCCGAACGAGACCACGAACATCTTGCCGCGGCGGCTCACACCCTCCACAGCCGTGCCGGTCAGGGCGTCGAGCGGCGGATCGAAGGTCTTGAGGGTGACCATGCCGGGCGCGAGAGCCGATTCCACCCGGGCGCCCTCCAGCGCCCTGTGTATACGGCGGGCGGCGATCTCCACCTCGGGCAGCTCCGGCATACCCACAAACCTACGCGCAGGGAACGGCCGGTGGGTAGGATCGCCGGCGGATGCGTGTTCGCCGGTTTCGCCCGTGAAGGTGGCCCTGGCCACCGACGAGCGCACGGGCGCCGCCGACGCGGTGGCCGAGGAGCTGCGCCGCCGCGGGCACGAGCTGCTCTTGCACGGCGCCTTCGAAGAGAGCGAGCCCGACGACTGGGCGTGGGCCTCGGAGGCCGCCGCGCGGGACGTTGCGGAGGGTCGCGCCGAGCAGGGAATCGTGTGCTGCTGGACCGGCACCGGCGCCTGCATCGCGGCCAACAAGGTGCATGGCGTGCGGGCCGCCCTCTGCGCCGACGCCGAGACCGCCCGCGGGGCCCGGCGCTGGAACGACGCGAACGTGCTCGCCCTCTCCCTACGCACCACCAGCGAGCCCCTGCTCGAGGAGATCCTCGACGGGTGGTTCGAGGGGACGCCGAGCAGCGAGCACGACGACGTGGCCAACGTACGCCACCTCGACGAGATCGG
>JBBJNU010000124.1:0-5856 GCA_037721005.1 Thermoleophilaceae bacterium | reverse complement strand
CGTACATCAGCTCGGAGGCGAGGATCTTCTTCGAGCGGGTGTACATCTGCTTCTCACCTGTCGAAAGCCCCTTCTCGGACTCGCGGATCGCCAGGTTGCGGACAACCTCGGCAAGCTCGTACACGTCGCCGGTCTTGATCTTCTCGCGGTTGTGCTTGAAGCGCCGGTTCCAGTTCTTGGGCATCTCGGACACCTCGTCGCGGAGAACGGCGAGGACCTTGGCCACGGCCTCTTCACCGATCACGCGGCGCAGGCCGGCCCGTCCGGCGTTCTCGCAAGGGACCATGACGGTCATGTCGTTGTGCAGGATGCGGATGGTCAGGTACTCGCGCTTCTCGCCGAGCACCTCCTTCTGCTCCTTCTTCTGGACCTTGCCCGCCCCGTGGTGCGGATACACGACGTTGTCCCCGATCTCGTACTCGATGTGGGGAATCTCACGGGTGATCTCGAGATCCTCGATCTCATGCTCCATCGTCGATTCGGAAATGACTTCCCTCCTAGGTCGTACCGATTGGCGTCGCTGCCACTCGGATGCTGAATTCAGGTTTGCAGATACCGGTCCACGAGGTTGATCTCCTGCAGGCGGCGAAGGCCCTCGCGAATGTCCTTCGCCCGCATATCCCCAACCCCGTCGACCGACTCGAGCTCCCCGTCGGTCGCGGCGAGGATCTCGTCAAGTCCGCCGAACTCGCGCACGATCTCCTGCACTACCAGCTTGGGCAGGCGCGGGATGCGCCCGAGCACGCGGTGGCCCCGTGGCGAGACGAGGTGGTCGAGGGTGTTGAGCTTGCGGTCGTGGCCAAGCAGCTCGGCCAGCCTGCCGAAGTCGAGAAGGTCCTGATGAGGGAGCCGGGCCAGCGAGTCGAGCACGCCCGCGAAGTTCTCTTCGTCGGGCTCCACGATGTAGTCGTGCACCAGCGCCGCCTTGTCCATCGCCACGCCCACCATCGTCTCCTCGAGCTGCATCTCGATCAGGCGCCCCTCGGAGCCGAGCTCGACGATGTACCGCTCGATCTCCACGGCCATGCGGGTCACCAGCTCTGAGCGCTGGAGCACCGTGAGGACATCGTGAAGGGTCACGGCCTGCTCGAACTCGAGCGCGGTGAGCCGGGTGGAGACCTGGTCCAGGCGCCTGCGGTACTTGTCCAGCGTGGCGAGCGCCTGGTTGGCCTTTGCCAGCACCACGGGGATGTCCTCGAGCACGTACTTGGCGCCGTCGAGGTAGATCGAGACCACGCTGCGGGCGGCGGACACGGCGATCACGAGGGCGTCGGTCTGCTTCGAGACACGCTCGGCGGTGCGGTGACGCGTGCCGGTCTCGAGCGAGTGGATCGTGGGATCCGGCATGAGCTGCACGTTGGCCCAGCCGATCTTCGTTCCGTTGGCGGACAGGGTGATGGCGCCGTCCATCTTGGCCAGCTGGAACAGCAGGGCCGGCGTGTAGTCGATGTCGAGCTTGATGCCGCCTGAGTAGAGGAACGAGACCTCTTCATTGTCCCCGATGCAGATGAGCGCGCCGGTGCGCCCCTGGACGATCGCGTCCACGCCCTCGCGCACGGCCGTACCCGGGGCGATCATCTCGAGAGCCCGGACGAGACGGGGTTCCTGCCTAGCTTCCAACTCCGCTGCTACATCGTCCCCCGTATAGGCCATATCCGGACGGATTGTACGGCAGCGCTACGAAAAACGCTTTGGAGCGAAGCCGGGCGCGATCAGCCCTTCTTGTAGTAGAAACCGATCCCTTGGCGCTTGCCGTTCACGTTGCCGCTGCAGCCGTAGAGGCGCCCGAAGCGCGATGGCTTTCCCGACGGCTTGCACTTGAACTCGAGAGCCGTGTAGATATTGCCGTTCGCGCGGGCCGCCACCCGTCGGGCACGTCTGCAGCCGATGGTGCCGGAGATGTTGATGAACGTGGAGCGCCCACCGTTCTTGGTGGTCACGGACCTGCACTTCTTCGAGGCGTGGGCCTGCGGCGCGTTGGCTTGGGCGACCCCGGCCGGAGAGCCCAGCGCCGTGAGCGCCATCATGCCAATTACCGATCCGATTTTGAAGCGCTTCACGGGGCCCCTTCGTGGTTGTACTCGACCCCGGCAACTCTACGCGGCCGCGCGGGCAGCCGGCTCCGCGGCTCCCAGCGCGCTTCGCAGTGCGGCGCGCAGGGTGGGCAGCCGCTCACCGGGGCACAGGACGCCGTCTAGGCCAAACTTGCGGGCCTCGGCCAACCGCCGATCTGGGTGCGCGGCGTGGCGCAGCTCACCGGTGAGACCCAGCTCACCAAAGGCCGCCAGCGGCCGATCGCCGCGACCCAGTGCCATCCCGCGCACGGCCGAGGCCACGGCCAGCGCCACAGCCAGGTCCGCGCCCGGCTCATCCACCCGCACGCCCCCGGCAAGGGAAACGAACACGTCGGCGGACCCCACGGCTATGCCGGCGTGGCGGGCCAGCACGGCCAGCACCAGCGCGAGCCGATTGCGGTCCACGCCATTGGCCATGCGGCGCGGCGGAACCAGCTCGGTGGGAGCCACCAGTGCCTGGACCTCGACGAGGAGCGGCCGCGAGCCCTCCATGGCGCAGAGCACCACCGATCCGGGCGCTCGGGTGGCCTCGGCCACGAAGCGAGCCGAGGCGTCCTCGACCTCTACGAGCCCCTCGTCGCGCATCTCGAAGACCCCGGCCTCGTTCGTTGAGCCAAAGCGGTTCTTCAGGGCGCGCAACGTCCTGTAGGTGCGCTCTCGCTCGCCCTCGAACGAGAGCACGCAGTCCACCAGGTGCTCGAGCACCCGCGGGCCGGCGAGTGCTCCCTCCTTGGTCACGTGGCCCACGAGAATGACCGCCACCCCGAGCCGCTTGGCCAAGTTCATCAGCCTCCCGGCCACCTCGCGCACCTGACCGACCGAGCCGGGCGCGCCCGTGAGCGAGACGGCGTGGAGTACCTGCACGGAGTCCACGACGCACACGTCGGGCCGCTCGGCCTCGAGCGTGGCGATCACCGTGTCGAGGTCGGTCTCGGCCACGATCGGCACCGCGAGGGCCCCCGCGCCGAGGCGCTCGGCCCGCAACCGCACCTGCGCTGCCGACTCTTCGCCCGATACGTAGAGCACCTTGTGCCCGGCGGCTGCCAGGTTACCCATGGCGCTGGTGGTGATCGTGGACTTGCCGATGCCCGGCGAGCCGCCCAGAAGCACGAGCGAGCCGGGCACGAGGCCGCCGCCGAGAACGCGGTCGAGCTCGCCTATGCCGGTGGCCAGGCGGGCGATCCTCGGCGCCTGCACCTGACCGAGCGCGATCGGGTGGAGCGGTGAGACCCTCCCCCCGCGGCCGTGAACCGCCCGGCCCCGAGACGCTTCCGCATCCGGCCGGGCCTCCTCCACCATGGTGTCCCAATCCTCACACCCAGGGCAGCGTCCGTGCCACTTGGCCGACTGGTGCCCGCAGGCTGAGCAGACGAAGATCGAAGCTGAACGGGCCATCCGCCCAACCTAAGGGCCGGGGTGGACGTTTCTCGCCCCCCTTCGGGACAGGGTGGCGGATCTTCGATCGCTTGAGAGCGCCCGGCTGCGGGCGCCTAGCGCGGCCGCGCCGGATAGGGGCCCGCATCGCGCAGGGCGCGCCCGTTCAGCGGCTCCTCGAGCACGAGGGTGACTTTCGTGGGCGGCACGCCCTGACAGGTCACGTAGGGGCTATCGCCGACAAACGGGCGGCCCGACAGGAACTGGACGCTCCTGCCGCGTCGTGCGACCAGGAACCACCCGCTCCGGTCCTGACCGATGTCGTCCGCGTTGGCCTTGAGAAAGCGGCGCAGGGCCACGGCGAGGGGGTTGCCGCGCGATCCGCGCGCTCGCCGCGCAAGCACCCGTGCAGGCCGTCCGTTGCTCTCGCTTCGATGCCTGGCCGTGAATCTGCTCGAACAGCCGCTGGCCGCAGCCGAGCTACTGGCCGTTGATACGGAGACGAATGGCCGTGGCGGCGAAGGGTGCGAAGTCACCGAGGTCGGCGCCGTGGTCGTTGGGGGCGGGGAGGTGCACGAGAGCTGGGAGTCGCTCGTGAAGGTGCAGCACCCCCTCTCACGCGGGATCGAGCGCTTTACGGGCATCACCCAGCACATGGTCGACGGTGCGCCCACCGCCGAGGAGGTGCTGCCTCGGCTGGGCCAGATGATGGAGGGCCGCGTGCTCGTTGCCCACAATGCGGGCTTCGACCGGCGGGTGCTCCGACAGGCCTTCGAACGCACAGGGCTCGACTGGCCGGCTCCGCCCGTGATCTGCACCGTCGCTCTGGCTCGGCGCTTCGCCCCACTCGTGCGCCAGCGCAAGCTCTCCCTGCTCGCCGATTCACTCGGCATCGAGGTGGGGACGACCCACCGAGCCCTCCCCGACGCGCTCACCTGCGCAAGGATCCTCTGCGCCCTCTTCGGACGGCTCTGTGCCCACGCCGCGACCGTGGGCGATGCCGTCACGCTCTTGCGCTCCCGTGGCCGAGCCGCCAAGCCGAAGGCCGGCCGGCGGCGTCCGCCGACGCAGCGCCCCGATCTCTCCCAGCTGCCTCAGGATCCAGGTGTCTACATATTCCGAGATGAGCGCGGCCGCCCCCTCTACGTGGGTAAGTCGGTGTCGCTGCGCACACGCGCGCGGTCGCACTTCTGCGCCCCCGCCGGGTGGACCGAACGCGCCGAGATCGTGGATTACAAGGCCACCCACTCCGAGCTTGGCGCCCTCGTGCTCGAGAACCGGCTGATCAAGGAATGGCGTCCACCCGGCAACACCGCCCTCAAGCGCACCGACCGGTGGGTCTACCTGCGCTGCCGGCTGGACATCGCCTACCCCGTGCTGGAGGTATCGCCGGAGCCGGCCGAGGGCCGGGCCATCAGCGTGGGCCCCATTCGCGGGCGCGCCCCCGCGACTGAGCTGGCCGACCACCTCACCTCGCTCTTCCGCCTGCGCCACTGCGGGCGGTCGCTGCGCCGCCGTGATCACCCGTCCGTGTACGGGCAGATGGGCAAGTGCTGCTCGCCCTGCCTCGGCGACCTCGACCCCAACGCGTACCGCAGGCAGGTCGACGCCGCGCTCGGCCTCTTCGAGGGGCCGCGCGCCGCCCAGCGGCTCATCGAACATCTCGACGCCGAGATGGACGCCGCCTCGGCGGCCCGGCGCTACGAGCGAGCGGCGGCGCTCCTGCGCCGGCGCGAACGCCTCGAGTCGCTTCTGCGCCGTCTGGGCGGCATGCTGCGCTCGGTGCACGCCGGCCCACGCCTGGTGCTCGCCCGCCACCCCGTCGAGGAACGTTACGACGCCGTCTGGGTCTCGGGCGGGCGAGTGGCCGACTGGGGTCCCGCGCCGCGCGACCCGGCGGAGCTCTCCCGGCGCACGGCTGCGGTGCTCGAGCGCCCAGTCGCGCGGGCGGTCGCGCCGGACGAGGTGGACGAGATCCGCATCGTCTCCGCCTGGCTGGCCGAGCACGATCCGCCCACGTTGGCGCTCGAGCCTATTCCCTCAGCCGCCCGACTGGCTCGCTTCGTGCGGAGCGCTCAGGAGGTCTCAGCCTCGGCCTCGGCCACAGCACGCTCGGCGGCCTCGAAGCCGGCCTTCGAGTGCGTGCCGTCGCAGAACGGCTTGGTCGTGGAGCCGCCGCAGCGACAGAGCGCGACCGGCTTGCCTGCCTCCACCTCGTAGGCGTTCCCGTCCGCGTCGCTGAGCGATATTGGGCCCTTCACCAAAAGGGGCCCGTTCTCGCGCACCGTGATCTCCACCTCTGCCATGCAGTTCCTCCTCGTAGGTCGAAGCCGGCCTGTGACACAGGCCGTGCTCACTCGTAGTGTTGCCGACGCTGGGACTCGCCTGGTCAACGGTCGGCGAGCGA
>JBBJNU010000123.1:0-5861 GCA_037721005.1 Thermoleophilaceae bacterium | reverse complement strand
CAGCAGCTCTCCCAGCACACGGCCACGCTCGTGCGCCAGGAGATGCAGCTGGCCCAGCTCGAGATGAAGGAGAAGGGCAAGCGCTTCGGCATGGCCGGTGGTCTCTTCGGCGGGGCCGGCCTCGTGGCTGCCTACGCCCTTGGGGCACTCATCACCACGCTGATCCTCCTGCTCGCCACCTTTCTCGAGCCGTGGATCGCGGCGCTCATCGTGACGGTAGTGCTGGCCGCCGTGGCCGGCGTGCTTGGTCTCACGGGCAAGAAGCAGGTCGATGAGGCAGGCCCGCCGAAACCGGAACAGGCCATCGCCAGCACGCAAAAGGACATCGACGAAGTGAAGGGAAGGGCAAGCTCATGAGTCCGAACGGACCGTCGGGCAAGGACCCGGACGACGTCGGGGCGGTTGCCGCCGGCGATTCCAAGCCGGGCACGAAGCCCGACGAGGCTCGCACCGAAGACCCCATCACCACAGGGTCAGGTAACGATCAGACCAAGGACGGCACCGAGGCCACTCCCGGCCCCGTCGGAGTCGAGGCTGCCCCCGCCAAGGAGGATCTGCCCGAAGACCAGGATGAGCTTCGCAAGCAGATCGAAGAGACGCGCGCGGAGCTGGGTGACACCGTGGAGGCGCTGAGCGCGAAGGCCGACGTGAAGACCCAGGCCAAGGCCAAGGTCGACGAGCGCAAGGACCAGCTACGCGGTCAGCAGGACCAGGCCAAGGCCAAGGTTTCCGGCTACCAGGCCAAGGCCAAGGAGAATCCCACGCCGGTCGCGGCCGGCGCCGGCGGCCTCCTCGCTCTCCTGCTACTCATCTTCTTCCTCAGGAGAAGGGACTAGGCATAAAGGCTCTCTATACACCCTTCGGGGTCATCTTCGGCGTGATCGGCGGCCTCATCGGCGGCCAGATCTTCAAGCAGATCTGGAAGCTGGTCGCGAACGAGGAGGACGCGCCTTCGGCGAAGGAGAGCGAGTACGGCTGGAAGGAGATTCTCCCCGCGGCGGCGCTGCAGGGGGCGATCTTCGCCCTCGTGAAGGCCGTGATCCACCGCAAGGGCGCCCAGGGCTTCGAGAAGCTCACCGGCGTCTGGCCCGGCGACTGACCTGTCCTAGCGGCATCGAGGTAAGGAGCACCATGGCGCTTGAGCACGAAGACGACCGGGAGACCGTCGAGGCAAAACGGGACAACCGCGGGGCCCCCGATGGCCGCGCCCCCGACAGTCCGACCGACCTCGGTGGCACGTCCAAGAAGGACACGCTCAAGCGCACCTTCAAGGAATTCTCTGCGGACAACATCACCGACTGGGCCGCCGCGCTCACCTACTACGGGGTTCAGGCGCTCTTCCCCGCCCTCATAGCTCTCGTCTCGATCATCGGGCTCGTGGGCTCGTCGGCCACTGACCCGCTCATCGAGAACGTCGGCAAGGTCGCACCCGGACCGGCGAAGGAGATTCTCACTAGCGCGATCGAGGGGCTGGCCAGCTCCAAGGGCGCTGCCGGTTTCGCCTTCGTTATCGGCCTTCTCCTGGCCTTGAACTCAGCGTCGAGCTACGTGAGCGCTTTCACACGCGCGTCGAACGCGATCTATGACGTGGAGGAGGGGCGGCCGGTCTGGAAGCTCAAGCCCCAGCAGATAGGCATCGTGCTCGTGCTGATCCTGCTGCTGGTGGTGATCGCCGTAGCGGTCACGGTCTCGGGCCCCTTGGCCCAAGAGGTCGGCAAGGTGATCGGCGTCGGCGACACGGCGGTCACGATCTGGGACATCGCAAAGATCCCCGTGATCATCCTGCTGGTCTCGTTCCTGTTCGCCTTCCTCTACTGGGCGGCGCCGAACGTGAAGCAGCCGGGGTTCAAGTTCGTGAGCCCGGGGGGCATCGTGGCGGTGGTGATCTGGATCATCGCGTCGCTGCTCTTCGCCCTCTACGTGAGCCAGTTCGCGAGCTACAACAAGACCTACGGGTCGATCGGCGGGGTCATCGCCTTTTTGGTCTGGCTGTGGATTACGAACATCGCGATCCTCTTCGGGGCGGAGTTCAACTCCGAGCTGCAGCGCAGCCAGCAGCGCGAAGCAGGAGAGAGAGCGCCGCTCGACGAGCCCTTCCTCGAGCCGCGCGACACTTCGAAGCTGGAGAAGAAGGAAAAGAAGGACTGAGACCCTCGTTTGGTGCTCGCCGGATGACTCGGTGCGGTGCTCGCCGGATCACCGATCCGGCTGCGCTCCTCCCGGATCCGGCTGCGCTCCTCTCGCTAACCGGTGAGCGCCCGGGCGAGCGCCGTCACGGCCGCCGCCGCGATCACCACCACGCCCAGGGGGAGCTTCGCGGCCAGGCAGGCCGCCGCGGCGCCCACGCCGGCAAGGCGCTCGTCGATCTCCACCCCGCCGGCCCTACCGCCAACCGTCTCGTAAACCACGAGCGCGGCCAGCAGGGCAGGGGCCACGAGCGACAGCACGGCAAGGGTCCGATCGCTGGGGACCCGGCCGCCGACCATGAGCGGCCCCGCCGACTTGATCGCCACCGTGCCAACGCACAGCACTCCGATCGTGATCCACACCTCGCTCACGGTCGCCTCAGCCCCACCAACGCGGTGAGGAAGGCCGCGATCACCGCCAGGCCTGGGGGCAGAAAGGGCAGCAGAGCGAGCGTGACCAGTCCGCCGGCCAGGGCGACCCCAAGGGCAAGGCCTCTGCGGGCCTCCTTGACAAGAAGGGCGAGGAAGAAGGCGGGAAAGATGGCGTCGATGCCAAAGCGCTCGGGTTCGGAGAGCACAGATCCCCCCAGCGCGCCGATCGCCGTTCCGCTGATCCAGCAGGCGGCTTGAGGAATCGTGGCTCCCACGAGCAGACCACGATCGAATCCGCGCTCGCCTCGGCTGGCGAGCGCCAACGACGTATCGATCACCGCCTGACCCTGAGCCGCGCGCTTGAGCGGTCCGCCGCGAAGGGCGGGCGCCACGGCGAAGCCCATCGGCAGGAAGCGGGTGTTCATCAGGAGCCCGGCGGTGATCGCTGCGGGCGCTCCGCCGCCGGCTGCGAGCACGCTGAGCGCGGCGAACTGGGCCGAGCCCGCGAACACGATCACCGACATCACGATCGGCGCCACCGAACCCATCACGGGCTCCGCCAGCACTCCGAAGGAGATGCCCACCGCGAGCGTGGGAAACAGGAGAGGAAGAGCGGCGCGGACGCCCGCGCGAAGGTCGGAGTCCTCGTCCTGCACGGCGTCGAGACTAGTACTCCCTTCTCAAGGTCTCGACGCCACCCTGTGCCAGCGGTTTCCCGCGGTACACTCGCCTGACTGACCAGTCAATCTGCAAGAGGGAACAGATGCGCGCAGCTGCCGTACAGCTGAACTCGACCGAGGACAAGGACCGCAACTTGGAGCGGGCCGACCGCCTGACGCGGGAGGCAGCCGCCGACGGCGCGGGCTTGATCGTGCTGCCCGAGAAGTTCAATTTGCTGGGCACCCACGATCACTACGAGGCGGGCGCCGAGCCGCTCGATGGCCCCACCGTGCGCTGGGCGCGTGACACGGCGCGTGAGCTGAAGGTGGATCTTGTGGCCGGCTCGTTCGTGGAGCGCCGCGAGGGTCACGACAAGCTGGGTAACACCAGCGTGCACGTGGGCCCCGGCGGCGAGGTGCGCGGCGTGTACCGCAAGATCCACATGTTCGACGTGACCGTGGCCGGCAAGGCTTACCGGGAGTCCACCTCCCAGGAGGCTGGCGACGAGGTGGTCACAAGCGAGGCCGAGGAGGCGCGACTCGGTCTCACCGTGTGTTACGACCTGCGCTTTCCCGAGCTCTACCGCATCCTCGCCATCCGCGGCGCCCGGATCCTGATCGTGCCCGCCGCGTTCACGAAGACCACCGGCCAGGCCCACTGGGACACCCTCATCCGCGCCCGCGCGATCGAGAACCAGGCGTTCGTGATCGCCGCCGACCAGATCGGCGCGCACCCCCCCGGCAACGAGAGCTTCGGCGGCTCGCAGATAGTGGACCCGTGGGGCGAGGTGCTTGCGCGGGCGGCGGACCAGGAGTGTGTGGTCACTGCCGACCTGGACTTCGCCCGGCAGGACGAGGTGCGCGAATCGTTGCCCAGCCTCGCCAACCGCGTGCCCTCCGCGTATAGATGGCCCGAGGAGGTCGGCGTCTGATGGCTTCCTCGCGTGCCGTACGGGCAGGCGCCCCCGACAAGCGGCGGATGATCCTCGACGCTGCAATCACCGTGTTCGCCCGCCAGGGCTTCCACCACTGCCGGGTGTCCGATGTCGCGGACGAGGCGGGCGTGGCCTACGGGCTCGTGTACCACTACTTCGACTCGAAGGAGGAGATCCTCAACGAGCTCTTCCTCGAGCGCTGGCAGATCATGCTCGACGCCATCGCGGAGATCGACGCCCGCGAGATCCCGGCGCGCGACAAGCTCTACATGGTCGCCAGCTTCATCATCGACTCCTACAGCAACCAGCCCGACCTGATGAAGGTGATCATCGTGGAGGTCACGCGGGCCGCCAACTCGTTCGGCCGGCTGCACCTGGCCAAGATCCGTGAGGCCTACGAGGGCATCGCCGGCATCGTGGAAAGCGCTCGCAACGACGGCTCGTTCAAGCTCACCATCACGTCCGAGTTCGCCGCCATGTGCTTCTACGGCGCGATCGAGCAGGTGCTCACGGCGTGGATCTTCGACCTCCTGCCCCGTACCGAGGAGGAGTTCGAGCACGCGAAGGGACTCGTGGTGGATGCGATCTGTGGCGGCCTCGAAACGACGGGCACCAACGCCCCGGCCGTGTCTGGTTGAATCTCGGGCCGGGATGGACAACGAACTCGTAAAGCGGTTGATGTGGAGTGGCCTGCTCGCCGGGGTGGGGGCGCTCACCACCATCCTCGCCGACCGCGTGGCCACCCTCATCTGGAAGAGGGCCTTCGACGAAGATCCGCCAGGCTTTGACTGATGGCGGCCTACGGCGCCACAGGACCCGACACCCCTTCCCCGGGATCGCCCGCCGCGGCTGACGCGGCCGGCGAGAGCCAGAATGCCTTCGCGCAGCGCCCCGAGGTCTACGTGGGCGCGGCGTTCGCCGGGGGACTGCTCGTCGCCACCGTGCTGAGGGTGCTGGGCAAGTGACCCCGCAATCGGGAAACGGGTCCGAGAAGAGCCTCGGCGACATCGTCCAGGAGGTCTCAGAGAAGGCCTCGCTGCTGGTGCGCCAGGAGATCGAGCTGGCCAAGGCCGAGGTCACGGGCAAGGTCAAGACCCTCGGAAAGGGCGCAGCGGTCGGCGCCGCGGCCGGAGCCTTCCTGATCTTCGCGCTCGTGATGGCGCTTCACACGCTTGCCTGGCTTATCAGCGACATCTTCGGATGGGATCCCTGGGCGGGCTTTGCCATCGTCACCTTCTTGCTCATCGTGCTGGGAGCCATCGCCGGCCTGCTCGCCAAGAAGTGGCTGTCAGAAGGTCCGCCTACGCCCGAGCTCGCCATCGAGCAGGCCAAGCTCACGCGCCAGAGCCTCGAGCGCCAGGGAGCTCAACGCGACCAGCTAGAACGCTCCCACGACCGTCCCAACCGATCCGAGGAGGTCTCGTCGTGAGCCCGGCGGGCCAAACTCCCGAGCAGATCCGCGCCTCCATCGAGGACACCCGTAAGGAGCTCGCGTTCTCGGTGAACGACCTTCGTTCGAAGGTCACCGAGGTCACGAACTGGCGCCGGAGCCTTGTCGAGAATCGCGAGGCCGCCCTGGCCGGCGCCGCCATCGCGGGGTTTGTGATCGGCGGCGGTGTCGCCGCCACAATCTCACTCCTCCGCCGGCGCGGCTGAGGCCGCGCCTGGCTTTGTCATCGGTCGCCTCGTGTGCGTCCGCACACGTCGGC
>JBBJNU010000122.1:0-5862 GCA_037721005.1 Thermoleophilaceae bacterium | reverse complement strand
CACGAAGGGGCCTCCGCAGGTCACCAGGACGAGCACGGGCGCCCTCGCGCCGCCGTACACCTCGTTTGCGGGGAAGCGCCTCTTCTCCACCTGGGTGGTGCCGATCACCGTGTAGCGGTGCTCGGTGCCACGGCGGTCGGTGACGGCGATGGCCGCGCCGGGCTCGAGGCTGGGGACGCGGGCAAAAAGGCCGGGACCCTCACGGGTGTCGAGGTGGCCGATGATCACCGCCCTGCCCACCTCTCCCGGGCGGGGGCCGGCGTCATACCAGCCGGCGCGGCCCACCTCGGGCACCCGCAACGCGCCCTCGCGCGCGGCCACGGGCTCGACGTGCGCCTCCACCCCGGCGCTGGGGATGGAGATGCTGCGCGGCGGCGCCGGACGGGGTCCGCGCGCGCGAGTGGCCGGCGGCGTTCCGGCCTGCACCTCGGCGGCCCGGGCGAGCTGGTAGGCCGCGAGGGGTGACGATGCGAGCTGTTCGGACACCAGAGGCGGGAGGCGATCCAGGCTGGCGGGGCGTCCGTGGGCGCCTCCTGAGAGCAGTAGGACCGTGGCCCCGGCCGTGGCGGCCGGGAGCCCGATCGCCGCGAAGAGGCCCAACCGGATCCGCCTCACATGGACCTCAGCCGCGCGCGCGGTGGGAGTAGGCCAAGCCCCCGGCGGCGCCGGCCACCGCGGCCGCGAGGAGCGCCAGCAGCCAGGCCTGACCGTCGCCGGAGCGGGGCCCGCCCAACCCTGTGTCGGGTGCGACCTCCGGGGCCGAGGCGGCGTCCTGGAGTACCACGAAGCGGGTGGCCTCGCCGCCGCTGCCCACGAGGTACGCCGTCTGGGCCGTGCCCGCCACGAGGTCGACGGTGGGGCTCTTGACCAGCGCGTCCTTGTCCCCTGGCCGCCGTGCGGCGAGGCTGTAGGTGCCCGGCTCTACGGTCTCGTAGCCAGTGGCGGCGCCGGCCTCGAGGCGCCCGACCACCCGGTCGCCGAGCACGAACTCGGCCTCGTCGATCTCTGGTGCGGCGTGCACGATGCGCCACCTGGTGCGGCTGGGCGCCGCCTCGCCGTCCTTGACGAGGGTGGTCTCGAGGTTCTCCCCCGAACCGCGGACGACGATCGTGTGCCGGCCTTCGGCCGGGACCTCGGTGACAGGGCCGAGCCGTGGGCCGTCGGCCACCACGGTGGCCTTGACCGAGCGCGCGGAGGATTTGAGGTATTCGGTGGCCTCCCCGAAGCGAACGGGCTCGGAGGAACCGGCGCCGGTCACCCGCAGCTCCGCTCCCTCTGCGCCGGGAACGGCGTTCAGGAAGCGCACCTCGGTGGCGGCGGCTGATTGGGCAACCGGAGCCGAAAGTAGGATCGAGCCGAGCGCCATGCCCATCGCGACCACCCGAGCTATTTTCGTCTTTGCCCGCAGCATGGGAAAAGAGTACCCGTGAGCGCGGACCGGATTTCCGCCTCCCTGGCCGAGCTCGACCCCGAGAGCCGGGCGCTGCTCGAGCTCTCGATGGTCCGCGGCATCCCCGATGACGACCTCGCGAGCATGCTGGGGGGCGATGCGCAGCGTTTGCGGCAGCGGCGCAGGGCAGTGCTCGAATCGCTGGGTGTCGAGTCCCCGGCCGAGAGGGCCGCGCTCGTCGGGACGCTGAGGGGTGAAGAGCCGCCGCCCGAGGCCGAGCCTCCCCGGGAGGCCGAGCCGCCCCCCAAGGAACCCGCCGGTGACGGACCCTCACCGGGCCGCGGGCCTCGCCGTCTGGTTTGGGCGCTCGCGGGAGGTTTGATGATTGCGGCGGTGGTAGCCCTTGCGCTGGCCCTCGGTTCCAACGGGGACGGCCCCGAGAACGCAGGACCGGCCGGCCCCGCACCGGAGCCCGGAGCCAGGGCGACGGCTCCGGTGAGAGTTGCGCCCGTGAAACTCGACCCGCTGGGCGGCAGCCCGGGCCGGGCCACAGCCCAGATCGTGGTGGGAGACGGCGATCCCAAGCTGCGGCTCCGCGTGCGCGGCCTCCCGCGGGTGTCGGACGGCGGCTACGTGGTGTGGCTCTACAACTCGGTGTCCGAGGCCCAGGAGCTCAGCGGCTCGCGAGCAGGCACCTTCTCGGTCAATCCGCCCCTGCCGCCCGAGGCCGACCGCTACCGCTTCCTCGAGATCTCGCGCGAGCCCGCCGACGGCAATCGCAACCACAGCGGCGCCAGTGTCATGCGGGTGCCGATAGAGAAGATTCCTCGCGCGTCGCGGTGAGCGCCGTCGGGGGACCTACGGAGCGTTCTTCCCGAACTCGCTGCCGCACTGCTTGAATCCGACGGCCCCGGCGGCGCGCGTGATCTCAAAGGCCAGCTGCCGGTTGCGTTGAAGCTCGGCGTTTGCCTCGTCGACATCGCCCCGCTCGAAGCTCACCACTGCCCTGTCCAAGGCCTCGATCGTGTCGCGGTTGGCCTTCAGATAGTCCTCCACGTCGCTGCGCTTGTCGTCGGGTTTGGGAATGGCCTCCTGCTCCTCCAGCAATGGGCGCGCGAGCTTCGCTCCCTCTGAGTTGAGCCGCATCGCTTCCGCTCGTGTGAACCTGCCGTCCTCAGCGGCGGCTTCCTGGAGCGGAGCCAGTTCCGCACGCACGCGGTTGCGGCCGGCGAGGCATAGCCGGTCGGCCCGCTTGACGTACTCCGCGAGCGAGACCCCTTGTTCGGCGCGGTCTGGTCCGCCCCCATCGCCGCCCCCGCAGGCGACCAAGGAGAGAGAGCCGACGAGCATCGACAGCAAACCGGCGCGTCCCCGGAGGCCCATGGCCCCATCGTAGGTGCTAGGCGCCGAGCACTTCGACTGCGATCTCCGCGACCTCCGTCGGGGTCCGGCCCACCCGGACGCCCTTGGCCTCGAGGGCCTCGGCCTTTGCCGCCGCGGTGCCCTTCGAGCCCGACACGATTGCGCCGGCGTGACCCATCGTCTTCCCGGGGGGAGCGGTGAAGCCGGCGATGTAGGCCACCACCGGCTTCGAGACGTGCTCGCCGATGTACTCGGCGGCCTGCTCCTCGGAGTCGCCGCCGATCTCTCCGCTCAGCACGATCAGCTCCGTCTCGGGGTCGGCCTCGAAGAGCTCGATGATGTCGATGAAGCTCGAGCCCGGCACGGGGTCGCCGCCGATGCCCACGATCGAGGAGTTGCCGAAGCCCTTGCCGGCCAGCTCGTTGCCGATCTGGTAGGTCAGGGTTCCCGAGCGCGAGACCAGGCCCACGTTGCCTTCCGAGAAGAAGCCGGCGGGAATGATCCCCACGTTGGCCTTGCCGGGGGAGAGGATGCCCGGGCAGTTGGGGCCCACGAGCCGCGAGGAGCCGCGCTCGATGTGGTTGTAGACCTTCATCTCGTCGTGAGCCGGGATGCCCTCCGTGATGGCGATGATCAGCTCGACGCCCGCGTCCTCGGCCTCGAGGATCGAGTCGGCGGCGAAGCGCGGCGGCACGAAGATCATCGCGGTGTTGGCGCCCGTCTCGGAGACGGCGCCGTGGAAGGTGTTGAACACGGGGATGCCCTCCACGTCCTGGCCGCCCTTGCCGGGCGTGACCCCCGACACGACCTGCGTGCCGTAGCTCTTGTTGTTCAGGGTGTGGAAGGTGCCCTCGCGGCCGGTGATGCCCGACACGCAGAGCTTGGTGTCCTTGTCGACGAGAACGGACATCAGCGAGCCAGCTCGACGACCTTCTGAGCGGCGCCCAGCATGGTCGACTCCGTGTGCACGTTCGGCAGGTCGGCCTGGGCGAGCAGCGCGCGGCCCTCCTTGTCGTTCGTGCCGTCCAGGCGCACCACGAAGGGCACGGTGGGGTTGATCTGAGCAAAGGCCTCGATCAGTCCCTGCGCCACCTCGTCACACCGGGTGATGCCGCCGAAGATGTTGAACAGCACAGCCTTCACGTTGGCGTTGGAGAGAATGACCTCGACGGCCTGGGTGATGGCCTCGGCCTTCGATCCCCCACCGGCGTCGAGGAAGTTGGCCGGCTTACCGCCCGCCTGGGCCACCACGTCGAGGGTGGACATCACGAGCCCGGCGCCGTTGCCGAGGATGCCGATGTTGCCGTCGAGCGCCACGTAGGTCAGGCCGCGCTCTCGAGCCATGGCCTCCTGGGGATCGACCCCCACCGTGGTGCGGAACTCGGCCGAGTCGGGGTGGCGGTACAGTGCGCTGGCGTCGAGGGTGACCTTTGCGTCGAGAGCCACCACCTCGCGGCTCTTCGTGATGAGCAGCGGGTTCACCTCCACGAGCATCGCGTCCTCAGCCACGAAGGCGTCGTAGAGCTTGGAGAGCAGGGCGCCGACGGGGCGGATCACGTCGGGGGCGATGTCCGCCTCGTAGGCCAGCCGGCGTCCGTGGAAGTCCTGGAAGCCGATGAGCGGATCCACGTGGACCTTGCGCATGGCCTCGGGATCGGTCTCGGCCACCTGCTCCACGTCCATCCCGCCCATCTTCGAGAACATGGCCATGGGCTTCTTGGCGGAGCGGTCGAACACGAAAGCGGCGTAGTACTCCTCATCGATCTCGCTTGCGGCCTCCACGTAGAGCTCGTGTACCTCGAAGCCCTTGATTTCCATGCCGAGGATGGCTCGCGCGTGCTCCTCGGCCTCGCCGCGGTCTTGAGCGACCTTGATGCCGCCGGCCTTGCCGCGACCGCCCACCAGCACCTGGGCCTTGATCACGCACGGGAAGCCGAGCGCCTGGGCGGCGTCCACAGCCTCCTCGACGGTCTTGGCGGCCCTGCCTTCGGGAACGGGCACGCCGTGCTTGGCGAAGAGGCGCTTGCCTTGGTACTCGAGCAGGTCCATGAGCGGCGGGGAGGGTATAGGAGTCGGTGCGGTGCTCGCCGATCGGGGAAAGCTGCGCTCCGCCCGCAATCCACATGCGCTCCTCCCGGCTGCCGCGTATCATGGCCCGCCGTGCCACTCCCTAAAGACGTCAAATTCGTCACCTACGACTGTTACGGAACGCTCATCGACTGGGAGACGGGGGTGTATGAGGCCTTCCAGAAGGAGGCCGACCGCGACGGCTTCACGATCAATCGCGACCAGCTGGTGCCCCGCTTCATCGAGATCCAGCGCGAGATTCAGAGCGGCTCCTACGAGCTCTACGCGGAAGTGCTGCGCCGGACCGCCGTGAAGGTTGCCGCCGAGATGGATTGGGAGCTCGAGTCCTCGCGCGCGCAGTTCCTGCCCGACAGCGTGCCGCGCTGGCTGCCCTTCCGCGAGACCAATGCTCAGCTCGAGCGCTTCGCCAAGAAGTACGAGGTGGGCATCCTCGCCAACATCGACGACAAGCTGCTAGGCGCCACCCGTCGCCACCTGCGTGGCGACCTCGACCTCGTGGTCACCGCCCAGCAGGTGCGCTCCTACAAGCCCGACCCCGCCCACTTCAGGGAGTGCGCGCGCCGCATCGAGAAGAAGAAGAAGCACTGGGTGCACATCGGGAGTGGCTATCCCACCGATATCGAGCCGTGCCTCGCACAGAAGGTCGCGGTGATTTGGGTGAACCGGCACGGCTACGAGCTCGAGCCCGGTCAGAAGAAGCCCACCGCGGAGGTCAAGAGCTTCCGCGAAGCGGGCAAGCTGCTCGACGCCGTCTAGGCGCGCGGCGTGCGCGCGGTCTCGGTCCACCGCGACGCGATCGTGGTCACCAGCCTGCTCTGGCAGACCACGGCCACGGCCGTCCGGGTGGGCGACGAGGCGATGCTCATCGACTCGCCGTACTTCCCCGACGAGCTGGAGCTCTTGCCCGCGGTGCTCGGGCAGGCTGGCTTTACCCCGACGGCGCTGCTGGCCACCCACGGAGACTTCGACCACGTGCTCGGCCGACTCGCTTTTCCCGAGCTGTCGCTGGGCGTTGCCGAGAG
>JBBJNU010000121.1:0-5897 GCA_037721005.1 Thermoleophilaceae bacterium | reverse complement strand
CCTGGCACAGCGCGCCCTGGCCTCCGGCGATGAACTGCTGCGTGTTGCGCACGCCCGCTGCCTCGCCGATCGAGGCGCCCGTGAGCATCGTGCCGATGGTGTGCGCCACCAGATCGATGTGGCCGAACTCCTCGGCGGCGATGCTCGACACCAGGTCGTAGAACGGCCGTGCCTTCTCCCGCCCGCGGAAGTTGAACGACTGGTAGGTGTAGTTCATGAAGGTCGACATCTCGCCGAACTTCCCGCCCAGCAGCTCCTGAACGTTCGAGGCGCCGTCTGGGTCAGGGTCGGACGGCGGCGGAAGCTCGGTCTGCAGGCGGTCGATGCGGAGGATCATGTGGGCTTTTCGAGTTTGGAGCGTGCCCCTCCTCGCTACCCGCCTGATCGTGACTACCGCCTGTTGAATCTCAGTTGCCGCGCCCGGGCCCCGCGGAAGCCAGCGGCCCGCCGTGAGACAGGTCGTCCACTGAGTAGCCCTCTCGCGTGAAGGCCCCGGCCAGGTCCCCGACTAGGCCTCCGAGGCCGCCGCCGCTGCGGACGATGTCGAGCTGGCGCTGAGCACCGGTGCGACCCGCCATCGACGAGACGGTGCGCAGCTCGGTCGTGCAGCCCAGGTCGGACGCGTGCGCCTCGCACGCCTCGAGCAGCCCGCCGAGCAGCTCGAGGGCCGGCACCCGACATTCCTTGCCGGGATGGATGAGCTCCGCGTGCATGCCGTCGCGCGCAGCCAGGAAGCGGTTCTCGTCGAGGGCCTCTTGGTTGTGCACGAGCTGATCTGACACGTATCCCTCCTCCACCTCGAGCCGGGCGATGCACTGCACGAGGGCGGCCAGAGCGGTGGTCTCCGCCACGGTGGTCTGGGCGTCGAGTATGCGCACCTCCACCGTGCCAAAGCGCGGCTGCGGCCGAACGTCCCACCAGAGAAACGTGGCCTCGGGGAAGGCGTCACAGCGGATGAGCAGGTCGACGGCCTCGGCCCAGTCGGCGTAGTCCGAGAACTCCCGCGGAATGCCCACCCTCGGGAAGGCCTGGAAGAGGGGGGTGCGCGCGGAGCCGAGGCCGGTGTCGCGGCCCTGCCAGAACGGTGAGTTCACCGACAGCGCGAGCAGCAATGGCAGATGCGCCCGCATCCGGTTCACCAGCTTGATGCCCTTTTCGGGATCGGGCACTGCCACGTGCACGTGCAGGGCGAAGGTGGGCTCGCGGCGGGCCAGCTCGCGCATCGAGCCGTACACCAGCTCGTAGCGCGGATGGGTTGAGACCACGGTCTCGTGCCACACGGTGGTGGGGTGGGTGCCCGCGCTCGCCACGTCGAGGCCGAGCGGCATGAGCTCCGACTTGAGCTTGCTCCGCAGGGCGAGCAGCTCGTCGTAGATCCCGTCGGCGCGCTGGTGCACGCCGGTGGTGATCTCGAGGGCCGAGCGGTGGGTCTCGGGGGTCACATGCCCCGAGAGGTCCTCGGAGAGCTGTGGGAGCACACGGTCCACCTGCTGAGCGAGCGACCAGTCGTGAGGGTTGAGGAGCATCACCTCCTCCTCGGCGCCGAGCGTGTACTCCGAGCCCTCCTTCCACCGTGCCCACTCGGGCAGGGCGCTCACGCGGCACGCACCAGCGCCGGCCGGGCGCTGCGCCGCGCGGCGGCCTCCACGAGGCCGGCGAAGAGCGCCGCGTTGTCGCGCCGGTGCACGAGCGTCTCCGCGTGCCACTGCACGCCCACCACGAACTCGCGTCCCGGAGCCTCAACTCCCTCGATCACGCCGTCGGGGGACCACGCCACGGCGCGCAGGCCGGTGCCGAGCCGGTCCACCGCCTGGTGGTGGAAGGAGTTCACCTTCGCGTTGCGGCGGCCGAGCAGGCGAGCGAGGCGGCTGCCCGCCGTGATCTCGACCGCGTGAGTCGATTTCTGGGCCGGAGCGCGCTGGCGGTGCTCGAGCGTGGTGTGAGGTCTGTCCGGGAGGTGCTGGTGCAGCGTCCCCCCGCGGGCAACGTTCAGCGCCTGCTCGCCGCGGCAGATGGCGAGGATGGGAAGGCCGCGGGCATCGGCGCGCCGGGCCAGCTCCAGCTCGAAGAGGTCAAGCTCGGGCTCGACCGGCCCCAGGTTGGGATGGCGGCGGGCCCGGTAGGCGCTCGGATCGAGGTCGGGGCCACCCGAGAGGCAGATACCGCTGAAGCGGTCGAGCAGCGGTTCGACGGCCTGCAAATCGAGCGGAGGAATGACCACGGGCAGCCCGCCCGCCGTCTCGATCGCGCGTAGGTAGGTCAGTCCGAGGGCCATCTCGCGGCGCGGCGGCTCCCCCTGCGGGGTCTGGTCCACCTGCTCGCCTACCCGCACCTCGGAGGTGGTCACCCCGATCAGCGGTTTCACGACGACATCACCCACGTGTCCTTTGCCCCGCCGTTCTGGGCGGAGTTCACCACAAGGCTCCCTTCGCCGAAAGCCACCCGGGTGAGTGCGCCGGGCACGGCCTTCGCCCCTTCGCCGCCGCCGACCACAAAGGGTCGCAGGTCCACGTGGCGGGGCTCGAGCCGGCCGTCGATCACCGTCGGGTGGGTCGAGATGGCCACCAGCTCCTGCGCCACCCACGACTCGGGGTCGTCCTTCACGCGTCGTTCGATGAGCTCCCGGTCGCCGGGCGAGGCGTGGGGACAGACCACGATCCCCTCGCCGCCGAGGCCGCTGCGCGGCTTGACCACCAGCTCGCCCAGGCGGCTGAGGGCCTTCTCGCGCACGTCGGGCTCGCCGAGGTCGTACGTGGGCACCGACTCGAGCACGGGCTCCTCGCCGAGGTAGAAGCGCACCATCTCCTCCACGTAGGCGTGCACCAGCTTGTCGTCGGCCACGCCGGAGCCGAAGGGGTTCACCACGCTGAGGGTGCCGCGGCGCACCGGGGCCAGCAGGCAGTCGGCCAGCCACGTGGACCTGCCGGCAGCGTCGCGAAGGCGATCCACGTTGGTGCGGCGATAGACCACGTCCACCTGCTGCGGTCTGGCGCCGCCGAGCTCGGCGAACAGCCGCCCCGAGCCCACGAGGAGGTCCTCGCGCGACACCAGCGGGATGTCCAGCGCTTGCGCGATCCTCTGGTGCTCAAACCAGGCGCTGTTCTCCGGGCCGTCGGACAGCACCACGACGTTGGGCTCGTGCACCCCTTCCGGAGCGGCGGAGCGCAGTGCGGCGCCCAGCATGTCGAGGGCGGGGGAGGGGTCCGCCCTTTCGGGCGCGGGTGTTACGCCGAGATGGAGGTCGAGCGCCTCGCGGGCGGCGAGCACGTAGGCCATTCCCGACGGTGTGCGGATGTTGTCTTCGAGCACGCGCAGCACGGCGTCGGAGTCGCGCACGAGGTCGAGACCTGCCACGTAGCCGCCCAGCGGAAGCTGTACCCCGGTCATCCAGGGCTCGAAGTCGTCGGCGGACTCGATCACGCGCGCGGGCACTCGGCCCGCGGCCACGATCGTGCGGTCGCCGTGAACGTCGGCGACGAAGGCGGCCAGGGCGCGCATGCGTTGCACGAGGCCGCGCTCGAGCACCAGCCATTCGGAGCCTTCGAGGATCCGCGGGATCGGATCGATCCGGAAGGTCGACCCTTGACCTTCACCGAAGTGCACGCCCTGGTCGACCATGAGGCGGGTGACCCGGTCGCCGAGATCGCTGAGATCCACTTCGCCCAGGCCTGCGATCAGATCGGCGTAGTGAGCTCGCGGGCTGCCGTCGGCCTCGAAGGCCTCGTCGTAGCCAGGGGGCTCGTATCCGTTCGCCGGCACGCTCGCATGGCCCTCGAAAGTGCCGGTCATCGAGCCTAGCCTAGGCCTCCCGGGGCACACCGGTGTTGGCCATTCGTCCAGAGTCTGGCGCCATCGTGTCGGGTGCTATCAATACACCTGATTCCCAATCGACTTTGAAGACTTAGAGGGAGGCTCCACGTGGCCGAATACGCAAAGGACGTTCTCGTCGACACCCAGTGGGTCGAGGACCATCTCGACGACAGCTCGATCCGCATCGTCGAGGTGGACGAGAATCCGGGGCTGTACGCCGAGGCCCACATCCCAGGGGCGATCGGCTTCGACTGGAAGACCGACCTGCAGGACCAGGTCAAGCGCGACTTCCTCGGCCCCGACGAATTCGGCGGGCTGTTCGGCAGCCGTGGGGTGTCGAACGAACACACGGTCGTGCTCTACGGCGACCGCAACAACTGGTTCGCCGCATACACCTACTGGTACCTCAAGTTCTACGGGCACCATGCCGTGAAGCTGATGAACGGCCCGCGCGAGAAGTGGATCTCCGAGGGGCGGCCGACCTCCACCGACCTCCCCAGTCACGAGGCCGCAAGCTTCAATGCCCAGCCGGGTGACGCCTCGATCCGCGCGCTACGCGAGGAGGTGCTCGCCGCTCTCGACTCGGGTACGAAGCTCGTGGACGTGCGCTCCCCCCAGGAGTTCTCCGGCGAGCTGATCGCCATGGCCGGCTACGAGCAGGAGGGCGCCCAGCGCGGCGGCCACATCCCGGGCGCGGCCTCGGTGCCGTGGGCCCAGGCCGTTCAGGAGGACGGCACCTTCAAGTCCGCCGACGATCTGCGCGAGCTCTACGGCGCCAAGGGCGTGACCGACGGCTCAGACGTGATCGCCTACTGCCGCATCGGCGAGCGCTCGGCGCACACGTGGTTCGTGCTCCACGAGCTGCTCGGCCAGGACGACGTGAAGAACTACGACGGCTCCTGGACCGAGTGGGGCAACATGGTCAACGTGCCGGTGGAGAAGGGCGTCTGAGAGACGATCCTAGGTCAGCGGACCGAGCCGTTGGAGCAGGTGCTCCACGATGCGAGCGGTGGCTCCCCACACGAAGTGGCCTTCAACGGCGTAGGTCGGCATCTTGATCGGCACCCCCTTGCGCAGCAACCGCTGGCTCTGGTGCCCACGGATCAGGTCGCGGAGCGAGAGCTCCAGTACCTGGGCCACCTCGGTCTCCTGCGCGACCCAGGCCTGCCCGGGCTCGACCAGGCCAACGAAGGGAAACACCCGGTAGCCGGTTACGAAGGTGCCCACGGGCGGTAGGGCCCCCACCACTCGGACCGCCTCGGGGGCCAGTCCTACCTCCTCGTGCGCCTCGCGCAGGGCGGTGAAGCGAAGGTCCGAGTCGGGCTCGTCCTGGCGCCCTCCGGGAAAGGAGATCTCTCCGGCGTGGCGGCGAAGGTCGGCACGGCGTTCGGTGAACAGGGCGGTGGGCCCGTCCGGGCCCTCGAAGAGGGGGATGAGCACGGCGGCGTCGGTCTTGCCCGGCGCGTCCATCGCCGCCGCTTCTTCCGGGGAGAGCAGACGCTGCTCGAGCTCCTCCGGATCGAGAGCGTTGGGCCTCAGCTCAGCTCTTCCACCGTCTCGTCGAACATGACCTCGCCCTCGAGGGTGCGGTGCACCGGACACTTGGCCACGATCTGCATCAGCTTCTCGCGCTGATCCTCGGGAAGCTCCTTCGGGAAGCCGACGCTCATCGCGAACTTCGTGGGCGATCCGCGCTGGGCGGGCTCGTAGTCCACCGACACGGACACCTCCCCGATGTCCCACCCCTTGCGCTCGGCGTACATCTCCATCGTGATCGCGCTGCAGGAGGCCAGGCTCGCTGCCAGCATCTCCTGGGGGTTCGGACCCTGGTGGGTGCCTCCCAAGTCCTTTGCCTCGTCCACCGTCAGGCGGTGGTCTCCCACCTCGATCGTGTGCTTCAGACCGCCATCACGGCGGGCAATCGCTCGCATGCTCATTGATCAGTTCCTTCCCTGGAACAGCTCGGGGTTGTCGTCGTCGGCGAAACGGGCCATCGCATAGACCGTGTCCGAAGCGCGGTTGAGGTAGGTGAGCACCGTGTCGTCCGCCAGTTCGCCCGCATCCTTTAGGACGCTTACGCGTCGCTC
>JBBJNU010000120.1:0-5898 GCA_037721005.1 Thermoleophilaceae bacterium | reverse complement strand
GAGTTCGACGAGGGGGGCGTGGTCACCGCCGGGTTGCGAGTGGCTCCTCCCGCGGGCGGGGTCGAGGACGCGGTGCGCCTCTACCTGCAGAACATCGGCAAGGTGCCGCTGCTCACCAAAGGCCAAGAGGTGAGCCTGGCAAAGCGGATCGAACAGAACGATATGACGGCCAAGAACGCCCTCATAGAGGCCAACCTTCGGCTCGTGGTTTCGGTGGCCAAGCGCTACCAGGGCCGTGGCCTCACCCTGCTCGATCTCGTACAGGAGGGCAACATGGGCCTCATCCGCGCCGTCGAGAAGTTCGACTGGCGACGCGGCTTCAAGTTCTCGACCTACGCCACCTGGTGGATCCGCCAGTCGATGACCCGGGCGCTGGCCGACCAGTCACGCACGATCCGCATCCCCGTGCACATGGTGGAGCGGATGACCCGCGTGGCGCGGGCTCGTCGCGAGCTCTCTCAGCGTCTCGAACGCGATCCGACCCCGGCCGAGATCGGAGCGGAGGTCGAGATGCCACCCGACAAGGTGGAGGAGCTCCTGAAGATGGGCGAGGATCCTGTGTCGCTGGAGGCCCCCGTGGGCGGCATGGACGGCTCCGCCCAGCTCGGGGACTTCATCGAGGATGCGCCCGCCGACCGCCCCGACGAGCAGGTGGGCCGGATCCTCCGCGACGCCGGCGTGCAGGACATAGTCGCGAGACTCCCCTATCGCGATCGCCGCGTGATCGAGCTCCGCTACGGCCTGGACCCAGCCGGCCCGATGACGCTCGAGGACATAGGACGCGAGGTGGGCGTGACCCGCGAGCGGGTGCGCCAGATCGAGGTGAAGACACTGCAGATGCTGAGGGCTTCGGGCGCGGCGGACGAGCTGGCGGGGATGGGGGACGGGGCCTAGCGTGCCCCAGGCACCTCAGCGCGACGGGCTACACCCGGCCCGTGCCGAGGCCGCAGCGTGCCACCTTGTGCTCTAATTGCCACGCTGAGGTGGAGAGTGGGCCCACGGCGTTACGTTGGGTCCATACCCCATTCAGGTGATGGAGGGTAGCTCAATCGGCAGAGCAGCACCCTGTTAAGGTGACGGTTGTGGGTTCGAGTCCCACCCCTCCAGTTCAGCCGGGCCTCTCAGCGCCGGCGAGCGTCTCGAGTTCCTCGGCCGCCAGAGTGCCTCCGGGGTGGCCGTCGGCCCAGGCTTGCAGCCCGCGAGCCCGCTCGGCGTAGCTCGGATCGGCCAGCAGCTTGCGCGCGGCCAGCCGCACACCGCGGGGCGTGATCAATCGCCGCGGCAACGAGATCCCGCACCCGGCCCACGCTACCCGGGCGGCGTTCTCGGCCATGTCGCCCGCCGCGGGACAGCCAATGACGGGCACGCCGCTCGCCAGCGCGCGAGCCACGGTGCCGTGCCCGGCGTGGCAGATCACCGCCGCGCAGCGGGGCATGGTCCGCGCGTAGGAGAGCCAGTCCACTACGCGCGCGTTGCGGGGAACCTCCAGGGGCGAGGCCGGCTCCCGGTTGTTGATCGTCCCGATCACCCGCACCGGCTCGCGGGCCAGACCCTTCAGCGCCGCGCGCAGCATGCGATGGCCGGGGTCCTGAGACGTGCTCGGAGCCACAAGCACGAGCGGATCGTCGCCCGGCGGCAGCTCCACCTCGTCGAAGGGCTGCTCCCACAGCAGCGGCCCCGTCACACGGACTGACGGGTGTCGCTCGCGCCGCGGGTACTCGAGCTGCGGGAAGGTGGCCACCAGCGCAAGCTGGCGCGAGATGCCGCCGTGGGCGTACTCGAGGTGGGGAAGCCCTACGCGCTCACGAGCGCCATTGAGCTCGCGCCGGCCTTGCTCCTCGCCACGACGCAGCAGCGGACGCATCAGCCCCCAACCTGCCGCTCCGAGCGCCGTACGGGGCAGGCGCGCGCCCACCGAGTAGGGCGGAAAGCCCGGCTCGCTTGTCGGCAGGACGTGCGGCACGAGGGTGGCCCACGGGCGCTCGTCGATCTGCGCCGACAGTCCGCCGGCCACGGTGAGGATGTCGCCCACCACCACGTGGGGGTCGAACGACTGGAGCACTCCCACGGTCTTCTGAGCCGCCCTCACCGCGGCCGCGTACGGCGTGAGCGCGCGCTTGCGCGGCCACACCTCGTATTCCGGAGCCTGGTCGAAGGTCATTCCCTCGCGCTCGGCGTGGGGCGCCCACTTGTCCCAGCTCTGCAGGCAGACCTCGTGCCCGCGCGCCACCAAGGCGCGCCCGAGCGCGATGGCGGGAAAGGCGTGGCCGGGATCGCCGAACGCGGCGATGAAAAAGCGGCGCGGCTCGGGCGTGTCCGCCGCGACCGGCGGGGCTCTCAGAGAAGCTCCGCCACGTCGCGGATCATGCGCTTGCGCTCGTCGGGGTCGAAGGCCATCGGAGTGCAGATGAGCGTGCCGACCCCTGCGTCGCGGTATACGGCGAGCCGTTCGGCCACCAGCTCCTTTGGCCCGCAGAGCGAGGTCTGGTCGATCAGCTCGGCGGGGAGCGCCGCGGCCGCCTCCTCCTTTTTCCCCGACAGGTACAGCTCCTGCACCTCGTCGGCTGCCTCCTCGAACCCGTAGCGGCGCACGAGGGCGTTGTAGAAGTTCTTGTCCCTTGATCCCATGCCGCCCACGTAGAGGGCGAGCACGGGACGCATTGCGTCGCGCGCGCGGTCCACGTCGTCGTCGATGGAGAGGTTCACCATCGGGGCTATGTCGAACGAGTCGTCGAGCGCCTTGCCGTTGCCTGCCCGGGCCGCTCCCTCCTCCAGCAGGGAGCGGAACTCGCCCACGTGCTCCGGCGAGAAGAAGGTGGGAAGCCAGCCGTCCGCGATCTCGCCGGTGAGCTGGGTGTTCTTCGGGCCGATAGCCGCCACGTAGATCGGAATGCGCTCCTGCACTGGCCCGATCGTGAGCTTGAGGGCCTTCCCAGGCCCGTCGGGAAGGGGCAGCTCGTAGATCTCACCCTTGTACTCGAGGCGCTCGCGCGCCAGCGCCTTGCGGACGATCTCCACGTACTCGCGCGTACGTTGCAGCTGCCGGGCGAAGGGCTGTCCGTGCCAGCCCTCGGCCACCTGGGGGCCCGAGGAGCCGATGCCGAGGATCATCCGGCCGTCGGAGATGTTGTCGAGCGTGGCGGCGGTCATGGCCGTCATCGCAGGGGTTCGCGCCGGCATCTGGAAGATGGCCGAGCCGATCTTGATCCGCTCCGTGTTCGAGGCGAGCCAGGCCAGCACCGTCGCGGTGTCGGAGCCGTAGGCCTCCGCCGCCCAGACGGAGTCAAAGCCCGCGGACTCGGCCTCCAACACGATGTCGAGCTGCTGCTCGGCGGTGAGCCCCAACCCCCAGTATCCGACGTGCAGACCCAACCGCATCTTGCAACGCTCCTTTCACGCGCAGGAACAACCTTGAACACCACGATGCGCCTCCCTAGGGTGGTTTGATCCTCGGGAGCGCGGGGGATCGTACGCCAACTCCCGAGGACCTTCCTGATGAGACGCCCATTCCGACCTGCGCGCGATTTGCGCACCGCAGTCGACTGCATGCCGCCCGACACCAGGCGCGCGATGCTCGACGCCCTCGACGTGAACCCGATCATCGTGGGCGCGTACACCGACCGCGACGGCGGAGTGTGTCCGATGCTCGCTGCTCACCGCAACGGGGGGCGCACCAGCTTCGCGAGCTTCGCGGAGGCCTGGGATCGCTACACCCGGGCCGGCGGGGCGCCGCGGCCCGCCACCGAGCGCGAGGTGCGGACGCTCAAGACGATGCTCGCGGCGAGCATCGCCGACGAGGACGTGCGGGGCGCCGGCGCCCTCTCGGCTGCCATCTCCGAGCACCACGCGAGCAAGGCCCGGCGCGTAGATCGCGAAGACGACAGCCCGGCCCCTGCTCCGAGGCCCCTCCGCGACACGGGTGAGCGCGACCGCACGCCCGAGCTGCGCGACCGCCACGGCTGGGCGTGGACGCGCCCCTTCCGCCGGCTCGACGACTACGAGCGCGCGGTGGAGCAGCTTCACGCGAGCGAGGCGGCCGACGAGGCAGCCGAGCGGCACGACCGCGCGCTCGCCTAGCGCTTCGTATCCGAGGAACCCGGAGCTACATGTTGTCGCCCGGGCGGATGAACTGCAGCTCGGGCACGATGCACGCCTTTGAGGTTCGCAGCAGGTAGCGCACGGCCTCGGCGATGTCCTCGGGCTGGATCATCTCCTCCTTGTCCACTCCCTCGACCCACTCGGTCATCGCGGTGGCCACGAAGCCCGGGCAGAGCGCGGTGGCTTGGATCCCGTCGGCGGCCAGCTCCTTGTGCAGGCCCTGCGTGAGTCCCACCACCCCGAACTTGGTGGCAGAGTAGGCCGCAAGCCACCCCTGGCCGTATTTGCCGGCGATCGATGCTGTGTTGGCGATGAGCGCCTTGCCGTGCTCGGCGCCGGCCTCCTTGAGCATGGGGATCGCCTCGCGGGCGGTGAGGTACACCGCCCGCAGGTTCACGTTGAGCTGCATGTCGAGCTTCTTCGTCTCGGTGTCGGCCACCGCACCGCCGATCCCCACGCCGGCGTTGTTCACAAGCACGTCCAGGCGCCCGAAGCGCTCGCGATGAGCGGCCACGAGCGCGGTGATGTCCGCCTCCTCGGCCATGTTCGCGGGTACGGCCTCCACGTCGATCCCGGCGCCGCGAAGCTCCTCGGCGGCGCCCTCGAGCTTGTCCGGTCTGCGGGCGGAGACCGTGACGCCGTAGCCGTCCTCTCCGAGCGCGCGGGCGATGGCCAGCCCGATCCCACTAGAACCGCCGGTGATCAGTGCTGCACGTGTAGCCAAGGGGCCTCCTGGTGGGTCTCGGAACGGGCGGCGCCCACCCTAATCGAACACCGCTGAGCCCTGGGGCCTGAACGGCTCGCGTTCCTTAGTCTCTGTGGCGTGCTGTGGCGCAAGCGACCTCTCTCCTGGGTTGCAGCCCTCACCCTGGTGCTCGCGCTGAGCGGGGCGGCCGCCGGCTGCGGAAGCTCCAAGGAGGGAGCAGACGCCCCACCGCCGCCGGCGCAGCCCGAGGACTTCCCTAAGGCCGAGGGCAAGACCCTCGCCGAGCTCCAGAGCGAGGTGGGCGACAAGGGCCCGGTGCTCATCCCGTCGGTCTCGGAGCTCAAGCCGGGGCGCAACCGGTTCGGATTCGGGCTCTTCGACCGCGCGATGGCTCAAATCGCCGATGCCCCGGTGGCCGTGTACACCGCACCGCGCGGCGGAGGGCCGGCTCGCGGCCCGTTTCTCGCGCGTTATGAGTCGCTCGCGGTGAAGCCCCAGTTCCAGAGCGAGACCGTCTCCTCCGATCCCGACGCCGCCAAGTCCCTCTACGTAGCCGACCTGCGGCTGCCCAAGGACGGCTCCTACGACGTGCTGGGCGTCGCGCGCCTCGACGACCGGCTGGTGGCGGCCACCCCCGTGGGACGCCCGTTGACAGCCGATTCGGATCGGCCCTCACCCGACGTGGGCGACATGGCGCCGCGCATCAGCACCGAGACCACAGCGGACGCCGCGGGCGACGCCTATTCGATCGACACCCGCGAGCCGCCCTCGACGATGCACGAGACCGACTTCGCCGACGTGGTCGGGAAGAAGCCGGTGATCCTCTTGCTGGCCACGCCCGCCCTGTGCCAGAGCAGGGTGTGTGGCCCCGTGGCCGACATCGCCGAGCAGGTGAAGGCCGAGCGCGGGGACGAGGCGGTGTTCATCCACCAGGAGATCTTCAGCGACAACGAGGTGGAGAAGGGCTTCCGGCCACAGTTCGCGGCCTGGAACCTGGTGACCGAGCCATGGCTCTTTGCCATCGACCGGCGCGGACGAATCGCCGCGCGGATGGAAGGCGCCTACAGCGCCGAGGAGCTCGAGCGGGCGGTGGA
>JBBJNU010000119.1:0-5919 GCA_037721005.1 Thermoleophilaceae bacterium | reverse complement strand
TCTTCGAGCACATCTACTTCGCGCGGCCCGACTCCATCCTCGAGGGCAACCGCACCCAGGTGTCGCGACGCAAGATGGGCGAGATCCTCTGGCGCGAGGCGCCGGTGGAGGCCGACGTGGTGATCGCGGTGCCCGATTCGGGGACCCCGGCGGCCACGGGCTACTCGAAGGCGTCGGGCATTCCGCGCGACGAGGGCCTGATCAAGAACCGCTACGTGGCCCGCACGTTCATCCAGCCCGGGCAGGAGTTGCGAAAGCACGGCCTCCGGATGAAGTTCAACCCGCTGCGCGAGGTGGTGGAGGGCAAGCGCCTGGTGGTGGTGGATGACTCGATCGTGCGCGGCAACACCACGCGGCAGATCGTGAAGATGCTGCGCGATGCCGGAGCTCTCGAGGTTCATATGCGCATCTCCGCTCCGCCGATCCGCAACCCCTGCCACTACGGCGTAGACATGTCCACCAAGCAGGAGATGGTCGCCCACGGCCGCACGGTTGACGAGATCGCTGAGGAGCTCGGCTGCGATTCCGTGGCCTACCTCTCCCTGGAGGGCGTCTACGAGGCGATCCGCGGGGAGCGCGACACCCACTGCGACGCCTGTTTCTCGGGCGACTACCCCCTCGAGCGCACCGAAGAAGCCAACGGCAAGTTCGCGCTCGAAGAGCTCGCCGTCATCAAGAGCTGAGAGCACGAACGGCGGACCGGCGCGAAGCCGGCCCGCCGCTGTGAGTAGGGAGGCGCTCGAGAGGTTCAGAAGCTTTACATCGCCTCCGCAATACTCAGACCGGTGCGCCTCGCTGCCTCCAGACCCGCGACCGGCGGCGCCGCGCTCGTCGCGGCCAACCTGCTCCTCCTCGCGCTGCTCGTGGTGCACACGCTCGACCACACCTGGCGCCAGACGGCAGAGGTCCCCGCCGAAGCGGCCTTGGCGGGCGCCGCGGGCTTCGTGGCCGCGGGGCTCGCCCTGGTTCTCGCGCTGGTGGGCAACCGGTGGGCTGCCGCCGCCACGGGTTTCGTCGGGCTGGCCACCGCGGCCGGCTTCGTCGCCATCCATGTGTTCCCGGAGTGGAGTGTGTTCAGCCAGCCCTACTCCGACATCGACGTGGACGGGCTCTCCTGGACGGCGATGCTGGTGCCCGCTCTCGCGGCGGCGGGAGTGGGAGCACTCGGACTGTCACGACTCCCGCACAACGCGTAACGATCCTGCGACAGCGGCGCCGGACCGGCCGTAGGCGGCGGTAAGGTCGTCCGCCCCATGAGTCTCTCCGCCGCACTCGAACAGAACTTCGGCTTCACCGCCTTCCGGCGGGGCCAGCGCGAGGCGTGCGAGGCCGCGCTGGCGGGGCGCGATGTGCTCGTGGTCATGCCCACGGGCTCAGGCAAGTCGCTCTGTTACCAGCTGCCGGGGCTCATGCGCGATGACCTCACCATCGTGGTCTCCCCGCTCGTGGCTCTCATGCAGGACCAGGTCGAGGCCCTGCACGCGCGTGGGCTGGGAGAGAAGGTCGCCCTTGTGAACGCCCAGCAGGGGCCCGAGGCCAACGCGGGCGTTCTTCGCCGTGCGGCCGCGGGTGAGCTGAAGCTGCTCTACGTGGCACCCGAGCGCTTCTCCTCGCCGGGCTTCCTGGAGCGGGTGCGCGAGGTCGACATCGGGCTGTTCGTGGTCGACGAGGCCCACTGCGTGTCCCAGTGGGGCCACGACTTCCGTCCGGACTACTTCCGCCTCGCCGATGCCGCCCGCCACCTCGGCGCCAAGGCCATCGTTGCCTCCACGGCAACGGCCACGCCCCAGGTGGCTATCGACGTGGCGCAGCGCCTCGGTCTGCACCAGCCCCTGCGGGTGGCGACCGGCTTCGACCGTCCCAACATCTCATTCGCCGTTGGTAACCCCGCACCGCACCAGAAGCGGCCCTTGATCGCAGAGGCCCTGAAGCAGGCGGGCGCTCTGCCGGCCATCGTCTACGCGGGCACGCGCGCGGGGGCCGAGGAGGTGGCGGCGATGCTGTCCGAGGAGCTGGGGGAGGAGGCGCTCGCCTACCACGCCGGGCTCGACCGCGACAGGCGCGCCAAGGCGCAACGGCGCTTTCTCGCCGACGAGGTCCGCGTGATCGTGGCCACCAACGCGTTCGGCATGGGCGTGGACAAGCCCAACGTGCGCACGGTGGTCCACGCGGGCACCCCGGCCTCCCTCGAGGCCTACTACCAGGAGGCCGGGCGCGCGGGGCGCGACGGCAAGCCGGCGCGCGCGTTGCTGCTCGCCGAGAACCGCGACAAGGCGCTCCATGTGCATTTCATCAAGCGTGACGAGGTGCGGCCCGAGCTGCCGGCGGCCCTGGCGGACCGGCTGCTTGCGGTGGCCGACGGCGACGGCCGCTACGGCGTCGACGTCCGCGAGCTCTCCTCTGCGATCGGCGGCGGTCCCGACCGGCTGCGCTCGCTGCTCGGACACCTCGCGCGCGCGGGTGTGATCGCGCCCACGCCCTCCTCGCCGGACCGGGTGGCGGGGCGATTCGTGGCGACCTTCGACAACCGCGCCGCCTCGGCCTGCCGCTCCTCGGTCGAGGAGGCCGCCCGTGCACGGTGGCGCCAGTACCGCGAGATCTGGGCCTACGCCGAGGGCAGCGTCTGCCGGCGGCGCACGATCTTGCACCACTTCGGCGACCGGGCGGAGCCTGCCACGCGTCCGGAGGGAGTCCCATGCTGCGACGTCTGCACCCCCGGGCTGGTGCCCGAGTTGCCTCCGCCGTCACCAGCACTGGTGGCCGACCTCGACGACGCGATCGTGTCAATCGCTCGGGGCGCCCGTCCCTCGGTAGGGCGCACCACCTGCGCCGAGATCCTCCATGGTGCCCGCACGAAGAAGATCGAGCGGAACTCCTACGACGGCCTGGCCGCCTACGGAACCTCGTCCAAGATGCGGCGCGCGGACATCCTCGCCCGGGTGGACGAGCTGATCTCCCAGGGCGTGGTGGAGACCAGTGGCGGGCCCTACCCGGTGCTTCAGATGCCCGCGCGCGCCGCCGCGGCCTGACTCAGGCTTCATGGCCTTTCGAGTGGGAGTGCTGGTGTCGGGAGAGGGCACAAATCTCCAGGCCATCCTCGACACCGTGCATGGGCGCGACGGGATCGAGGTGGTGGCCGTCGGGTCGAGCAGGGAGGGGGCGCGCGGGCTCGAGCGAGCTCGTGACGCAGGGATCGAGGCAGCCGCGTTCCCCCGCGAGGAGCACCTCTCGCGCGAGGCTCGCGACACGGCGCTCGCCGACTGGCTAGCCGGCCACGAGGTGGATCTGCTCGTGCTCGCCGGTTTCATGGAGATCCTCGGTGGCCCGTTCATCCGGCGTTTCGAGGGTCGGATAGTGAACGTGCATCCCTCTCTCCTGCCAGCCTTTCCCGGGGTTCGGGCGATCGAGCAGGCCCTCGAATACGGCGTCCGCGTGATGGGCGTCACCGTGCACTTCGTGGACGAAGGCGTGGACAGTGGCCCGGTCATTCTGCAGGAGGCCTTCGACCTCCCATATTCTCGCGACATCGAAGAGATCGAAGAGAGCGTCCACGCCATCGAGCACCGCCTGCTGCCGCGGGCCGTCTCGCTAATCGCGGCGGGCGCGGTGCGCGTCGACCCCTCCGATCCCCGCGCCGTGCAAATCGACGGCGACCATGACTGAGCTCGTGGAGCCGGGCCAGGTGCAGGTGCGCCGGGCGCTGCTCTCGGTGTCCGACAAGCGCGGACTCGTGGACTTCGCGCGCGGCCTCGCCGACCTCGGGGTGGAGATCCTCTCCACCGGCGGCACTGCCCGCGAGCTGGCCGGCGCCGGGATCGAGACGCGTTCGGTGGAGGACTACACCGGCTCCCCGGAGATCCTGGACGGCAGGGTCAAGACCCTCCATCCGAAGATCTACACCGGCCTGCTGGCGGTGCGTTCGAACGAGGAGCACCGCGCAACGCTGGACCAGCAGGGGATCGAGCCGATCGACCTCGTGTGCGTGAACCTCTACCCCTTCGAGCAGGTTGCGGGCCGCCGGGGGGCGCAGCGCGAGGAGGTGATCGAGAACATCGATATCGGCGGACCCACCCTCATCAGAGCGGCGGCCAAGAATCACGCGTTCTCCGCGGCGGTGGTGAGTCCCGAGAGCTATGACGCCGTGCTCGACGAGCTGCGCGCCTCCGATATGCGCCTCGAGCTGCGCACCCGGGAGGCACTGGCGCTGGAGGCATTTTCCTACACCGCCCGTTACGACGCCGCAATCTCCGACTGGTTCGCCGAGCGCGAGGAGGACTTCCCGGGCCACCAGACCCGCTCGTTCGTCAAGCTGCTCGACCTTCCCTACGGCGAGAACCCCCACCAGCGAGCGGCTTACTACCAAGAGACGGGGTCGCGCACCCACCTGCTCTCGCAGGTGTCGAAGCTCAATGGGAAGGAGCTCTCGTTCAACAATCTGCTCGACCTCGACTCGGCTCGCAAGCTCATGGATGAGTTCGAGCTGCCGGCCGCGGCAATCCTGAAGCACAACAACCCCTGCGGGTGTGCCGTGGGGGCGTCGATCGACGAGGCCTTCGATCGGGCGCTGGCCACCGACAGGATGAGCGCCTTCGGTGGCGTCATGTGCTTCAACCGAACTGTCGACGTCGCACTCGCGGAGAAGCTCAATTCGATGTTCGTGGAGATCGTGTTCGCCTCCGCCTACGAGCCCGAGGCGCTCGAGATCCTCCAGCAGAAGGAGAACGTGCGCCTGCTCGAGGACGCGGAGCGGCGCCGCCCCGACGTGACCGAGCAGGACATGAAGCGTGTGCGCGGCGGCCTGCTCGTGCAGGACCGCGACATCGGGCCGGACACCCGCGAGGAGATGCAGGTGGTCACCGAGCGCAAGCCCACGGAGCCCGAATGGGGGGAGATGCTCTTCGCGTGGCGCGTGTGCAAGCACGTGCGCTCGAACGCGATCGTGCTGGCGCGCGACCTCGCAACGTCGGGTATCGGGGCCGGCCAGATGAGCCGGGTGGACTCCGTGCGCCTCGCGGTGGACAAGGCGCGCGCCGCGGGGATCGACCTCGAAGGGTCCGCGCTGGCCTCCGACGCCTTCTTTCCCTTCGCCGACGGTCCTGCCCTGGCCATGGAGGCCGGAGCCACAGCGATCATCCAGCCGGGCGGCTCACAGCGCGACCCCGAGGTGGTGGAGGCCTGCGACGCCGCGGGCATCACGATGGTCTTCACCTCGCGGCGGCACTTCAGGCATTAGGGCCGGTGGGGTATGCCCCCGGCGAGATTCGAACTCGCGCCGCGCGGCTTAAAAGGCCGCCGCTCTAGACCAACTGAGCTACGGGGGCCCGGCAATGATGGCAGTCCTCGACGGCTCGCCTCCCCCCCGTAGACTGCGCAACGCGCCCCCATGGTGTAACGGTCAGCACGCCAGGTTTTCAACCTGGAAGAAGGAGTTCGACCCTCCTTGGGGGTACTCGACGGCAATGGCCTCCGCCCGCTGATCTGAAGCGGCTATCGCGCCACCGCAGGGTCGCGGCCGCGCATCAGAGCGGCGCACCCACCGGCGAAGAGCGGCAGAGAAACGATCAGGCCGGGGCCGTGCCCGACCGCCAGTCCCGCAGCCAGGCCAACTAATCCAGCGGCGAGCGCCGCGAGAAGCACGGGCTTCAACGGGAGCGAGAGGACACGGGCGGTCACGAAGGCGCCGGTCGTCCAGGCCAACGGGCCGATCACCGCCCCGTAGTCACGGAAGAACTGGCGCTCGAGGGGCAGGGCGAGAAGCAGCGCGAAGAGGGCGCCCACGGTCAGCGCCTGGACCAGCAGCGCCCGCCAGAAGATGGCCATGTCCATTCCGACAAGGCTAGGGAGCGCCCCCGGTTACCCTCCTCCGTCGCGGGCGGTTAGCTCAGTTGGTAGAGCACGTGCCTTACAAGCACGGGGTCA
>JBBJNU010000118.1:0-5931 GCA_037721005.1 Thermoleophilaceae bacterium | reverse complement strand
GATCGGGCTGCGCTCCTCGCCCTCCGCGCGGTCGCGCAGGCTCTCCATGGTCGCCATGAATCGTCCGACGGCCTTCACCGCCGCCGAGCCCAGGCCCGGAACGTCCTCGGGGTGCAGCGCAACGTCGAAGATCGGCTCGCCGATCGTGTTGGCGTGGGCCACGAGGCGGCCCTGAGATGTGTCGCCGATCCCGCGCCGGGGTGAGTTGACCGCTCGCTGGAACGAAACGACGTCGTGGGGGTTCACGAGGAGGGTCAGGTAGGCCAGCGCGTCGCGGATCTCGGCTCGCTCGTAGAAGCGGGTGCCGCCGATCACCTGATAGCCCACGCCGTAACGCACCAGCGTGTCCTCGAGTACGCGGCTCTGGGCGTTGGCCCGGTAGAACACGGCAACGTCGTCGCGTGAGCCGCCACCGTCCACGTGGCGCTCGATCTCTCCGGCCACGAACCTCGCCTCGGTGTGCTCGTCCTCGAGCTCGCGCACATGGATGGGCTCGCCTTGGCCCTGGTCGGTCCAGAGGTGCTTGGACTTCTGCGAGCGGTTGTTGGCGATGAGCGCGTTGGCCGCATCGAGGATCGTCTGGGTCGAGCGGTAGTTCTGCTCGAGCTTGATGACCGAGGCGTCGGGGAAGTCGTGCTCGAACTCCAGGATGTTCCTGATGTCAGCGCCACGGAAGCTGTAGACGGCCTGAAAGTCGTCACCAATCACGAACACGTTGCGGTGCTCCTCGGTGAGCAGCCGCAGCCACTGGTACTGGGCGCGGTTGGTGTCCTGGTACTCGTCCACCAGCACGTGGCGGAAGGCCTGGCGGTAGCGGGCGAGCACCTCCGGGAAGAGCTCGAAGAGGTTCACCGAGCGAAAGAGCAGATCGTCGAAGTCCATGGCGTTCATTCCGTGGATTCGCTGCTCGTAGAGCTCGTACACGTCGGCCGCGGTCTGCTCGAAGTACGAGTCCACCTTCAGCCGGTAGCCCTCGGCGTCGAGCAGGTGGTTCTTGGCGTCGGAGATCTGGCGCTTGATCCCGCGCGGAGGGAAGCGCTTGGGGTCCACGTCGAGCTGATCCGCGCACTGCTTGACCAGGCGCACGGAGTCGGCCTCGTCGTAGATCGTGAAGCCGCGGGTGTAGCCCAGGCGCTCGGCGTCCGAGCGGAGGATCCGCGCGCACGCGGAGTGGAAGGTCATGACCCACATCGCGCGGGTCCGCCCACCCACGAGCTGCTCGACGCGCTCGCGCATCTCCCCGGCGGCCTTGTTGGTGAAGGTGATGGCGAGGATCTCGCTGGGATGGGCGGCGCCGGTGCCCACGAGATAGGCGATGCGTCGCGTGAGCGCGCGCGTCTTGCCCGAGCCGGCGCCGGCGAGGATCAGGAGCGGCCCGTCGCCGTGCGTAACGGCCTCCCGCTGGGGCTCATTCAGACCCTCGAGGAGGGCGTCAGGGGCGACGCTGGTGCTCACCCCGTCGAGGATAGGGGCGGGGGTGGTCGGTCCGGGGCGACGGGCGTGGTTCGGGTCGCTGACCCACGGCGGGCATCGAGGGGGCGAATCTGGAGGTTCCCACGGCCAGGTGGCCTACGACCGGTCCTACGTAGTCGCGACCCTGCGGAAGGTCACCGCTCAGAGGTCCCGCCGCGCAAACCCCGCTCGCGCCGCCAAGCCCAGCAGCCCCACGTAGACCACCGCCCACGGCCAAAGGAAGGGCCCCGAGTCCTCCGCCCCACCGAAGGGCCCGAGCTGCACGGCGAAGTCGGTGAAGCCGCTGGCGTCGGCCGTGAGGCCGTGCAGCCCCGACTGGTAGAGCGCCTCGAATGGCAGCAGCCAGGCGGTGACCTCGGCCACCCGTTCGAGGCTCTTCACGTCGAGCCCCGCGCCGATCTGCCCGAGCAGTCCGGCGGCCAGGCCGGCACCGAAGACCATGAACACCGCGATGCCGTTTGCCGTGGCCGAGAGGTAGACCGAGCCAAGCAGCGCGATCGCCGCGATCACCACCACGGCGCCCACCAGCCCAAGACCGGGAGTGAGCACTCGGTCGGGCCACCAGCCGCCCACCGCCCCCGTGATGAGCATCGCGATCAGGTAAACCCCGGCCGCGTAGGAGGCGCACACGCCAGCCGCCGCGGCGAAGCGTCCGAACAGCAACTGCGTGCGCCCGACCGGTCTTACCACGAGCGGCTGCAGCAGGCCGCGCTCGGCATCGCCCCGCACGGCGCTGAGGGTGAGGAACACGGCGAGCACCGCTCCCAGGAACAGGATGGAGAACATGGCCAGGCCGAGGATCGACGACCCCGTGATCACCTTCCCGTCCACTCCTTCGCTCCCACCCGAGAAGCCCTCGACGCTGTCGAAGGCCGTCGAGGCCCCCCAGCCGTAGAGCGCCAGGAACAGTGCCGTGAGAATCAGCACAACCGTGAAAACGCGCCGTCGCAGGCTCTCGCGCAGCGCGTAGCCCGCCACGATGCGGGCGCCGTTCATACGCCCTCGACGGCCTCGAGGTAGGTGTCTTCCAGGGTCGAGGCCAGCACCGTAACGCTGTACACCTGCTCACCGGCCCCCACGAGCTCGGCGACTATCCGCGGTGCGTCATCGCGTCCGGCGCCCTCGAAGCGCCGCTTGCCCGAAGCCGTCTCGACCTCCACGCCCTGGGCCTTGCCCAGCTCGGCCGGTACTCCCTGTTGCACGATGCGCCCTCCGAGCATGATCGCCACCCGGTCGCACACCAGCTCGATCTCGCTGAGCAGATGCGAGTTGAGCAGCACCGCCACCCCACGGGAGCGCAGCTCGGTGAGCAGATCGCGGACCACGCGGCGGCCGACCGGGTCGAGCGCGCTCGTGGGCTCGTCGAGCATGAGCAGCCTGGGCGAGCCCACGAGCGCCTGGGCGATGCCGAGGCGCTGCTGCATCCCCTTGGACATCGCCTCCACCTTCACCGCACTCGCATCGCTGAGGCCGACCAGGGCAAGGAGCTCGGCCCGCTCGGCGGATCCGCCCTGCGAGCCGGCGAGGCGCTGGTGCAGGAGCAGCAGCTCGTCCGCGTCGAGCCAGCCCGGGAAGCGAAACAGCTCGGCGAGGTAACCCACCGAGCGACGGGCCTCGAGCGACCCCGCCGCCGTCCCGTGCACCTCGATCGTGCCCGAGCTCGGGCGCACCAGGCCACAGGCGATCTTCATCAAGGTGGACTTGCCCGCGCCGTTGGGGCCGAGCAGCCCGAAGAGCTCGCCGGACTCCACCCGTAGGTCTGCTCCCGCCAGTGCCTGCTTGGCGCCGTAGGACTTGGTCAGGCCGGTCGCGGCCAGGGCTGCGGGCACGGGGCTGAGTGTAGGAGGCACGAGGTGGGAGGCTGGAGGCATGGGACTGCTCGACGACGTGCGCGCGAGCTGCGCCGAGATCGCCGCGGGCGCCGGTTCGGTGCACATGGACCTCGATCGGATCGGTTCGGTGTTGCCCGGTCCCGAGCCGAGGCTCGATCCCGAGCGCCACTTCCTCGAGGGGTCCCCGGAGGAGGTCACGAGCTTCTTCCTGTGCCTCGACTCGATCAACTTCGGTTCCGGCTGGTTTCCGAGCCTGCGCAAGAGGCAGGGCTGCTCGGGCTACAACACGATCGCGTGGTCACTGGCTGACCACTGGCGCTCCCACGGACCGTGGACCCCGGCCGAGCTGCGGGCGCTCAGTGGAGCGGAGGTGGCCGGCGTGCTCAGCCAAGACGCCGGCCACGAGCTCATGGCCCTCTACGCCGAGGCGCTGAACCACCTGGGCGCCTTCCGTGTTGAACGCTCGGCGGTCGAAGTAGTGAGCGCGGCCGACGGCTCGGCCGAGCGCCTGGCTGAGCAGCTGGCCGCCGGCATGCCCTTTTTCGACGACCGCGGCTTCTATAAGCGTGCGCAGATCGTGTCGAGCGATCTGGCGCTGGCCGGAGCTGCCGAGTTCACCGACCTCGATCGCCTCACGATCTTCGCCGACAACCTGGTGCCTCACGTTCTCCGCGTGGACGGCGTGCTGCGCTATCGCCCCGCCCTGGCCGATCTCATCGATCGCGGCGAACTGCTCGAGCCAGGGCACGACGAGTGCGAGATCCGGGCGTGCGCGCTCCACGCCTGTGAGCAGATCGCGGCGGAGCTCAACGTCGCGCCGCGGACGCTTGACAACTGGTTGTGGAACCTCGGGCAGGAACCGCGCTACAAGGCGATCCCGCGCCACCGCACGCGCACCGTCTACTACTGAGAGCCTCGTTCGGTGCTCGACCGGAGGGAAAGCCAGGTGCGGTGCTCGCGCGATCGAATCGGTGCGGTGCTCGGCCGATCGACGATCGGCCTGTGCTCCTCCCGGTCGCGCTGCGCTCCTCCCGGGCGAGCGGCCTGCGCGCCTCCCGCTGAGAGCGGCTAACCCCCAGCCGGGTCTCCCCCGCCTCGCCGGCGCAGTGGGCGCACCTCGCCACCCTTGGGGCGCTTGCCGGTGCTGTCGGCGATGACGCCCTCGAGCTCTGACACCCGCGAGGCCAGCCCGCGCAGGGCGTCGGCCACCGGATCGGGCAGGTGGGCCCAGTCGGCGTCGGGCCCGTCGGGTCGCTTGCCATTCACGCGTACGGGGTGGCCGGGGTTGCCCACCACCGTGGTGTCGTTCGGAACGTCGTGCACCACCACGGAGTTCGCGCCGATCTTCGCCCTGGTCCCGACCTCGATCGGCCCGAGCAGCTTCGCACCCGAACCGATCACCACGTGGTCGCCCACGGTTGGGTGGCGCTTGCCGCGCGCGAACCCGGTGCCCCCCAGGGTCACTCCCTGGTACAGGGTCACGTCACGACCGATCTGGGCCGTCTCCCCGATCACCACTCCCGAGCCATGGTCGATGAACAGGGCCTCTCCGATCTCGGCAGCAGGGTGGATCTCGACTCCCGTGCCGACCTTCGTGGCGTTGGCGATGAGCCGCGGCACTAGCGGCACGCCGGCCTCGTGCACCGCGTGAGCCACCCGGTGTGAGAGCAGGGCCTGAACCCCTCCGTAGGTGAGGAGGATCTCCGCTCGCCCCACGCTGCGCGCCGCGGGGTCGCGGTCCTGCGCGGCCGTGAGGTCGGCGCGCACCTCGCGCGCGACCCGTGTGAGAGTGCCGAGGCCCAGCATCAGGCAGATGATGGCGCAGCCGCCGCCCCGGCACACGCCGGGCAGCCGGCGCGGCGGCTGGTCGAGACGATGGTCTGCCCCATTTCGTGGCCATCGATCTGCAGGATTCGGTCGAAGAGCGGCGATCCGACCCCACCAAGCACCTTCAGCGCCTCGAGCGCCTGGATCGATCCCACCACGCCTGCCATCGCGCCCAGCACGCCCGTGTCCCGGCAGGATCGTCGCGCGTCAGCCGGCGGCGCCACCTCAAAGGCGCACCGGTAACAGGCGGAGACGCCCGGCCGCACCGACATCACGAGGCCGTCGAAGGCCACCACCCCGGCCTCCACGAGGTCGATCCCCTCCGCGCAGCACGCGTCATTGATCGCGTAGCGGCTCTCGAAGCTGTCCGTGCAGTCGACAACGATGTCCGCGCCGGCGACCAGCGCACGCGCGTTGGCACGCCCGAGCATGGTCGGCTGCGCGTATGCCGCTACGCCAGGGTTGAGCGCCTGGAGGCGCTCGACCGCCACCTCGGCCTTGAGCCTTCCTACATCGCTCGTGGAGTGCAGGGGCTGGCGATGGAGGTTCGAGAGCTCCACCCGGTCGCCGTCCACGATGTCGATTTGCCCCACGCCGGCCCCTGCCAGGTAGGCGGCCACGGGGCTTCCGAGGGCGCCGGCCCCCACCACGACAGCTCGCGCGGCCCGCAGGCGCTCCTGGGCCGCCCCGCTCCATTCGGCCATGAGCAGCTGGCGCGAGTAGCGCTCGAGCTCCTCGGCGGAGAGGGGAATGCCTCGTTCGGTGCTCGCCCGATGACTCGGTGCGGTGCTCGCCCGAT
>JBBJNU010000117.1:0-5962 GCA_037721005.1 Thermoleophilaceae bacterium | reverse complement strand
CCGCTCGGCCCCCAGCCGAGTGCGCTACCAGACTGCGCCACGCCCCGTGGTGGGCGAGAGTCTACGGGAAGTTCCGTCCGAGCGGTGTGCGAACATATGTTCGCTTATGAAGCCTGCAGGTGAAACCTTAAAGTGCTGTCGATGCAAGGAATTCAAGCCTGTCGCCGAGTTCGCATGGCGTCGAAAGGGCCGGGCTCAACGCGACTCTCACTGCCGCCCCTGCCGTTCCGAGTACGGCAAGCAGCACTACGCCGAGAACCGACAGCGGTACATCGATCAGGCGAAAGTCATCAACGACAAGCTGCGCCTAGACCGCACCAGGTACCTCATCGATTACTTCCGGACAAACCCTTGCGTCGACTGCGGAGAGCCGGATCCAGTGGTTCTCGAGTTCGATCACCTACGGGATAAGTCTTTCGCTGTCAGCTATGGCCTTATAACACAGCGATGGCAAACCGTCTTGGACGAGATCGAGAAATGCGAGGTGGTGTGCGCCAACTGCCACCGCCGACGCACGGCCCGACGGCGCGGATCCCTAAGAGCGGTGCTTACTCGATCGGAGGCTCATTAAGCGGGTGCCGGGACTTGAACCCGGACTAAAAGCTTGGAAGGCTTTTGTGCAGCCGTTACACCACACCCGCGTGAAAGGCGAATCCTAGCTCGCCCTAGGCCAGCCAGCGCTTCGGGTTCTCCTCCAGCATCGTCGTAAGTTGCTCATCGGTCATGCCCCCCTCCCTAAGCGCCGGGATCACCTGGTCGTGGACCAACGTGATCGTCCAGTCCTTCACAGCGCCGGCCTCCATCATCTGCTGCACGGCCTCGTCGGGGAACCAGTCGAGAGAGCCGCATGAGTCAGCGGAGATAAACAGCTTCTCGGCGTAGCCTCGCTCGAGAAGCGCAAGCGTGGTCGGGATCCGCTTCTCCATCGGCAGGTACATCTCGATGCCGAAGCGGTCGAGACCCACGTACACGCCCTTCTCGAGCAGGCCCTCGATGTAGCCGAGGTCGTCGGTGTCGCCGGTGTGGGCGATCTGAATCTTCTCCGGCGCCACGCCCTCCTCGAGGAGGATCTCAACCTGGCGCGGGCCCGTGTTCGAGGCCGGGCGCGAGTGAGCCATGATGGGCCGGCCCGTGCGCAGCGACGCTCGCGCGCACGCGCGGTGGATCTTCTCGATGTTCTCGGTCACGCCCGGCTCGTCGGCCGCGCACTTGAGGAAGGTGGCCTTGATCCCGGTGCCCTGAATCCCTTCCTCGATGTCGTGCACGAATGCATCGGCCATGGCGTCTTCTGACCGGGTCTGCCAGTAGAGCGGCAGGTACTCATAGGTGTAGATCCCCGTGCAGGCGAGCACCTGCAGCCCGGTCTCGCGCGCGACCCGCTCGACGAAGCTCAGGTCGCGGCCGAGCAGCATGGCTGTGGGCTCGCAGATGGTCTTCACCCCGTGGCCGAGCGCGCCCTTGGCGGCCTCTACCCCGGCGGCGTAGAGAGCGTCCTCGTCGTAAAGATGTGGCCACTGCATCGCGTTGGCCTCATCGCGGGCGCGAAAGTGCTCGTGGATCAGCGTTGGGCCCAGGTCGTCCAGCTCGAGCGGCCCGGTAACGCTCTCGATGCTCGCCATCTCTCTCCCCTCGTGGTGACGGCGCGATTGTATGCGGGGTCGGCGCTACCCTTGCCGACGCCTTTGGGGGAGTGAGTTAACGGCTATGCGCACGGTCTCCAAAACCGTGAATCCGGGTTCGAATCCCGGCTCCCCCGTGACCACGCGGATGTGGCGGAATTGGTAGACGCGCCGGCTTTAGGTGCCGGTGGCTTCGGTCGTGGGGGTTCGAGTCCCTCCATCCGCACTCGACCTACTGCTGCAAGGCGCTTCCCGCTGTCATAGACTCCGCGCCTGATGGCGGAAACCCTCATCGAGCACCCAAATCGCGAGAAGGCCGAGTCGAAGGCGACCAAGGCCATCATCGCGCTCCTGCTGATAGTGAGCGCCGTCCTGATCGCGGTCGTGACGATCGGCGGCTGGGCCGAGCTCCAGGGCGCTCAGATCGTCGCGATCGCCTACGCGCTGCTCTACCTGCTGCTCGCCTTTTACGTGTTTCGCTGGAACCGCGGTGTGCTTCCCGTGGCCGCCGCCGCCGCGGTGCTCTTCGCAGTCATGGCCGCCGTGGCCGCTCCCGCCTGGTTCGACCGCGACAAGGCCGGCTTCGCCGACCCGGCTCTCGAGCCGAGCATCCTCGGTCTGCTCACCGTGATCATCGTGCCGGTGCAAGTGCTGTTGCTGGCCTTCGCGATGCGCGGCTTCGCGCAGAAGTGGAACGTGGAGGTCGAGAAGCGCGGCGACGACGACGGCTACGACCGCACTCAGCCGGCCGGCGCCTAGTAACCCTTCGCTGCGATCCTGTTGACGGCTACCCGCCCGGGTGGCGGAACGGCATACGCGGATGACTCAAAATCATCTGTCCGAAAGGGCATGTGGGTTCGACTCCCACCCCGGGCATCTCTCGACCTCAGGCGGTGGCCCCGGGTCCAGCCGACCCGGAAGCGTCGACCGTCGCGCTCTCGTTGCGCTCGTTCATCGCCGTGAACCCACCGAAGGTGATCCCTGCGGCCGCCAGTAGCCCCAGGAAGATCCCGATCTGACGGTCGAAGTCCACGCCGTCGATATCCACGTCCCCTCCCGGGATGCTGATGAGGCGAAAGATGATGAGCAGCAGGGCCAGCGCGCCCGCGGCCGCGACGATCATTCCGGGGGGCGCCGGCAGCTGAGTCGGCATCGCCCCGGCCGCGCGGGCAACCGCCACTCCCACGGCCACCAGCACGACGAGCAGGAGAAGCAGGTCAACGAAGCTGAAGACCTCCCAGGCATTGCTGGAATTGGAGCCGGCCATCTCCGCTTCTGTCTGATACCAGGGAAAGAACATCACGATGAGCAGGACGAGCCCGCTCACGGCGGCCACCATCTCTCCAAAGCTGATCCGGGAAGTGTCCACTGCCGTTCCTCCTGAGCGCGATTGACGTGATGGAGCCCGCAGCGGGACTCTAACCTGCTCAGCGATGGACACGGTTCGGGAGATGGCCGCTGTCACGGCCCAGGAGGGACGCTCGGCGGGCACGGACGCCGAGCGGCGCACCGCCGTCCTGCTGCGCGACCGGCTGCGTGAGATGGGCCGCGAGGCCGAGCTCCAAACGGTGCAGGTACGGCCCCGGTTCGGACTTGCGCACACGGCTCACGCGCTGCTGGCTGTGGTTGGGAGCGTCGTGGCGGTCGAGAGCCCCGCCGTGGGCGGGGTGCTCATCCTCGTGGCCGCGCTGTCGACCTTCCTCGACGTAACGAACATCTTCCATGTCGCACGACGGCTCACAGGCCGCCGCTTGTCACAGAACGTTGAGTCGACCGAGGACAGCGACAAGCCGGGCACCCTGGTGCTCGTGGCGCACTACGACGCTCCTCGCGACGCCAGGGCCTTCGCGTTCGCGTCCCGCCTCCTGCGCGACCCCTGGCTCGCCATGTTGGGGGCCATGCTCCTGCTCATCGGCTGCTGCGTTGCCCGCGCGCTTGGGGCCGAGGGCATAGCCCTCACAGTGGCGCAGTTCGCTCCCACCGTATTGCTCATCCTGCTCGTTCCCGCGCTCGCCGATATCGAGCTCTCCGGCACCTCGCGAGGCACCGCGGACAACGCGGCCGGGGTGGCCACGGTGCTGCGCCTCGCCGACGAACTGGGCGGCAGGCTCGAGCACTTCGATCTGTGGGTGCTCTTCACCGGTGCGCGAGAGCCCTTCGCGCTTGGAATGTCGGGCTGGTTGAAGAAACGTCGCAAGGAGCTGGACCGCGAGGCCACCGCGGTGCTCAACGTGGACGGGATCGGCTGTGGGCCGGTCACCTTCAGCCGCCGGGAAGGACCTCTTCTCCCTCTGCGCTCGCACAGTCAGCTCGTGCGGATCTGCCAGGAGATCGCGGAGGACGACAGACGCGAAGGGGCGTTCTCCGCGAGACCCCGCGTCGTGCGCGCGCGAAGCGACGCCGCGGCGGCGATCGCCCGGGGCCTGCCGGCGCTGACCGTGTCCCGAGAAGGCGACTCGGTCGGTCCCGACGAGATGGACGGCGCCTACGCCTTCTGCCGCGAGCTGGTGGAGCGCCTCGACGCCGAGGTGGGTCCTCAGCTGAGCGAGGTCAGGAAGAGCCCGGCGGGGTCAGCTGCTTGAGGCGGCGCTCCGCCGCCTGGGTGACCGAGCTGCGCTTCTTCCCGAAGCTTTCGTAGAGCACGACCGCACCGAGCACCTCGCGATCGGCCGCGGCGAGACGGTCCTTCACGGCCGGCACGTTCATGCGGTCATAGCCCTTCCACGGCTCGCCCACGCTCACCTGCGCGCCCGCGTTCTCCGCGGCGCCCTCCTCCCCGAACTCGGCCACCAGCACCGGCTCGTCATCGAGGGTCTTCACCGTGTCGGGTATCGGGGGCGGCGGTGGGCTCTTCGGAACCTGCCGGGTGGGAGGCGCCGGCGAGGGCGGCGGATTGCGCCTGCTGGTGCTGTCGAAAAGACCGGGCTCGGACTCCGCGGGGGCCGGACGGCGCGGAGGGCTCGGGGTCCGCGCCTCGGGCTCTCGAACCGCTACCTCCTCGAGCGAAGCGCGCACCTCGCGCACCAGGTTGAGCGCCACCTCGAGCACACCCTCCCCCACGGCCGCCGCCAGCCGGAGGGGTCGCCGGATCGGTCCGATCAGTCGCATCGCCGGCCGATCCTACTGCGAGAGGAGCGCCGCCCGGTCGCCGGCCGGGCGAGCACCGAACAGGGCTCTCACACGGGGGTGACGGCGTTGTGCTTGGCCGGCCACTCGCGCGGGCGTCCGGCGTAGAGGGCGAAACGGCGCACGAGCTCCGCGCGGAGGTCCTCGGGCTGCACCACAGCGTCCACCACGAGCTCCGAGGCCAGGTGCAGCACGTCGATCTCCTCCTTGTAGTCGTGGCGCAGCTTCTCCACGAACGCCTCGCGCTCCTCTGGGTCCTCGATGGCCTGCACCTGGTTGAAGAAGACCGCGTTGATGGCCGCCTGGGGGCCCATCACGGCGATCTTCGCACTGGGCAGGGCGATGCAGGCGTCGGGGTCATACGCCGGACCGGCCATCGCGTACAGACCCGCGCCGTAGGCCTTGCGCACGATCACCGAGAGCTTGGGCACCGTGGCCTCGGACACGGCCGAGATCATCTTCGCCCCCGCGCGGATGATGCCCTGGCGCTCCACCGCGGTACCGATCATGAAGCCGGGAACGTCGGCGAGGAAGAGCAGAGGCACGTTGAACGCGTTGCACGTCCAGATGAAGCGAGCCGCCTTGTCGGAGGAGTCCACGAAGAGCACCCCGCCCTTCTGCTTGGGCTGATTGGCCACGATCCCAACCACCCGGCCCTCGAGGCGCGCGTAGCCCACCACGAGCTCTTTCGCCCAGCGCTTGTGCACCTCGAGGAACGAGCCCTCGTCAACCAGCGAGTCGACCAGCTCGAGGATGTCGAAGGGCTTGTTCTCGTCGGCGGGAATGATGTCGCGCAGCGGAGTCTTCGAGGCGGGCTCTGCGGGTGGCGAGGCCGGTGGATCCTCGCGCCAGTGGCGGGGAAAGAAAGAGAGGTAGCGCTTGGCCAGGTCGATCCCCTCCTCGTCGGACTTGACGAGGAAGTGGCCGCACCCGGACACGCCCGTGTGCATCTTGGCCCCGCCCATCTCCTCGAGGGATACCTTCTCGCCGATCACCATCTCGGCCATGCGGGGGGAGCCGAGGTACATGGAGGCGTTGCCCTCGCGCATGATCACCACGTCGCAGAACGCGGGGATGTACGCCCCGCCCGCGGCGCTCGGGCCAAAGAGCACGCAAATCTGGGGAATGACTCCGGACATCTTCACCTCGGTGTGGAAGATGCGCCCGGCGTGGCGGCGGCCGGGGAACATCTGCACCTGCTCGGTGATCCGCGCGCC
>JBBJNU010000116.1:0-5989 GCA_037721005.1 Thermoleophilaceae bacterium | reverse complement strand
CTCGTTCGGTGCTCGCCCAATCGACGATTGGGCTGCGCTCCTCTCGCTGAGCGCTTCGCTCGGTCACAATGTGGACATGGGACTTCTCCGCCGGTCCAAGCACCGCGACCTCCCGCCGCCTACGTACTCCAACGAGGCGGTGATCGCGCGCATCGAGGACGAGGAGGGCGTGGACCGCGAGACCGCCCGCGCCTGGTTCGGCGAAATGCTCGTGTTCCTCGATCTCTGTGCCCGGTCGGACGAGATGCTCTCGCCTCCAAAGGACGTGGACAAGGCCTGGCACGCCTTCCTTCTTCACTCGCGCGACTACGAGGCCTACTGCCGCGAGCGCTTCGGGAAGGTCATTCACCATCAGCCCACGGAGGCGCCAGACCCCGAGGCCTACCGTCGGGCGTACGAGCGACGGGCGGAATACGCCGCCGTGGGCTCCGCCGACGCGGCGGTGTGGACGGTGCCGGCGAGCGACCGCAACCGCCGCAAGGGCGGCTCCGCATGCAGCGGGGCCAGCGGGGTGAGCGCCTGTGGCTCCAGCGGCGGTAGCGGGGGCGGCTTCTTCGGCGACGATTCGCGCGGTGGCGACTCCGGCGGCGGGGACTCGGGCGGGTCGAGCGGCGGGGACTCGGGCGGCGGCTCGAGCGGCGGCGGCGGCGGGTGCGGTGGGGGAGGCTCTTGAGCGAGGCGACAACCTCCGCGCAGCGCAAGCTCACCGACCCGTGGATCCTCGGCGGCCACGAGCTGCCCAATCGCCTGGTGCTCGCCCCCCTCGCCGGCATCGGTAACTGGTTCGTGCGCCTGCAGGCCAAGCGCTACGGAGCCGGCCTTGTGGTATCGGAGATGGTGTCGAGCTTCGGCCTCAAGCACGGCAACGAGCGCACGATCCGCGAGTTCCTGCGCATCGACCCTGACGAACATCCGGTGTCGATGCAGCTCTTCGGCCACGACGCGGACGTGATGCGCGCGGCCGCCGAGATCGTCGCGGAGGCAGGCGCCGACCTCATTGACCTCAACATGGGCTGTCCGGTGCGCAAGGTCTGCAAGACCGGTGCCGGGGCGGCGCTTCTGGACGAGCCCGACAAAGCGGTTGCCATCGCCCGGGCGGCCGCGGAGGGCTCGGGCTTGCCCGTGACCGTCAAGCTGCGCCCCGGCCAGCGGCCCGGCGATCGGGCCGGCGTGGTGCTGGCGCGCCGGCTGGTGGAGGAGGCCGGGGTGGCAGGGATCGCCTTCCACCCGCGCCACGCGTCCCAGCAGCACAAGGGCAAGGCCGACTACGCGCTCGCCGGCGAGCTGGTCGAGGCGCTGCCCGTGCCGGTGATCGTCTCGGGCGGGCTGCTCTCAGATGAGAAGGTGCCCCTCGCCCTCGAGGAGAGCGGCGCCGAGGCGGTGATGCTGGCCCGCGGCTCACTGGGGAACCCCTGGCGCTTCGAGCGCCTGCTCGGCCTCCGCGAGGGCGAGCCGTCGAGGGGGGAGGTGCTCGACGAGCTCTCCTGGGTCATGGACCGCGCCGAGGAGCACCTCGGAACCGAGCGGGCGGGGCGCTACCTGCGCAAGTTCTACCCCTGGTATGCGGAGCACCTCGGTCTGACCCGCAGGGAGTTGGCCGAGCTGGTGGAGGCCCCCTCGATCCACACCGCGAAGGAGCTCCTCACCCGCCATACAGAGCGCGATTGCGCCGCCGTGGCCGCCTGAACGGCGGTTGCTAGACTGCCGCATCCCTCCGGTCGGTCGGGTGCGCAACGCGCCTGGCTCGGGGGGTTTTGCATGCCACGGGAAGAGTTCCTCACACCAGCCGGCCTCGAAGAGGTCAAAGCGAAGATCGAGCACCTCTCGACGATTCGCCGCCGCGAGGTGGCCGACCGCATCAAGGAAGCGCGGGAGTTCGGCGACATCACCGAGAACTCCGAGTACGACGACGCCAAGAACGAGCAGGCGATGCTCGAAGGGCAGATCGCCGACCTCGAGGACAAGGTCCGCAACGCCCAGGTGATCGATGAGAGCTCTGTCACCAACGAGGCCGTGACCGTCGGCGTGACCGTGCATCTGAAGGACCAGAAGACCGACAAGTCGCAGAAGTTCAAGATCGTGGGCTCTGCCGAGGCGAGCCCCTCCGAGCAGAAGCTCTCCAACGAGTCCCCGGTGGGGAAGGCCCTCATGGGCCACAAGCGCGGCGAGATCGTGTCCGTGCCCGTGCCGCGGGGTCCGGCCCGCAAGCTGAAGATCACGAAGATCGAAGCCGCCTGACGCCGGCTGGCGGCTGCAAACCTTCGCATCTCGGGGTCATCGCGCGCCGGTCGTGCAGAGCACTGCCCGGCGCGCTCTTCCCCCGACCTGCTTGGTTTTCGCTCCCCGACCTGGTTGCCTTTCGCTCGTAGCCAGCGTCAGGTGATGCCGACGCTGAGCTTGGAATGTGCTACAAGTAGCTCATGCGCTCTATCGGGGTCAGAGAGTTGCGCCAGAACGCCAGCCGTTACCTGCGTGAGGTCAAGCGGGGGGAGACGGTCGAGGTCACCGAGCGGGGCGAGCCGGTAGCGCGGCTGGTGCCCGTTCCGGAGAAGGAGAGCAACTACGAGCGGATGGTCGCCGAGGGGAGGATCATCCCCGGCAAGGGAAACTGGGAGGACCTCGGTCCGCCATTGAAGCCGAAGCCGGGGGAGCGCCCGTTGAGCGAGATACTCGAGGAGATGCGCGCGGACGAGCGCTGGTGATCTACCTCGATTCGTCGGCGCTCATAAAGCTGGTTGTCGGCGAGCGTGAGTCCGAAGCCCTGGACCGGCACCTGGCCGGGGCGCGCCATCGCGGGTCCTGCCTCCTTGCGCGCGTGGAGGTGACCCGAGGAGCGAGAAAGCGCGGCCCAGCCACACTCGAGCGCGGCCGCGTCCTGCTGGATCTGCTCGAACTGATCGCCATCGACTCACCGCTGCTTGTCGCTGCCGCCGAACTAGAAGATGATCGATTGCGCTCGCTGGACGCGATCCATGTGGCCGCGGCCCTCTCCCTGGGCGATGATCTCCACGAGCTCATCACCTACGACCGCCGGATGGCCGCCGCCGCCGAGGATCTCGGCCTCCCTGTCTTCTCGCCCGCCTGATCCGCTCGCGTAGGGTCTCACGCCCATGGAAGATGACCGCCGAGCCAAGCTCGAGCACCTGCGGGCTGCGGGCATCGATCCCTTTCCACACTCCTACGAAGGCGTCGTGCCGAGCGCCTCGGTCCACGCTGCCCACGAGGGCCTCGAGGCCGGCGAGGAAACCGAGGACGCCTACCGCGCCGCCGGCCGCCTGACCGCCAAGCGCGACTTCGGTAAGTCGGCCTTCCTCGATATCACCGACCGCTCGGGCAAGATCCAGGTGCAGGCGCGCAAGGACGTGCTCGGCGACGAGTCCTTCGACGCGCTCACGGGCCTCGACCTGGGTGACCTGATCGGCGTGGACGGCACGGCGTTCATGAGCCGCCGCGGCGAGCTCACCCTCAAGGCCACGGAGTGGACGCTGCTGGCCAAGTCGTTGCGCCAGCCGCCCGAGAAGTTCCACGGACTCGAGGACACCGAGACGCGCTACCGCCGGCGCGAGCTCGACCTCATGGCCAACGTGGAGGCCCGCGAGCTGTTCATCCTGCGCTCCAAGGTCGTGGCAGCGGTGCGCCGTTGGCTCGACGAGCGCGGCTTCCTCGAGGTGGAGACCCCGGTGCTCCAGCCGCTCTACGGCGGCGCGCTGGCGCGCCCCTTCACCACGCATCACAACGCCCTCGATCGCGACCTCTACCTGCGGATCGCCACCGAGCTGTACCTCAAGCGCCTGATCGTCGGCGGCCTCGAGCGCGTGTACGAGCTGGGCAAGGACTTTCGCAACGAAGGGCTCTCGCCGAAGCACAACCCTGAGTTCACGATGCTCGAGTTCTACGAGGCCTACGCGGACTACGAGGTGATCGCGGCGGAGCTCGAGGAGCTGGTGGTCCACGTGGCCGCCGAGGTGGGCTACGAGGGCGAGATCGACTTCGCCGCGCCGTGGCGGCGGGTCACGCTCAAGGACGCCATCGAGGAGAGGACGGGCATCGACGTGCTCGCCCACCGCGATCGCGACGCGCTCGTAGCGGCCGCGAAGGCGCAGGACATCTCGCTCGATCCGACCGAGACCTGGCCGCAGCTGGTGGACGAGCTGCTGTCGAAGCACGTCGAGCCGGGCCTCGCCAATCCTACGTTCATCCTCGACTACCCGGTCGAGCTCTCGCCCTTCGCAAAGCATCACCGCACGCAAGAAGGGCTCGTCGAGCGCTTCGAGTGCTTCGCCGGCGGGATGGAGTTCGCCAACGCGTTCACCGAGCTCAACGACCCCGACGAGCAGCGCGCGCGATTCGAGCAACAGGGGCGCCTGACCGAGGCGGGCGACGACGAGGCCCAGCCCTTCGACGAGGACTTCTTGCGCGCTCTCGAGCAGGGCATGCCGCCCACCGGCGGAATCGGAATCGGCATCGACCGCCTGGTGATGCTCCTGTCCGGTCGCAGCTCGATCCGGGAAGTGGTGCTCTTCCCGGCCATGCGCACCTGAGAGCCTCGTTCGGTGCTCGCCCGATCGCAGCCAGCCCGGCCCCGCAACGAGCGGCTTTCGGGCGCTCTGGGATCGGGGATGCCGACCGGGGGGCGTTGTTAGACTGCCCCATGGGCCGTGATCAGCTCCCGTTTCCTAATCCCGCGAGGCTTCCGAGCCGAATAGCTGGGTAGGAACGCGGGCGACTTCCCGTCCCGTCAGACCCCGAAGAGAGAAGGATCAGCGATGTTCGAGCGCTTCACAGAGCGGGCCCGCCAGGTGGTTGTCCTGGCCCAGGAGGAAGCCCGGATTCTGAAGCACAACTACATCGGCACCGAGCACATCCTGCTCGGCTTGCTGCGCGAAGAGGAGGGGCTCGCCGCCCGCGTCCTCGAGTCGCTCGACATCACGGTCGAGCGTGTGCGTGCGCAGGTGGTTCGGATCGTGGGGTCGGGCGAGGAGGTCACCTCCGGTCAGATCCCCTTCACGCCACGGGCGAAGAAGGTGCTCGAGCTCGCTCTGCGCGAAGCGCTCTCGCTCGGCCACAACTACATCGGCACCGAGCACATCCTGCTCGGTCTCGTGCGCGAGAACGAGGGGGTGGCCGCGCGCATCCTGCTCGACTTCGACGCCGACTCCGAGAAGATCCGCAACGAGGTCATCCGCATGCTCTCCGGCCCCGGCGGCCGGCAGCGCTCGGGCAGCGCGCAGGGCGGCCAGGCCCAGGGCGAGGGCAAGAAGTCCTCGAAGCTGCTCGACCAGTTCGGCCGCAACCTCACCAAGCTCGCGGCAGAGGGCAAGCTGGATCCCGTGGTCGGTCGTGAGACCGAGGTGGAGCGGATCATGCAGATTCTCTCCCGCCGCCAGAAGAACAACCCGGTGCTGATCGGCGAGCCCGGCGTGGGCAAGACCGCCGTGGTCGAGGGACTCGCGTCGCGTATCAACGCCGGCGAGGTGCCCGAGCTATTGAAGAACAAGCAGATCTACACGCTCGACCTGGCCGCGCTGGTGGCCGGCTCGAAGTACCGCGGTGAGTTCGAGGAGCGCCTGAAGAAGGTGATGAAGGAGATCCAGCAGCGCGGGGACATCATTCTGTTCATCGACGAGCTGCACAACCTCGTGGGCGCTGGAGCCGCCGAGGGGGCCATCGACGCCGCCTCGATCCTCAAGCCCGCACTCGCCCGCGGCGAGCTGCAGACCATCGGCGCAACGACGCTCGACGAGTACCGCAAGTACCTCGAGCGCGACTCGGCGCTCGAGCGCCGCTTCCAGCAGATCCGGGTGGAGCAGCCCTCCACCGAGGAGACCGTGCAGATTCTGCGCGGCCTGCGTGAGCGCTACGAGACCCACCATCGCGTGGGCATCACCGACGAGGCCCTGGAGGCCGCGGCTGAGCTGGCCGACCGCTACATATCCGACCGCTTCCTGCCCGACAAGGCGATCGACCTCATCGACGAGGCCGCCTCGCG
>JBBJNU010000115.1:0-6017 GCA_037721005.1 Thermoleophilaceae bacterium | reverse complement strand
ATCCCTGCCGAACCGTTCCCCAGGCGATCGCGGAGGGCGCCAAGCACCGCGCCGGCCTTCGCAGCGTTTGCGGGCCCGGTTACGAGTGTGAGGGGCACTGATTCAGGGTCGCGCGGCGGTGTCCGTGTCTGACACCACCAGCATCCCCTTGGCCACGGCGTCGCCTACAGCCTCCGCGAAGCGGGCGGCGGGAAGCATCGGCGGCGCGTCCTGGAGCTGCCACCCGGCCCCCGGTCGCAGCACCCAGCGGGCTACGCGTACCCGGCGAGCCTCCAGCGGCTCGACCCGCAGTTCTTCCTTGAAGTCCCCGCTGCGCCCACGTGACACGCCGATTGGCGCCTCGGGCGCGTCGCCTGGCTCGCGCGAGAGCGCCGCGGCCAGGGCGCGAGCGTCGCGGTCGGCGAGCGCGACGCTCGCGCCCGTCACCAGCGCCGGGAGGTCGGCAAGCGCCAGCCGCGGCGCGCGGCGGCGCAGGCGCGCTCCCGACCACTCCGCCAGCCGCACCCCGCCGGGCACCCGTTCCAGACGCACCTCGTAGCGCAGGCCGTCCTCGTCCTCGTAGGGCCCGGCGCTGGAGTGCGGGCCGCTGAACTCGCGCGACGCCGGCTTCTGGGCACGGCTGCGCCGTGGGGTTCCGGAGGACGTCCGGCTGCGATTGGTCGAGCGCGCCGGGTCGAGCACGGTGTCCTTTGCGCAGATGGAACAGTCGGCCACGAAACGGTTGTGACGGCAGAACAGGGACACCTTCGAGCAATATAGGCGCCGGCATGATCACCGCGATCGTCTCCGACTTGCACCTCGGCACCGTCTCCGGAGCTGACCTCGCCCGCCGGGCGGACGTGCGCGAGCGGTTGTGCGCCGCGGTGTCCGAGGCCGACCGCGTGGTGGTGCTCGGGGACCTGCTTGAGATGCGCGAGCGCCGGTCGGGCGAGGTGCTCGAGGCCGCCAAGCCGTTGCTCTCCGCCCTGGGGGAGGTCACCGGGGGCAAGCAGCTGGTGATCGTGCCGGGCAATCACGACCACGAGCTCGTAGGGCCGGCGCTCGACGGGGCCCGGCTCGACGGGCGGGCAACGCTCGCGACGGAGATGACGTTCGGGGTAGGCGCCGGCGAGCTCTCGCGGCGGGTGGCTGCGCTCATGCCCCGCACCGAGGTCTCACTGGCCTACCCCGGCCTCTGGTTGCGCGAGGACGTGTGGGCCACCCACGGCCACTACCTCGACATGCATCTCACCGTTCCCCGGCTCGAGTGCGTGGTGGCTTCGGTGCTCGCCCGCTTAACCCCATCGCCCCAGGAGGGCGCCGAGAGCACGCCGGAGTTCTACGAGGCCGCCCTCTCTCCCATCTACGCCTTTGCCTACAGCGTGGTGCAGGGCTCCCAGGGCCGCGCCGTGACCCGCGGGGGCAACCTGTCGCGAAGCGTGTGGAGCGCCACAAATCCGACCGGGCGGCGTCGGAGCCCGGGTGGCGTGGCCCTTGCCCTTGCCATCCCGGCCGCGGTGATCGCCCTCAACGCCATGGGCCTCGGCCCGTTCCGGCCTGACCTGTCAGCGGTCGAGCTGCGCCGCGCCGGACTCCGGGCCATGGGGATGGTGGTGGAGTCGCTCGGCATCGAGGCCGAGCACGTGATCTTCGGTCACACCCATCGTGCCGGTCCGCTTCCCGGTGAAGCCGAGGGCTGGTTCTTACCCGGTGGCGCCCAGCTCACCAACACGGGCTCGTGGATCTACGAAGGGGTCTTCTTGGACGACGGCGGCCCCTCCAACCCCTACTGGCCGGGACGGGTCACCTGGCTGGACGACCAGGGGCCGCCCCGGTCGATCGGGGTGCTGGACGACCTCGACATGTCCGAGCTGTCTAGCTCTCGCCGCACTCCTTGAAGCCGTACTCCTTCACCGCCTGGTTCGCCTTCTCGAAAGGATCCTCGCCCGCCTCGAGAAGCAGGCCAGGGTCGTCCTCGACCCTGCGCAGCGCCTCGTCGACTCCTTCATAGATCTCAGCGAGCTTGTCCCCGTCTCCCTCTGGCGGTTCCAGGTCGCGCAGGTCGGAGACCTGCCCTTCGATCTCGGGCTTCAGGGTGTCCTCGACGAACGTCGTGAGCTGCTTCTCCGACGGCATCTCGTCGGAGCCGAGAGCGGCGAAGTCCTTCTCCGCGGCGGTCGCGATCCGCTTGATGGACTTCTTGCAGCTCGCATCGCCCTCGGCGATGTAGTCCGCCTTGCTGAGGGGCTTCTCGTCCCCGCCGCCGCCGCAGCCGACGGCAACGCTTGCTGACACCAACGCCACAAGAGCCGCGTGGCTGTGCTTCTTCATGTCGAGTCCCTTCTGGGCGTTCTCGCTCGGGCCCGAGCGGCGCTCCGACCCGAACCGAGCTTCCTAGCCCGCGCGAGCCGTGGCCACGGCGTCGGTCTGCTCGACGGGGGTCGCGTCACCGGCGGCGGGGGCGCCTTCCCCGTCGCCCTCGGGCTCGGCGCGCGGCTTGTTCGCCCACTCCTCGTCGAAGTCCACCTTCCACTTGCCCTCTTCGTCGTCGCGCGGGGTGATCTTCAGCTTGGCCCGGAAGGAGCGCCCCGAACGGCCACGGAAGCCCGTGACCGGCTTCTCCGTGCGCCCGATGGCGGGCTCGTCGCCGCGCTCGAGCGAGGCCTTCAGCGAGGCCATCAGCTCCTTGGCCACCGCCACCGGCAGGTTCTTGGAGGCCTTCTTCTTCCAGATCACGAAGCCACAGCCGGGGTCCTCTCTCGACCAGCATGAGTAGCCCTTCCGGTTCTCGTTCACCTCGCGCTCGCACACGGGACAGGGACCGAGCTTGGCTCGCTCGATCCTCACGCCCTTGAGCTTGTCCAGCTCGGCGACGGTGTCGGTGGTGAACTTGGCGATGTCCTTCATGAAGGCGGGGCGCGAGTCCTCGCCACGCTCGATGAGGGCGAGGCGGCGCTCCCAGTCGCCGGTGAGCTCAGGCGAGGTGAGCGGGTGCGCCCCGAGCAGGCGGATCACCTGCACGCCCTTCTCCGTGGCGTGCAGGGCACGCCCCTCGCGCTCGATGTACTCGCGCCCGAGCAGCAGCTCGATGGTCGAGGCGCGGGTGGCAGGGGTGCCGATGCCCGAGTCCTTCATCGCCTCGCGCAGCTCCGCGTCCTCGATCTCCTTGCCTGCGGTCTCCATCGCGGCGAGCAGCGAGGCCTCGGTGAACCGCCGCGGGGGCTGGGTCTCCTTGCGCAGGGACTCCACGGCCCGGGTCTCCACCTCTTCGCCCTGGTCGAGCTTGGGGAGCAACTGGTTGCCGCCGGAGTCCTCCTCGGGCTTGTCCGGAGAGTCGACCTCTTCGCCGTACACCGAGCGCCAGCCGGCCACCACGAGCACGCGGCCGCTCGTGCGGAACACGTGCTCGGCCACGGTGGTCTCGACCCTCGTGCGCTCGAACACCGCATCCGGATGGAAGATGGCCAGGAAGCGCTTGGCAACGAGATCGTAGATCTTCAGCTCGTCGGCGCCCATCCGCGACAGGTCGTGCTCGGACTTGGTGGGGATGATCGCGTGGTGGTCCTCGACCTTCGCGTCGTTGATCACCTTGCCGAGCGGAAGCTTGTCGAGCGCCTGCACGTACTCCGCGCCCTTCCGGTACTGGGGGTTGTGGCCCACCAGCTCGGCGATCGGTTTGATGTCGGGAGCCATATCGCCGGTCAGGAAGCGGGAGTTCGTACGCGGGTAGGTGAGCGCCTTGTGCTCCTCGTAGAGCTTCTGGGCGGCCGAGAGGGTGCGGCGGGCGGAGAAGCCGTGGCGCGTGTTGGCGTGGCGCTGAAGCGAGGTGAGGTCGTAGAGCATCTGGGGCTTCTCGGTCTCCTCCTTCTTCTCGAGCTTGGTGATGAGACCCGGCTGCTCGCGCGCCTCCTCCACGATCTTCGCCGCTTCGTCCTCCTTGATGCGCTTGCCGCCCATGTAGCGGCCCGAATAAAGGCGCTCCCCGCTTGCGGCGAAGTCGCCCGCCACCAGCCAGTAGGGCTCGGGCACGAACGCGCGGATCTCCTCCTCGCGGCGGGCGATCAGCGCCAGCGTCGGCGTCTGCACCCGGCCCAGCGAGACCGCGCCGTCAAAGGAGGCCCGGAGGCGGATCGAAGCGGCGCGCGTGGCGTTCATCCCCACCACCCAGTCGGCCTCCGAGCGCGACCGCGCTGCGGCTTCGAGGCTCTCCATCTCCTCCCCGGGGCGCAGGTCGCCGAAGGCGCTCTCGATTGCCTTGCGGGTCATGGAGGAGAGCCACAGGCGGCGCACGGGCTTCTTCTTCTTCGCCGTCTCGTACACGTAGGCGAAGATCAGCTCTCCCTCGCGGCCGGCGTCGCAGGCGTTGATCACGTCCTCGACGTCTTCGCGGGCCATGAGCTTGTGAATGGCCGAGAGCTGCTTCTTTGCTCGATCGTCGTTCGGTACGAGCTTGAACTTCTCGGGCACGATCGGAAGGTCGGCGTAGCGCCACTTCTTGAGCTTGGGGTCATACGCGTCGGGGTCGGCCAGGCCCACGAGGTGCCCCACGGCCCACGTGATCACGTAGTCCTCGCCCTCGAGGCTCGTCTTGTCCTTTGACCCCTTGAACGATCCCGGAAGCGCCGCGGCGAAATCCCGCGCCACTGAAGGCTTCTCGGCTACTACGAGGGTCGGCATCTGCCCACCCACTGTACGCACGACTCGAAGGCCAACGTGCTCAGTATCCGTCGTAGGGGCTGCTGGGTGGGTTTGGCTCGGGCATGCCCGAGCCGGCACCGGGGCAGCGCTGGCGACCGCGGCGGTAGGGCAGCCGCACGGTCACGGACGCCGAGTTGTTGCGCTCGTTGGACTCATAGATGCCGTTACGAGGGTCGGCGATATGGCGGTAGGCGAAGCAGCCGCGCAAACCAGTCACGTCTACCCACTGCTCCGGGTAGGAGGGCGGATACACGTCCGACCAGCCGACCGAGGTGCCGATGGTCACCCTCCTCTGGTCGGGGTCGGTGTTGCAGGCGGGATATACGAAGCGCCTCGGCGAGCGTATGCGCCCCGATCGCGTGTGCGAGAGGTCGCGCAAGCAGTAGGAGACCTTTGGTCCACGGCGCACGAGGCGAGTGCGCTCGCCCTGGGCGTTCAGCCGCCAGAGCTCGAACGCCGCCGCGTTGTGGAACTTCCAGTAGCGCAGCTGACCGGGCACGAACTTGAAGAAGAGCCGTGCGCCGGTGAAGATCCCCAGCCGACCGCCCAGGCGACGGTGAATGCGCTGCCGGCCGCGCATAAGGTACTTGGAGATACGGGTGCCGTGGAGCTCGGCGGGACCGAGCCCGACGTTGTCGATCGAGTTTCCCGCTCTGAGCACCACCCGGCCGCGCTTGACCTCCCGGTCGAGCTGGAGCCCGAACGGTTGCTTCATCACGAGGTCGGGACAGAGCAGCGAGGCGCGGCGTTCGGCGTCGAGGCATGGGTTGGGCGCCAAGGCGGTTGCGGTGCCTGGGGCGCAGAGCGCGGCACACCCAAGCACGGCGGGGGCGAGATGACGGAGGCGCACGAGCGGATTTGTAGCGGGCAGGCCCGCGGAGGCGTTCACCCCGAGCATGGACCCGTGTCCACGATCTCCCCCGCGCGCTCGAGCGCGCGCTTCGTCACGGTGTCCGGCACGCCGAAGCCGCTGCCGCCGCTGCCGTCGCCGGTGGTGGCCGCGAAGATCGTGGTGACCACCCGCCCCTCGCCATCCACCATCGGGCCGCCGGAGTTGCCCGAGCGCACCAGGCCCCGCAGCGAGGTGATGCGCCGGCGCACCGGACCGCGCCCGTAGGCGTCCTGGCTGAGCACGCTGCGGGTCGGGCCGAGGCGCGCGGGGCGCACGTCGTAAGGCCCGTTCTGCGGAAAGCCCAGGACCGCGGCGGACGTGCCGACCTTCGCATTCACGTCTAGCCGCAGCGCGGGAGCGCCCTCGATGCCCGGGGAGCTCAGGATCGCGAGATCGTTCTCCGGGTCGAACCACACGGCCTCGGCGTCGTAGCGTTCGCCCTCCCCGC
>JBBJNU010000114.1:0-6037 GCA_037721005.1 Thermoleophilaceae bacterium | reverse complement strand
TGCGCATGACGGTCGCGGCCGGCCTCGTGGCCTATCGCGAGCGCACGTTCGCGGTTGGGGCAGTGAGATGACCGGAACGTCCGGTGCTCGCCCGATCGACGATCGGGCTGCGCTCCTCCCGGATCGGGCTGCACTCCTCCCGCGGAAAGCCTCCCGTGTGCTCGACCGCGAACGCACGGCCCTGGTGGTGGTAGACGTGCAGGAGGCGTTCCGGCCCGCCGTGCGTGAGTTCGATCGTGTGGCCAAGAACGCGGCGGTGCTGGTGCAGGGCGCGAAGGCGCTTGGGGTCCCGGTTATCGCCACCGAGCAGTACCCGCACGGCCTCGGTGAGACCGTGCCCGAGGTGGTCGAGCACCTCGAGGCCGGTGTCCGCCCGCTCGAGAAGACGGTGTTCTCCGCGGCGGGCGCCGATGGCTTCGACCTCGCCGGGCGCGACCAGGTCCTCCTGTGCGGCATCGAGGCCCACGTGTGTGTGTCGCAGACCGCCCACGACCTTCTCGACGACGGTGTGGAGGTGCACGTGGCCCGCGACGCCGTGACCTCTCGCACCGAGGAGAACGCCGAGCTCGGCCTGCGCAAGATGGAGGGAGCCGGCGCGGTCCTGACCAGCGTGGAGACGGCGCTCTTCGAGCTCCTCGGCGCGGCAGGCACCCAGGAGTTCAAGGCCGTGCAGAGGCTCGTGAAGTGAGCGCCTACATCCTTCTCGAGGACGGCACGCGCTTCGAGGGCGAGGCGGCGGGCGCCCGGGCACATGCGATCGGCGAGGTGGTGTTCAACACGGCGATGTCCGGCTACCAGGAGTCGGTCACCGATCCGAGCTACCGGGGCCAGATCATCGTGTTCACCTACCCGCTGGTCGGGAACTACGGAGTGTCGGCCAAGCACATGGAGTCCGCGGCGGTGCACGCCCGGGCCGTGGTCATGCGCGAGGGCGTGGACCGCGAGGAGGCCCCGGGCGCCGAGGGCGGCTGGCTCACATGGCTGGCCGATTGCGGCATTCCCGCGATCACCGGGGTGGACACCCGCGCCCTCGTGCGCCACATCCGCGACCGCGGGGCCATGCGAGGGGGCGTGTTTGGTGGCGAGGTCTCCGAGGGCGAGGCCATGGAGCGCGTGCTGGCTGAGCTGCCCATGGATGGCCGCGATCTCGCTCGCGAGGTCACCCAGCGCGAGCCGGTCGTGCTCGACCCGCTCGGAGAGGGAGCGGGGGCCGGGGCGCGAATCGTGGCCATCGACACCGGCATCAAGGACTCGATCGTGCGCAATCTGCGCGAGCGTGGCGCCATCGTGGAGCTGCACCCCTGCCACACCACGTCCGAGGAGCTGCTCGCCCGCAATCCTGATGCCGTGTTCCTCGCCAACGGCCCCGGGGATCCCGCCGCTCTCGACCACATCGTGGAGAGCGTCCGTGGGGTGGTTGGGAAGGTGCCCGTCTGGGGCATCTGCCTCGGCCACCAGCTGCTCTGCCGGGCCGTTGGCCTCGAGACCTTCAAGCTGCCCTTCGGCCACCGCGGGGCCAACCACCCGGTGAAGGACCTGGAGACCGGTCGCATCGAGATTACCTCGCAGAACCACGGTTTCGCGGTGCTCGGCCCGCACGGCGAGAAGACGATCGACGCCGACGAGTCGATGCGCTGGGACACCGACTTCGGCGCCGCCGAGCTCTCCCAGCTCAACCTCTACGACCGCACGGTGGAGGGCTTGAACCTCAAGGACGTCGCGGGCGCCACGGTGCAGTACCACCCCGAGGCGGGCCCGGGCCCCCACGACTCCTTGCACCTCTTCGATCGTTTCCTGGCTTCGCTGGCTGGAGGCCAGCCCGAACATCGAAGCGCGGGGCTGGATGCCCCGCGGAGGTAGCCCCTTTGCCGCGTAGGGACGACATCTCGAAGATCCTCGTGCTGGGCTCGGGCCCGATCGTGATCGGGCAGGCCGCGGAGTTCGACTACTCGGGCGCCCAGGCCTGCAAGGTGCTCCTTGAGGAGGGCTACGAGGTAGTGCTCGTGAACTCGAACCCGGCCACGATCATGACCGACCCCGAGTTCGCCACGGCCACCTACATCGAGCCGCTGAACCCGGCGTCGGTGGCCCGCGTGATCGAGCGCGAGCGCCCTGACGCCCTGCTCCCGACCCTGGGAGGTGGCACGGCGCTGAACATCGCCCGGCTTCTCACCGAGGACGGCACCCTCGAACGCCTCGGCGTGGAGCTGATCGGTGCCGACTACGACGCCATCCGCCGCGCCGAGGACCGCGACCTCTTCCGCGACACGATGGCAACCGCCGGCCTGCGCGTGCCCAATTCGGTGGTGGTGAGCTCGATGGGCGAGGCCGAGCGGGCGCTGCCCGAGATCGGCCTGCCGGCGATCGTCCGGCCCGGCTTCACCATGGGCGGCGAGGGCGGGGGCATCGCCCGCACGGAGGTCGAGTACCGCGAGCGGGTGGCCGAGGGCCTGGCCGCCAGCCCGATCAATCAGGTGCTGATCGACGAGTCGGTGATCGGCTGGGGCGAGTTCGAGCTCGAGCTGATGCGCGACTTCAAGGACAACGTGGTGGTGGTCTGCTCGATCGAGAACGTGGACCCGATGGGTGTGCACACGGGCGACTCGGTCACGGTCGCGCCGCAACAGACCCTCTCCGACAAGCAGTACCAGGCCCTGCGCGACCAGGCCATCGCCGTGATCCGCGCGGTGGGCGTCGAGACCGGTGGCTCGAACATCCAGTTCGCGGTGAACCCCGAGACGGACGAGATCGTGGTGATCGAGATGAACCCACGCGTGTCGCGCTCGAGCGCTCTCGCTTCGAAGGCCACCGGCTTCCCGATCGCGAAGATCGCCGCGCGGCTGGCCGTGGGCTACGCCCTGGAGGAGATCGACAACGACATCACGCGGGTCACCCCAGCCTCGTTCGAGCCCACGATCGACTACGTGGTGGTGAAGTGGCCGCGTTTTGCCTTTGAGAAGTTCCCCGGCGCGGACGGCTCGCTCTCCACCTACATGCAGTCGGTGGGGGAGGCCATGGCCATCGGGCGCACGTTCAAGCAGGCCTTCGTAAAGGCGATGCGCTCACGCGAGCTCGACGTGGAGCCGCCCACCGGCCGCGATACCCAGGCACTGCTCGAATCGCTGGAGACCCCCTCGCACGAGCGCTACGAGCTGCTCTTCGAGGCCGTGAGGCGGGGGGCCTCCGAGTCCGAGCTGTGCAAGCGCACGCTCATCGACCCATGGTTCATGGCCGAGATGGCGGCGCTCGCCCGGGGCGAGGACCCCGAGGCCGGGCTCGAGCGCTGCTTCAAGGCGGTGGACACCTGCGCGGCCGAGTTCGAAGCCGCCACGCCCTACTACTACTCCGGCTGGGAGCGACAGGCCAGCCACGAGGTGCGCCGGGGCGACAAGCCCAGCGTGGTGATCCTCGGCTCAGGGCCCAACCGCATCGGGCAGGGCATCGAGTTCGACTACTGCTGTGTGCACGCTGCGATGACCGTGCGCGAATCGGGCCGTGACGCGGTGATGATCAACTGCAACCCCGAGACGGTCTCCACCGACTACGACACGAGCGACCGCCTCTACTTCGAGCCGCTCACCCTCTCGGACGTGCTCGGCGTGATCGAGATGGAGAAGCCCGAGGGGGTGATCGTGCAGTTCGGCGGGCAGACGCCGCTCAAGCTCGCCCAGGGGCTGGTGGACGCGGGCGTGCCCCTGCTCGGCACACCGGTGGAGGCGATCCACCGCGCAGAGGACCGGCCGAGCTTCGGCACCCTCCTCGAGGAGGTTGGCCTCAGGAGCCCCCCGTACGCCACCGCCTCGTCCGCCGAGGAGGCGCTGCGGGTGGCCGGCGGCGTTGGTTACCCGCTGCTCGTGCGTCCCTCCTATGTGCTCGGCGGTCGCGCCATGGAGATCTGTTACTCCAAAGAGGCCCTCGCCGGCTATTTCGAGAGGACCAGGCCCAGCGGCGAGATATTCCTGGACCGCTTCCTCGAGAACGCGATCGAGATCGACGTGGACGCCCTTTGCGACGGAGAGACGGTGCAGATCGGGGCGATCATGCAGCACGTGGAGGAGGCCGGCATCCACTCCGGCGACTCGGCTTGCGTGATCCCGACGATGTCCCTCGGTCCCGAGATGCTCTCCCAGGTGCGACAGGCCACCGCCGCGATCGCCCAGGGTCTGGGCGTGATCGGTCTCATCAACATCCAGTTCGCCGTCTACGGCGACGACGAGCTGTACGTGATCGAGGCCAACCCGCGCGCCTCGCGCACCGTGCCGTTCGTGTCCAAGGCGGTGGGCGTGCCGCTGGCGAAGGTGGCGTGCCGGGTGATGCTCGGCGAGAGGCTCACCGACATGGACCTCAGCCGCCTCTCGGGCTCGCCGGGCCACGTGGCAGTGAAGGAGGCCGTGCTGCCCTTCGGGCGCTTCCCCAGGGCCGACGCGCTGCTGGGGCCCGAGATGAAGTCCACGGGCGAGGTGATGGGTGTGGCCCCGGACTACCCGGCCGCGTTCGGGAAGGCCCAGGAGGCGGCGGGGGCGGGTCTTCCGAGCGGCGGCACCGTGTTCATCAGCGTGACCGACGGCGACAAGGCGAGCGCCACGCAACTGGCAGCCTCGCTGCACGACCTGGGTTTCGCCGTGCTGGCCACGGGGGGCACGGCGCAGGCCATCCGGCGGATGGGTGTGCCTGTGGAGCGGATGGCCAAGCTCAGCGAAGGCTCGCCCAACGTGGTGGAGCGCATCGAAGCCGGCGGAGTCGACCTCGTGATCAACACCCCGACGGGCTCGGGGGCGCGCGCCGACGGCTGGGAGATCCGCCGAGCGGCCACCGCCCGCGGCATCCCGTGCATCACCACCATGAGCGGCGCCAGCGCCGCGCAGCGCGCGATCCGCGCCATCCGAGGCGGTCAGCCTGAACCCATCCCGCTCCAGGAGCTTCACGCCCCAAGCGCCGCCACCCTCATCTCCCCGCAAACTGCATAGAAAAGCCTGCAAAAGGGGCAGGAAACCGTCATGCGACGTAAAGGCCGCTCAAGCTGAGGTTGAGCCCTAGGTGAATTGAGAAGGAATTCCGACCTGAGCGCAAAAAGGCCGTCGATCCGTGTATATGATCGCCGACCATGTCGGTCGCCCCCGAATCGCCCGCCAAGTCCCCTTTGGCCGGTCTCACCCCCGAGCGTTCACGCGCCCAGCGGATGGATGCGCTGAACCGGGCCAACGAGATCCGCACGCGGCGCGCGCGGCTCAAGCGCGACCTTAAGGCAGGCCGAGTTCAGATCCACGGGCTTCTTCTCAATCCGCCTGAGTACCTCAAGACGGCCAAGGTGTTCGATCTGCTCCTCGCCGTCCCGAAGTACGGGCGCGTGAAGGTGAACAGGATCCTCACGCACTGCCGGATCTCGCCGAGCAAGACGATCGGCGGCCTCTCCGAGCGCCAGTGCAACGAGCTCGTGTCGTACCTGCGGCGATAACCCCGGTCCTCGTCATAACCGGCCCTTCTGGGGTGGGCAAGGGCACGCTGATCGGTGCCCTGCTCGAGCGCTGTCCGGGCATGCAACTCTCGGTGTCGGCCACCACCCGCAGTCCCCGTGAGGGGGAGGTGAACGGCCGTGACTACCACTTTCTCTCCGGGCAGGAGTTCGAGGAGCGCGTGGGCAGGGACGAGTTCGTGGAGCACGCCGAGTACGCGGGCAACCGCTACGGCACCCTGCGCTCGGAGCTCGAGCGTCCGGCCCGCGGGATCGTGCTGGAGATCGATCTCCAGGGGGCCCGCCAGGTGCGCGACACGCTCCCGGGAGCGACGCAGGTGTTCATCGCTCCACCCTCTCTGGAAGCTCTGGAGCACCGTCTGAGGGGTCGCGCCTCGGACTCCGAGGAGCAGATCGCGCGCCGGCTCGAGGTGGCGCCCACCGAGCTGGCCGCGCAGGAGGAGTTCGCCCGGGTGGTCGAGAACGACGACCTGGGGGCGGCGCTCGAGGAGCTGGTCGAGCTCGCCGCTAGCATCAGTGCACCCGACGAACGGTCTCCGAACCCATGATCAAGCCCCGCCTGGA
>JBBJNU010000113.1:0-6089 GCA_037721005.1 Thermoleophilaceae bacterium | reverse complement strand
CCGACGAACTGCTGATGGGAGACCATCGGGGGCGCACGCTCCTGGGCGTGGCGGGCTTCCCCGTCGCCCACAGTCGGTCGCCGGACATGCACAACGCCGCGCTTCGGGCCCTGGGTCTCGACTGGCTCTACGTGCCCGTGCCGGTGCCTCCCGAGCTCTTCGCCGAGACGGTGAGGGCTCTACCCGCCTCTGGCTTTCGGGGTGTGAACGTGACGGTTCCCCACAAGGAGGCTGCGCACGGCATCGCCGACGTGCGCAGTCCTGCCGTTACGGCCATCGGCGCCGCGAACACCCTCACTTTCGACGGGAAAGTCCTCCGGGCCGATAACACCGACGCGGTTGGCTTCATCGATTCGCTCGGCGAAAGCCCGCGCGGCCTCAGGGCGCTCGTGCTCGGAGCGGGAGGGTCGGCCCGTGCGGTGGTCTGGGCGCTACGCGAGGCGGGTGCGGACGTGTCGCTCTGCAATCGCACGCCGGCGCGGGCGGAGAAGCTCGCGGCCGAGCTCGAGGTTCGTCACGTCCGCCGGCCCACGTCGAGCGACCTGCTCGTGCATTGCACGAGCCTCGGGCTGGACCCTTGCACTTCGGTGGCCCAGGCAATTGAGATGCTGGGCCTCCGCGGGCTGGATCCGCCGCCCACGGTGGTGGACCTCGTGTACGCCGACACCGAGACGCCGGTGACTGCGTGGGCGCGGACGGGCGGGGCAAGGGTAATCGGGGGTATCGAGGTTCTTGTTCGCCAGGGTGCTCGCAGCCTCGAGCTGTGGACGGGCCGCCCGGCTCCGGTGGCAGAGATGAGAGCGGCAGTTGAGGGCCCCCGGGGCTGAGGGGCCGGGCCCGGCTTCTCGAGCCGGCGGCGGCGCGCGCCGGGGGCACCGACCGCGAGGGTCCCGAGCGTTCGAGCCGGGGCCCCGCTCGCCGGTCGAAAGCGTACGTCGTGGCGCGCGGGGCGCGTGGCCAGCACGTCGAACCGGGCGGGGGTCCGCGGGTCTGCCGCGTTGCTCAGCCCCAGCCCCACGATCTCAACCTCTCCCGGCTCTCGCACCTCCACGGTCACGGTGACCGCCTGGTCCACGAGCACGTGCTTCGCTCGCGGCTGTGTCCGCGTCGCGCGGAAGCGTATCTCCGGGATCCGCGAGGGCCGCGGTCGGGCTCCGGCGCGGGGAAGAGAGCCGCCCGAGCCGGCGGGGCTGGGCGGCTCGGTTACTCGCTCGGGCGCGGGCTGAGAGAGCGACGTAACGATTGCAGCTAGACCGAGGACGATCGCGAACAACAGAAGGGCGCGGCGAACGTCCACCGACTCGAGCCTACTCGGATGGGGTTCGCTAAAGGAAGCGCGAGAACCTGACGATGCTGCGTAGATGCGTAGAGGACCCCTGGGGATCTGACGGTGACGGGCATGCTGGAGTCCAGCGCGTCGCTCCGCGACCCAGACGCCGCCCCCCCGGCTGAGACGGCCCATATTCTGGTGGTGGAGAGCGATGAGCGCTACCGCGAGCTGCTCGCGGAGTTGCTCCGCGGAGCGGGCTACGCATGCGTCACCTCATCGGACGCCGTTGATGCCCGCAACCTGCTGGTCTCCCACAGCTTCCGCGCCGTGATCAGCGACGTCCAACTTCCCAACGGGGAGGGCACCGACATCCTCGAGCTCGCCGGCCAGTACCCCGGCACGGCCTCGGTGATGCTGAGCAGCACGGACGATCGCGAACTGGTCGACCATGCCGTGAGTCTTGGGATCGACGCCTACATCACCAAGCCGTTCAAGCGCAACGAGGTCCTGGTGGGCATCGCCGGCGCCCTGCGCCGGCGCGTCCTGGAGATCGAGAACAGCCGTTTCCGCGCGCGGATCGGGGCGTCCGGTGAAGAGCGGGCGGCCGAGCTCGGGCAGACCCTCGACAGGCTCAAGGGCGCCGCCGACAAGGTCGCGAACTCCCACGAGCAGACGATCCTTCGCCTGTCCCAGGCCATCGAGTACCACGACGGGGAGACCGAAGGACACGTGGAGCGCGTGGGCTGCTACACCAAGCTCCTGACCGGGTTCACCGACGTTCCACCCGACGTGGTGCGCGTGGCGAGCTTCATGCACGACGTCGGCAAGATCGCGGTCGGGGCGAGCATTCTTCAGAAACCCGGACAGCTCACCTCCACAGAGCGCCAGGGAATGGAGCGTCACTGCGAGATCGGCTATCAGCTTCTGTCCGGGTCCGACAGCGAGCTCCTCGAGCTGGCGGCCACGATCGCCCTCACCCACCACGAGCGCTTCGATGGCACCGGTTACCCACAGGCCTTGCAAGGAGAGGACATACCCGTGGAGGGCCGCATCGTGGCCGTCGCCGACGTGTTCGACGCGCTCACAAGCGATCGCGCCTACCGGCCCGCCTTCTCCGTGGAGGAGGCTCTCGCGATCCTGCGCGAAGGACGAGGGACGCAGTTCGATCCCGAGGTTCTCGACCGTTTCCTGGCTTGTCTCGACGAGGTGCAGAGCATCCGCGCCGAGCTCGCGGATTGACCCCTCGGGGTCCTTTTCGCAACCTGAGAAAGACCCCTAAACCTTTGTCGGCGCAGTGCCGATATCCGCTTCAGATGGTTCTTCCCCGCCCCCTCATCCTCGCCATCGCCGGCCTGGCGCTCCTGCTCACGTCCTTCCTGGTCGTGCAGCGTCAGCGGACGGTCGCCGACACCCCAGAGGCTTCCGAGAGCGTCCCGGCCACGCCGACGGCAGCCACTCCCGACAAGACTCCGCCGGCCGAGCGACGCAAGCCCCCCGTCGGTGGCTCGCGCAACGCCAATCCATCCCCTGATCCTCAGCTCAAGCTTCGCGACCGCAAGCCCAAGAGCACACCCACACGTCCCGCCGAGACAGGTGTGGCTCTGGAGCGTGGCGTGCCCGCCGGCGTGGCTCGCGCACTGGCACAGCGCAAGGTGATCGCCCTCCTCTTCACTCTCGAGGGAGCGGCGGACGATTCCGCCACCCGATCCGCCCTTCGCTCGCTCAAGACCGGGAGCAGGAGCAAGGTGGCTGTCTTCACCGACAGCATCGCGAACGTCGGGCGTTACTCACGCCTCGTGGGTTCGCTCGGCATCTCCCAGGTGCCTTCTGTGGTGATCGTCGACACCAACCGCCAGGCTCAGCTCCTCGAGGGCTACGTGGACTCCGGCACGCTGCGCCAGTACGTGGCGGACGCCAAGCGGTGAGCTCGCCGGCCCTCAACGTGATCGGCGAAGGATTGCCGGCCGGCGCACCGCCTGAAGACGCCGGCTCGGCTGCGCCCGCCGTCCGGGGGATAACGCCTCCGCGCAAGCGCGGCGCCGGCCGCCGCGCCGTGGGCGACGTGCTGGTCGAGCTTGGCTACCTCACTGCCGACGAGGTTGCCGAGGCCACCCGGGAGGCGCGGGTATCGGGCCAGCGCCTCGAAGGCGCCCTGATGGACGCCGGAAAGCTGAGCCCGGAGCAGGTGGGGCGTGCCACGGCCGAGCGCTTCGGCCTCGACTACGTGGACCTGACCGAGTACCGGCCCGATGTGGCCGCGATGAACCTGATCAGCGCCCCTGCGGCGCGCCGCTACAAGGCGGTGCCGATCGGCTTCGACATCTACGAGGTGCTGCAGGTGGCGGTGGCCGACCCGGCGAACATCCTCGCGCTCGACGACGTCCGCCTGATGACGGGTCACGAGGTCCGTCCGGTGGTCGCGCCAGCCGAGGACATCGCGATGTTGATCGGCAAGATGAACCGCCTCGAGGAGGCGATGGCGGAGGCCATCGACGAGGAGCCAGAGGAGGTCGACGAGCTGCGGATCGACGGCCCGGTCGACCGCGCGGACGACGCGCCGGTGATCAAGCTGGTGAACTCGGTGATCGCCCAGGCCGTCGAGGAGGGCGCCTCGGACATCCACTTCGAGCCCGAGGGACGCGACATGCGCGTGCGCTTCCGGATCGACGGCGTGCTCTCCGCGACGGCCAGCATCCCGCGAAAGATGGTTCCCGGCGTGATCTCGAGGCTGAAGATCATGGGCGACCTCGACATCGCCGAGCGGCGCCTCCCCCAGGACGGCCGGCTCACCCGCAAGGTCGAGGGGCACACGGTGGACCTACGCATCGTCACCTTGCCCTCAGCGCTGGGCGAGGGAGTGGTGATGCGCGTGCTCGACAAGGAGCAGGTGCTGCTCTCCCTCGACACGCTCGGCATGACCGACCAGGCACGCAGCCGGTTCGAGCACTCGTTCGGGAAGCCCCACGGTGCGGTGCTCGTGACCGGGCCGACCGGGTCGGGCAAGTCGACCACCCTCTACACCGCCCTGAACGTGCTCAACACGATCGAGAAGAACATCATCACGATCGAGGATCCGGTCGAGTACCAGCTCCCGGGCATCACCCAGGTGGGCGTGAACGCGCGGGCCGGGCTCACTTTTCCCCGCGGCCTGCGGTCGGCCCTTCGCGCGGATCCGGACGTGATCATGGTTGGTGAGATCAGGGACGCGGACACGGCCCGGGTCGCCATCGAGTCGGCGCTCACGGGCCACCTCGTGCTCTCCACGCTGCACACCAACGACGCCGCCTCGGCGATAACCCGTCTCACCGAGATGGGGATCGAGCCCTTCCTCACGGCCTCGGCGCTCGACTGCGTGGTGGCCCAGCGGCTCGCCAGGATGCTCTGCAACTACTGCAAGAAGCTGACCGTGCTCAGTGAAGTCGCGCTGCGAGAGGCCGGCTTCGAGGTAACCGGGGACGTGGGCGCCTACGAGCCCGTGGGCTGCAGCCGCTGCAAGCACACCGGCCACAAGGGCCGCCTCGGGATCTTCGAGGTGATGACCATCAGCGAGGCCATCCGCTCGCTGGCCCTCGAGCGCGTCTCCGCCGAGCAGATCCGTTCAAAGGCCATCGAGGAGGGCATGCGCGTGCTTCGTGCGGACGGCCTCGAGAAGGTCAAGCTCGGGTTGACATCGATAGCCGAGGTCACCCGCGTCGTCGTCTAGACCCGCGGTAAACGGCCCACCTCACCTTCGAGAAAGAAAGACAATGGACTTCGACTTCGCAGACGTACTCACCAAGGTTTCCGAGCTCGGTGCCTCGGACCTTCACATAACGCCCGGCTCTCCGCCGGCGGTGCGCGACCGCGGCAAGCTGAAGCCCCTCGACGACTACCCCAAGCTCTCAACGCAGCAGACGCGGGAGCTGGCTTACTCGATCCTCACCGACGACCAGCAGAAGCGCCTCGAGAACGAGCGCCAGGTGGACCTCTCCTACAGCGTCCGCGGAATGGGGCGCTTTCGCGTGAACGTGTTCTTCCAGCGCGCTTCGGTGGGCATGGCGCTACGCCTCATCCCCAGCACGATGCCGCGGCTCGCTGAACTGGGCCTACCCCCGACGATCGCCGCCATGACCGAGAAGCCGCGCGGGTTCGTCCTCGTGACCGGCCCGACCGGCTCCGGCAAGTCCACCACGCTCGCAGCCATGATCGACCGGATCAACGAGACCCGCCACGAGCACATCATGACCGTGGAGGACCCGATCGAGTTCCTGCACTCGCACAAGAAGTGCGTGGTGAACCAGCGTGAGATCGGCTCGGATGCGCAGAGCTTCGGACTCGCTCTGAAGGCGGCGCTGCGCCAGGACCCCGACGTGATCCTTGTCGGCGAGATGCGCGACCTCGAGACGATCGCCACCGCGCTCACCGCGGCTGAGACCGGTCACCTCGTGTTCGCCACCCTCCACACCCAGGACACCGCCCAGACCGTGGACCGCATCGTCGACGTGTTCCCGCCCGCCCAGCAACAGCAGGTCCGTGTCCAGCTCTCGGTCTCGCTCCAGGGCATCGTGACCCAGCAGCTTCTGCCCACCATCGACGGCAAGGGACGCGTGGTGGCCACCGAGGTACTGGTGCCCACCCCGGCGATTCGGAACCTGATCCGCGACGGCAAGACCCACCAGATCTACTCGGCGCTGCAGACCGGCGGCTCGCACGGCATGCAGACGATGGATGCGGCGCTCGCTGACCTCGTGCGCACCAAGAAGATCAGCCGCGACCTCGCCGAGGCGCGCTCCTCGAGCCCCGAGGAGCTGCGGCGCCTCATGGGCACCGTGAGGGTGGC
>JBBJNU010000009.1:0-21012 GCA_037721005.1 Thermoleophilaceae bacterium | reverse complement strand
CTTCGCCCTCACTCTCGAGTTCCTCGAGGCGGCGTTCTACACCCAGGCCCTCAAGAAGACCAAGGGTCTGAGTGGAGATGCCAAGGAGGTCGCCACCCAGCTCATGGAGGACGAGACCGCTCACGTAGAGGGTCTCACGGGAGCGATCAAGGATGCCGGCGGTCAGCCGACAAAGGCTCCCGGGGTCGACTTCGGCAAGGCGTTCGCCAGCCAGGCCTCATTCCTGGAGACGGCGCAGACGTTCGAGGATCTCGGCGTGGGTGCCTACAACGGCGCCGGCCCGATGATCAAGGACAAGGCCACCCTCGGTGTCGCGGGCTCGATCGTGCAGATCGAGGGGCGCCACGCAGGCGTCATTCGCCTCCTCAGGGGTGAGCAGATCTCCCCGAGCGCGTTCGACAAGGGCCTGCAGATGCAGGAAGTGCTGGACGCGGCCAAGCCGTTCATCAAGGCCTGACGCACGGTCTGAAGCACCCACGGCCGGGTCGCGGCCGCCTCCGGGCGGCTCGCGGCCCGGCCGTTGAGGTTTTCGGCATGGATGCCGAATACCTCGGCCTTTTCTCGCCGTTCCGTTTTCGGCATGGATGCCGGATACCTCGGCCTTTTCTCGCCGTTCCGTTTTCGGCATGGATGCCGGATAGCTCGGCGTTTCTCGCCGTTTCGTTTGTCAAGTAGCGGGTACCCCTGGCCCGATGGCCGGAGAGGGGACCTACCACCATCTGGAGTTCCCGCCTGCTCGTCTGGCTGCTCAGCGCTGCGCGACCGTGTCCGTGTGCCTCCCGGCCCGCAACGAGGAGGCCACCATCGGGCCGATCCTCGACGCCATCCTCCCGCTGGCTGAGGCCGGAGTGGTGGACCAGGTGGTCGTGGTCGACGAATCCACCGACGCCACGGCGGACATCGCCCAGGAGCGCGGGGCCGAGGTGTACCGCCAGTCCGACCTACAGGCGGCCTTCGGCCCGGTGCAGGGCAAGGGCGACGCGATGTGGCGTGCCCTGGAGGTGCTGACCTCGGAGGTGGTCTGCTACGTGGACGCCGACTCCCGCGACTTCGGCGCCCATTTCGTGTGCGGGCTCATCGGGCCGCTCGTGTGCGACAGCCCTGGGCCGAGCATGGTGAAGGGCTTCTACCGCCGCCCGTTCGACTCGGGCAACGGCGCGCCCAGGGCCGAGGGAGGCGGCCGGGTGACCGAGCTCACCGCCCGGCCTCTGCTGGCGGCGTTCTACCCCGAGCTGGCGATAATCCAGCAGCCCCTTGCCGGGGAGATCGCCGCTCGCCGGGAGCTACTCGACTCGCTTGCGTTCACGACCGGTTACGGGGTGGACATCGGCCTGCTCATAGACACCTGGGAGCTGTGCGGCATTGCCGGGATCGCCCAGGTCGATCTCGACCAGCGTCAAAACCGCCACCGGCCGTTGAGCGAGCTGGCGCCCATGGCCGCCGCGGTCACCGAGTCCCTGCTCGATCGCGTGCGCCGCACCGGCCGGCTGGTGGGCACCGTGCCCGGCGCCGCCGCCCTGGCCACGATGATGCCCGACGCCATCGAGCGGCCACCGGCCGCGTCCCTGCGACCGGTCCCGGCCTAGGGGCCCGCCCGATGTTCCTCAGCCCACTCGGGCGCCGATACCGCTGAGAAGCTCGCGGACGCGCAGCGGACCGCTCGTGGCTTTCGCCAGCGGAGGGGTGCCCAGGTCCGCACCCTCGCGTATTCCCGCGATCAGCTCGCCGAGCGCCTCGTCAGCGCCGCGCTGGGCCACGAACCCAAGCTCGCCGCGTGCTCGTGAGGTGTCCATCAGCGGGGTCTCGAGCGCAACGTCGAGCCAGGAAGGGTCGGTGGGTTGCAGGCGCAGTTGCCAGGTGAGGTGCGCGGCGCCGCGCAGTACCCGGCGCGGCACCCGTGCCGTGCGGGCCTCGAACAGAGCCGCGATTGCCTCTGCGTCGAGCACGGGCTCGGCCGCGATGTTGTACGCCCCCCGGGCCTCCGGGGTGGTTACCGCCAGGCGGTAGGCCTCGGCCACGTCGTGCGAGTGGATCGCCTGGAACACGAGCCGGTCGGTGTCGGGGATGGCCGGGACCAGCGCTGGACGCACCAGAGCGTTCGGCAGGAACGGGCCGGCGAAGAGGCGCCGGATCTCAGCCGCGGCGTCGCGCTTGAAGATGAGCCCCGGGCGCAGGCGCACCCAGCGAACGTGCTCGAACTCGCGCTCGAAGCGTTCGATCGCGCGCTCGACCTCGACCTTGTGCCGTGAGTAGGCCGACGTGTGGATCCCGTCGGTGGGCCAGCTCTCGTCCACCCGCCGGTCCTTTGGCCCGGGTGAGTACACACCCACCGAGGACGCGTGCACCACGGTCGGCACCCCGGCTGAGCCGGCCGCATGGAACACCCGCAGGCTGCCCTCCACGTTGGTCGCGCGCAGGGTGGCTTCGTCGCGCGAAGGCTGAATGAGCCACGCAAGGTGGATCACCGCATCGGCGCCGCTGAACAGAGGCCCGAGGTCTGAGTGCACGACGTCAGCCTTCACCCACGTCGTCTTGGGCAACGACACATCCGGCATCCGCCGAGCGACGCCGACCACGTCGGTCACCGCCGGATCGCGGCCGAGGGCGCGCACCACGCTCGTGCCCACGTTCCCGGTGGCGCCGGTGACCACGATCCGCATGCCGGTCGTCTACCCGCGAGGAGGGTCGGCAAACGAGAGCACAGCCCTCCGCTCAAGCGGCCGTTGCGTCACATGCCCGCGAACGCGGCCCTCTAACTTCTCGGGTTCACCCAGACGAAGGAGCAGACAGTGTTGAACCCCTTGCGACTCGCAGGAAAGGCAATCGGCGTCGGCGCCGGCATCGCCGATGGTGCGGTGAAGGCCGTGGGCGGAGCGCTCGGCCAGTCCGATGCTCCGAAGCACTCCGAGGCGCCGGAGCAGGAGCGGACCCCGGGGCGTCCGCCGGCCGAGCGCCGGCCCGCCAAGCCTTCGATCACAGACGGCGCCCTCGCCGACAAGGTCGAGTCCGTGCTCTTCTCCGACCCCTCGGTGCCCAAGGGCAAGATCGACATCAATGCCGTCGGTCGCGACGTGTACCTGCGCGGCGAGGCAAAGACGCCGGACATGATCAAGGCCCTCGAGCGCCGGGCCAAGGCCATCCCCGAGGTGGACCAGGTCGAGAACCTCCTGCACCTGCCCAAGACGCCCGCCCCCACGCGCGCGGACACCCCGAAGCGCGCGCAGAAGAGCCGCCGCACGAAGGGCACGGCCGCGGCTCGCAAGCGCACCCCAAAGAAGGTGAACGCCGAGGCGAAAGCCACGGTGGGCGAGACGCCCAAGGAGCTGGCCGCCAAGGGCGAGGGCCGCAAGCCCGCCCCGATGGGCAGCACCAAGGCGGTGAACGCCGAGGCGAAAGCCACGGTGGGCGAGACGTCCAAGGAGGTAGCCGCGAAGGGCGAAGGCCGCAAGCCTGCCCCGATGGGCAGCACCGAAAAGAAGGACGGCTCGAGCCCAAAGACGACCGAGACGAAGCCGGCCAAGCCCGCCGGCCCGAAGGCAAGCGAGGAGAAGGCGAGCGCGAAGGCCGGTGAGGACGTAGGCGCCTGAGGGTTACCCCGGGGCCTGGCGGGGCGGCAGCTGGATGCCGTCCTCGGCCCCGGGCAATCCCGCCTGCACCTCGCGCGCGCGTTCCAGCTCGGCGTTCAGCTCCACCCCGAGCAGCACGGCGATGTTGGTGAGCCACAGCCACACGAGAAACGAGATCACGCCGCCAAGCGTGCCGTAGGTCTTGTCGTAGGATCCGAAGTTCGACACGTAGAAGGCAAAGCCCAGGGAGGCGATCACCCAGACCCCGAGCGCCAGCAGGCTGCCGGGCGTGATCCACTTGAATCCGGGCAGCTTCACGTTGGGGGCGATGTAGTAGAGGACGGCCAGCGTTCCGAGCACCACCCCTAGGAGCACCGGCCACTTGGCCAGGCCGTACACCTGTACGGCCGTGTCACCGAGGCCCACCGCCTTGCCCATCGCCTCCGCCAGCGGTCCGCTGATAACGAGTGCGGTGACCACCACGGCCAGGACCACCACCATCCCCAGGGTCACCGCGAGTTGCAGCGGGCGCAGCTTCCAGAAGGGGCGGCCCTCCTCCACGCCGTAGATTCGGTTGGAGGCCCTGATGAACGCGCCCACGTAGCCCGAGGCGCTGTAGAGCGCCCCGGCGATTCCCACCACCAGCAGCAGCCCCGCCGTCTCGCGGTTCGAGGTAAGGCTCTCGATCGGGCCGGCGAAGGTGTTCGCGGCCGTGGAAGGACCGAGGTCGCGCACGATCTCGGTGAGCGTCTCCGTCACGGACCTGGGATCGCCGAAGAGCCCGACCAGCGACACGAGCGCCACGACCGCCGGGAAGAGGGCGAGCACGCCGTAGTAGGTGAGCGCCGCGGCCAGATCGGTCACCTGGTCCGACTGGAAGGCGTTGAAGGTGCGCTTGAGCACCCCCCACAGAGAGCCTCGTTCGCCCTCGTCCCGCATGGGTCGGCTTAGCTGGGCTCGCGGCGTGCGACCAGGGCCCGGTAGCCCACCTGCAGGAAGTCCGAGAGGCCGAGCGCGGAGAGGAGCGAGGTGACCAGGCGCGTCTCGCGCGGAGCGGTCACGAGACCCACGGTGAACGCACTCACGATCCACATGCCGATGCAGTAAGGGCACGTGAGAAGCTGGCCGACCGCTGCCCGTGGGCCGGTGCCCCGGGCCTTCTCCTCCACCTCCCCGGGCGCCTCCCCCTTGCCTTGGTATTCGGTGAACGGCGCCCGCATGAAGGCGGCCACCTTCTCCCTGGTCAGCAGACGGCTCAGCTTGAACGCGGCAGCTCCCATCAGCGCCAGGTCACGGGTGGGGATGATCTCCGGCAGATCGCTGTTGCGCCGCTGGGCGAAGACAAACGCGCCGAGCGTGGCCGTGAAGCCCGAGGAGAGCAGCGCGTAGGTGCCGAGCGGCGGGCGCTCGTGCTCGGGCGCGTAACCCGCCCACACCCCGTCCCCTTCGGCGGCGACGGTCTCGCTCGGGGTGGCGGAGGTAGCCATGCCGCTCAGACGTTAGTGCCTATCGTGGCGGAGAACGACGCCAGGCGCCTAACGCTTGCGCTTGGCCATGCGCTCCCGCGTCTGCTGGATCTTGCGCTTGCCCTCAGGGCTGCGCGCATACTCCTGGGCGCGGTTCGCGAGCTTTCGGCCCTGGGGGCTGCGGGCAAGGCGGGCGAGGCGTCCTAAGGGTGACGACATGTGGTTCCTCTCGGTCTGAATGGGTGGTGCGGTTTGCCGAATGTTGCGATTGGCAAACCTGAAGGGTATGGAGGTCGAAACGCGAGCGCGCCTGGACGGCCTCATCGAACAGGGCCAGAGCTCCGGTTGCCTGAACCTGTCGGAGCTCGGCGACGTGGTTCGCGACCTCAACCTCTCCGAGCACGAGACCGAGCAGCTAGGTGACGACCTCGACTCTCGAGGCGTGGAGATCTCCGACGACTGCGGGCGCGCCGAGGCCGAGGCCGGCCCGGCCTACTCCCACGCCGATGTGGCCGGGGCCACCAGCGACGCTCTGGCCCTCTTCCTGAGAGACCTCCGCCGCTTTCCGCTCCTGTCGGCGGCCGACGAGGTGCGCCTGGCCAAGGCGATCGAGCAGGGTGACCTCCAAGCCAAGGAGCGGATGATCAACTCCAACCTGCGGCTGGTGGTGTCGATCGCCAAGAAGTACCAGGGGCAGGAACTTCCGCTCCTGGACCTGATCCAGGAGGGCATCTTCGGTCTGATCCGGGCGGCCGAGAAGTTCGACCACCGCAGGGGCTACAAGTTCTCCACCTACGCCACATTCTGGATCCGCCAGGCGATACAACGGGGACTTGCCAACCGGGCGCGCACGATTCGCATACCCGTTCACATAGGCCAGCGCGAGCGCAAGATCGCGCGCGCGCATCGTGAGCTTGCCGTGAAGCTCGGCCGCGACCCGACCGACGCGGAGCTGCTGGCTGGGGCCGAGGTCACTCTCGAGGAGCTCCAGCAGATCCGCGACGCGCCGCGCATCGTCACCAGTCTCGAGCGCCCGGTGGGTGAGAGCGACGGCACCGAGCTCGGGGACCTGCTCACGAGCGACGAAGCCGGCCCCGACGAGGAGGTGGACATCGCGTTGCGCAAGGAGGTGCTGCACAGCGTGATCTCGCGCCTGCCTGAGCGCGAACGCCAGGTGATCGAGCTTCGCTTCGGCATCGAGGGACAGGAGCCCACGCCCCTGCGGGAGGCCGGCCGGCGCCTCGGACTCTCCTCCGAAGGCGTGCGAAAGCTCGAGGCCCAGGCGCTACGGCGACTGGCCGACGAGCGCGAGATCGAAGCCCTGCGCGATGTCGCTTGACTTGACTTGAATAAACAACGAACAGGAGCGCGTTAGATGGCAGCCAAGACCGGCCAAGGCATCCTCGGCGACGATATGAAGGACGACCGCGACCAGATCGTGGAGATGCTCAAGAAGGCGTACTTCATGGAGCTCGAGACCGTGATGTCCTACATCACCAACTCGGTGAACCTCGACGGCATCCGCGCCAGAGAAGTGGCCGAGAGTCTCGAGAAGGACATCCAGGAGGAGCTGGGCCACGCCCAGCAGTTCGCCAACCGCATCAAGGAGCTCTACGGAGTGGTTCCGGGCTCGCTCGACTTCAAGCCCGAGCAGTCCTTCCTCCAGCCGGCCAGCGAGCAGACCGACCTCGCGCACGTGATCAAGGGCGTGATCGAGGCCGAGAGCGGTGCCATCGAGCACTACAACACGTTGATCGAGCTCGCGGCTGACTGCGACCCGGTCACCGAGGACATGGTGATAGCGGTGCTGCGCGACGAGGAGGGTCACCGCCGGCTCTTCGAGGGCTTCCTGCGCGAGGTCGAGCAGGGTGCCGTGGCCGCTCCTCCGAAGGGAACCTGATGACCGAGAGCCAAGGGCCGGATTCGGCATCCATGCCGGAATCCGGCGCCGAGCAGCCAGAGGACCGTGACATGCTGCGCAACGAGCCCGTGAGCGCCGACGCGCTCGCCGCCGAGCAGGAGGAGGCAGCGGCGGCGGAAGCCGCCGGCATCGGCGGCCCCGACCCCCAGCCGGACGTGGACCCCGAGGACCGGGCCGTGCTGGAAGGCGGCGGCGGTTACGCCGAGGGCTTCGAGCAGTCCGAGGAGGCGCTGGTCCGCCAGGCGTCACACGAGGACGCACCCACGAGCCCGACCGCCGACGCCTTCACGCCCGAGGCCGAGTCCGACCGGTCGACGGCCGAGTACGGCGAAGGCGACGGGGTCGAGAATGAGCCCGAGAGCACCGACCAATAGAACAAGGAGGAAAGGGGACTAGCAGTCTGGGAGCGTTCTCGGCAAGGAAGCAGTGAGCGACGCCTGCAACGCAGGCGAGCGAGCGATGACGCCGCCAGGGGCCCCTCCCAAGCGCTAGCCGGCGTTGTCGGGGTTGCCGGTGGATTGACCCGGATTGCCCGGCACCCCGGCGCTGTCCTCAGCCTCGTCACGGGCGTCGCCCTTGCCGCCGGCGTCATCCTCGACCCCACCCGCGGGCTGCTCTTCGGGCAGCTGATCAGACTCTTCGGCGGCGCCTGAGAACTTCTCGTCTTGTTCCATGCAGCGGACCTACCCCTTGCCGCCCGAGGCAAACGGTGTCTCGTCGATCTTCGCGAGCAGCTCACCCAAGTCCTCGAAGACCGCATCCGCGCCGGCGTCGCGCAGCTCTTCGTCGGCGAAGCCACCCGTTCGCACCGCTATCGCCTGCACGCCCGCCCGGCGCGCTGCCTCGCAGTCGTAGGTCGAGTCGCCCAGTAGTACGGCGTGCTCCGCCGGCACGCCCGCCTTCTCGAGGGCGTCCTGCACGAGGTCGGGCTCGGGCTTGGTTGCCTCTACGTCCTCTGACGAGGTCCAGGAGTCCGCCAGCTCCCGAGCCTCGAGGAGGTCGAGGTAGTGGTCCACCTCGTGCTCCTTGGCCGAGGAGGCCAGCACCACCGTCCACTCCTCAGCCTTCAGGCGCTCGATGAGCGTCCGGGCGTCCGAGAGCGGGCGCACTTCGTCGATGAGCTCCATGTAACGCGCATCGTGGCCCTCGCTCGCGGCTTCGCCGTGCTCGGCCGCCCAGTCGTCCCCGGCAAGGGTCGCCACGAGTTGATCGCCGCCCATGCCTATCGAGCGATGGATACGCCAGATGGGGAGCACCAGGTCCTGCTCGCGGAAGGCCCGGTACCAGGCGATGGTGTGGTGGTAGTTGGTATCCACCAGCGTTCCGTCTACGTCGAGAATGGCGGCTCGGGTTGGCATCGCTTTCGCCTACCCGCCTGCCCGCCGGGAAAACGTGGCAGCCGTTTTGCCGGTGGAGCCAGTGGGTACCGCAAGGACATGACTTCCCCCACACTGGAGATCACGCAGCCCACGCCCCCGGTCGGCCCGGACACACCCCCTGCGCCGGAGGTGCCCGACACGCCTATCGACCCGCCCGAGCCCGCGCCCGCGCCCGTGGGGCCCGATACGCCCGACCCCTCGCCGCCCGTCCAGCCCGAGGTTGATCCACCTGTGGTGACCTGAGGCGAGGCCTCAGGCCACGCGTTCGATGGCGTAGGAGTCCTCGTCGCCCGCGATGAGGTCGATCACGCCCTCTTCCACCGAGCGCTGAGCGGCGGGGTACCCCTCGCCAACATCGGCGAACTCGGCTACCAGGCCGCCTATCGTGAGCCCGCCGTCGAAGCGGTCGAACACACGGGGATCGATGTAGGAGGCCCGGGAGACGGCAGGGGTGTTACCCAGGTAGCGGGCCACCTCGTCGACCGCCCGCTTGTGGGCCCGCTTTCGTGCCGTCTTTGACGCGGAAGCCATGTTGCCCGACACCGCGAGGGCCTTCGCAGCGAGCACTGTGGCGTTCCAGGTACGGAAGTCCTTGGCTGAGAAATCGCCGCCGGTCGCCTCCTTCACGTACTCGTTGATGTCGGCGGACTTCACGTCGCGCCAGCGCTTGCCGGCCTTCCAGGCGAGCAGTTCCGGACCCCCGCCACGGCGGCGCTTGAGCACCTCCACCAGCTCGATCACCTCTGCGTCGTAGATCTCCTGCACGCGCCGTAGGCTGCCCTTGGCCGAGTAGTCGAAGGTCGCGACCCCGTCCTTCACGGTCACGTGGTCCTTGCGGATCGTGGCCAGGCCGTAGGTGTCGTTCTCCTGCGCGTAGCCCTCGGAGCCGATGCGAAAGAACCCCCTGTCGAGCAACATCGAGGCCGCCGCGAGCACGTGCTCGCGTGAGAGGTCGCCCCGGGCGAGGTCGGTCTCCACCTGCTGGCGAAGAACAGGCAGAGCGCGGGCGAACTCGAGCATCTCGTCGAACTTCTGGCGGTCGCGGCGCTCGCGCCATTGCTCGTGGTAGCGGTACTGCTTGCGTCCCGCGACGTCGATGCCGGTGGCCTGTATGTGACCCATGGGATGAGGGTTGATCCACACGTCCTTCCACGCCGGCGGAACAACCAGAGCCTGCACTCGCGCGAGTACGTCGGGGTCGCGGATCGTGGTCTGAGACTCATCGAGGTACTCGAAGCCCCGGCCCCGGCGGCGCCGGGTCAAGCCCGGACTGGACACGTCCGCTCGCCTCAGCCGCGCCATAGCCTGGCGCAGGTACCCGTCTTGCGCAGCCCCAAACGGCTCCGGACGCAGGTGGCGCGGTAGCGTTGTGCGAGGGGAAGATGAGAGACGCGGCTTTCGACAGCGGCAGCATCGAGCACTGGGCCACGCGCAACGCCGCGGTGCTCGACTCGATCTTCGACGGTGCCGCCTTCGGTTTGGCCCTCCTGGATCGCGAGATGCGCTTCGTGCGCGTGAACGCCGTTCTGGCGCGGATCAACGGCCTCCCGGCCTCGGAGCACCTGGGACGCTCGGCCCTCGAGGTGCTGGGTGAGGTACCCGACCACGTAGTCGAGGCGACCCGGCACGTGCTCCGGGCCGCAGAGCCCGTTCACGACGTTGAGGTGAGTGGCCCCCACGCCGACGCCCTCGGTCCTCGTGTCTTCAAATGCGGATACCACCCCGTGAGCGACCATGGCGAGGTGATCGGCCTCTGGACCTCGGTGAGGGAGGTCACGGCCGAGTATCGGGCAGCGGCGATCGAGCAGCAGCTTTCCGACCAGCTGGTGGAGGAGCGTCGTGTGCTCGAGGAGGTGTTCTCCCGCGCGCCCGGCGCGATGGCGCTGCTGTGGGGCCCCGAGATGCGCATACGGGCGTTCAACGAGGAGCTGTTGAAGAACGCGCCCGATCGCGGACGCATCCATGACCGCCCGATCGTCGAGGTATTCCCAGAGGTGGCTGCCCTTACCGAAGGCACCGCCCATGCGGTGCTCGACAGAGAAGAAACCGTGCACTTCTCGGACCTCGAGCTGCCTTGGGGGGGCGAGGGTTCGATCGACGGCAATCGCTACTACTCCTTCTCGGTGGTGCCGGTCACGGGCGCCGACGACTGCGCCGCGGGCGCTCTGGTGGTAGGCCAGGACATGACCGAGACCGTGCGCCGCCGGCTCGACCTGGAGCACGAGCTGGAGTCAGAGCACCGGATCGTGAGCGAGCTTCAGGTGAGCCTCATGCCCGACCGTCTGCCTGAGGTGCCGGGGATGGACGTGGCGAGCGGCTTCCGACCGGCCGGCGACGGCCACGAGATCGGCGGTGACTTCTTCGACGTCTTTCGCCTCGACGAGCGGTGTTCGATGGTGGTGATCGGAGACGTGTGCGGAAAGGGGGCTGAGGCCGCGTCGCTCACCGCGCTGGCCCGTTACACGCTCCGCGCTGCGGCCCTTCAGGAGGCCGAGCCGTGCACGCTGGTGGCGCGACTCAACGAGGCGGTCAGGCGCCAGCGAGACGACCTGAACTTTCTCACCTGCGTATGTGCGTTCGTGCACGCCGAGGAGAGCGGAGCCCTGCGTGTCCGGGCCTGCGTTGCCGGGCACCCGCCCCCGCTGAGGATCGACGGAAACGGTGGGGTCACCCAGGTGGGCGGCAAGGGGGCGTTGGTGGGCGCCTGGGACAATCCGCGACTCGAGCAGGAGGCCTTCGAGCTTCGCCCGGGTGAGCGGCTCGTGCTCTACACCGACGGCGTGACCGAGGCGGGCGCCCCGAACGACGAGCTCGGCGAGGAGGGCTTGGTCGAGCTTCTCTCTCAGATGGCGGAGGGCAGCTCCGCGAGCACGGTCGCGTCGATCGAGCGAGCGGTGGTCTCGCGGACCGCGGCGCCTCCTCGCGACGACATCGCCGTGCTCGTTCTGCGCCCAATGACGCCCACCCCCTGCGGAGGAGCGCAGCCGGAGCGGCGGTCCGGCGATCGCCGCACCGAGTCATCGGGCGAGCACCGAACGAGATTCTCCCCGTAAGAATCTGGCGCTACGCTTTCCGCATGCTTCAGTTCCTCACAGGCCGCAAGTCCACCATGCCCGCTCCCGAGGACGCGCTAGCCGGCCGCGACCAGGCGATCGCGGCTCCCGGCAACCACTTCGTGCTCGACACGCCGATGGCTCCGCCGTTTCCCGAGGACACCGAGCACGTGATCGTGGGCATGGGTTGCTTCTGGGGGGCCGAGCGCGTGTTCTGGCAGCGGGAGGGCATGTTCACCACCGCGGTGGGCTACGGCGCGGGCTACACGCCCAATCCCACCTACGAGGAGGTCTGCTCAGGGCGCACGGGACACAACGAGGTGGTGCTCGCGGTCTTCCGCCCGGCTGAGATCGGACTCGGAGAGGTCCTGCGCTCGTTCTGGGAGGGCCACAATCCAACCCAGGGCATGCGCCAGGGCAACGATGTGGGCACCCAGTACCGCTCGGGCATCTACACCACCTCCGATGCTCAGCACGATGCGGCCCTGGAGTCCAAGGAGCGCTACTCGGAAGCCCTGGCCAAGGCGGGGCAGCCCAGCGAGATCACCACGGAGGTCCTTCCGGCCGGAGAGTTCTTCTACGCGGAGTCCTACCACCAGCAGTACCTGGCCAAGAATCCCGGCGGCTACTGCGGGCTCGGCGGCACCGGCGTCTCCTGCCCCATCGGGACTGGCGTTAGTTCAGCGTAGGGTCGATGGGCATCGACGCCATGAGGGAGTAGCCGCCCCCCTTTCGCTGTAGGACCGTGGTCCACAGATCAGCTTCGCTGAACGGATCGTCGGGGGCTGCGGGCTCGGCGATCCACGCGCCCTCCTCGATCTCCGCGTCAAGTTGCCCGGGGGCCCAGCCGGTGTAGCCCGCGTACACCCGCAGGCGCCTCAACGCCGGATCGGGACGATCGGGATCGAGCAGTCCGAGAGTGCCCGACACGGGTGTGCCGGCCTCCTCAGGGTTCACGAAGTCGCCCAGAGCGACCACCGCGTCTGGCTGCACCGGTCCGCCGGCGTGCACCACGTCGGGGTTCTCGGTGAGGCCGGCCAAGTCAGGCACCGCTTCGGACACCTCGGTCTCCGTCGGGCGGTTGAGCACGAGTCCCATGGCTCCCTCCTCGGTGTGCTCGACCACCAGCACCACCGTGCGCCTGAAGTAGTCGATCAGCTGGGGCGCCGCTATCAGCAGCTGGCCCCTGAGGGAGTTCGGTGATATCGCCATGTCCGTCTAGGTACGGATCACTTGCCCTTCCAGACCGGATCTCGCTTCTCGGCGAACGCGGTAGCGCCCTCCCGGGCGTCCTCGGAGGTGAACACCGGGCCCGCGACCTCCCCCTGGCGCTCCCACGCCTCGCTCCACGGCCAGTCCACCGATTCGTTGAGTACGCGCTTGGTGGCCTCGAGCGCCAAGGGAGCGTTCACCGCAATCGCCTCCGCCAGCTCGAGGGCGGTGGCCACCGCGGCGCCTGGCTCGGCCAGACGGTTCACCAACCCGATCTCGGCTCCGCGCTCGGCGTTGATCGTCTCCCCGGTGAGCGCAAGCTCCATCGCGAGGCCCGATCCGATTCGGCCCGGCAAACGCAGGAGTGCTCCGCCGGCGGCCACGAGGCTGCGCTTGACCTCGGGGATGCCGAGCTTGGCCCCCTTCGAGGCCACGATGAGGTCACACGCCAGCGCGATCTCGAGCCCGCCGGCCACGGCGAACCCCTCGATCGCGGCGATGAGTGGCTTCCCCGGGGGGCTCTGCACGATTCCGGCGAAGCCGCGGCCGTCCACCCAGGCGCTTTCACCGCGCATGAAGGCCTTGAGGTCCATGCCCGCGCTGAAACCGGAACCTGCTCCGGTGAGCACGCCCACCCTCAGCTCGGCGTCGCCATCGAGCTCGTCCAGCGCGGCCGCCACGCCGGCGGCCAGGGCGGCGTTCACGGCGTTGCGCGCGTCGGGCCGGTTGAGGGTGATCAGCAGGGTTTGTCCCCGCCGCTCGGTGAGTACTGCGTCTTCTTCTGCCATCGGGGCAACCTATTACGTTGAGGACGTGCGCCTCATCGTCGCCCGCTGCGAGGTCCGTTACACCGGCCGCCTGACCGCGGTGCTGCCCGAGGCGTTGCGCCTGCTCATGCTCAAGGCGGACGGTTCGGTGATGGTGCACGCCGACACCGGCGGCTTCAAGCCGCAGAACTGGATGACCCCGCCCGCCGTCGTGGAGGAAGAGCCCGGGAGGATCGTGGTGAGAAAGCGCGGTGGCGCTACCGAGGACCGTCTCGAGATCCTGGTGGCCGAGGTGATCTCCGACGTCACTCACGACATGGGCGAAGCCGCTGCCCTCGAGAAGGAAGGTGTAGAGGCAGAGCTCCAGGAGCTGCTCGCCGACGCCCCGGGAAACTGCGGGGAGGGCTTTCGCCTCGTACGCCGCGAGTGGCCCACCGACATAGGGCCGGTCGACCTCATGTGCCGGGACACCGACGACGGCTGGGTAGCCGTGGAGATCAAGCGAGTGGGCACGATCGACGCCGTCGAGCAGCTCACCCGCTACCTCGAGCGCATCTCAACCGAGCCGGGCTTCACCTCCTGCCGCGGCGTGCTTGCGGCCGCACAGATCAAGCCTCAGGCGAGGGTGTTGGCCGAGTCGCGCGGGATCGACTGCGTCGAGGTGGACCCCCTGGTGTTGCGCGGGGAGCGAGAGCCCGACCTCACCCTGTTTGCCGCCTGAAGACCTTTATCGAACCCGCAAGTCCAGATACCGTGAGGCGATGACCGAGGAGCGCGCCACCAGCGCGGTGGCCTACCGGGCAGTCCTGCTGGCGGCCGGGCTGCTCGTCTTCGGCCTGCTCTTCCAGCAGCTTGCGACCCTCCTGCTGGCGATTCTGATCACCGTGATCTTCGCGATCGCGCTCGCCATCGCCACCGACTTCCTCGAGGGCCGCAAGGTGCCACGGGGGATTGGGGCCTTCGTTGCGCTGGCGCTCGGCGTGGGCGTGGTCGTGGGCATCTTCGCGGTGATCATTCCCGCCTTTGTCAGTCAGATCAACGAGTTTGCCGAGAAGCTGCCGGAGTACATCGAAAACCTGAACGCCCGGGCCGGTGACCTCACCGGGGCCGAGCCCGACGAGGTGTCGGATCGGGTCAAGGAGTTCACCCAGAAGTACGTCGACGACCCCGCGAAGCTGATTGGTCCCCTTGCGTCGTTGGGGCTCGGCCTGGTGGGGGTGCTCGGCGTGCTCTTCGTGATCTTGCTCACGGCCTACTTCATCGCCGTGGATCCCAAGCCGATGCTCAATGGCGTCCGCAGGCTGGTGCCCCCCGCCTACCGGCAGCGTGGCGACCAGATCATGGTCAGGCTGCGCACCGCGTGGATCGGCTGGATGCAGGGCGTGGCCGTGGACATGCTGGTTACAGGCGTCCTCCTGTACATCGGGCTGAGGATCATCGGCGTGGATTTCGCGATCCTCTTCGCGGTGCTGGCCGCTCTCTTCGTGGTCATTCCCTACTTCGGGGCCATCGCGGGAGGTCTGCCGCCAGTGCTCTTCGCCCTCACCGACTCGCCGGGCAAGGCTCTGCTGGTGATGCTGGTCTACGGGATCGTGCAACAGGTCGAGAGCAACGTGACCATCCCCCTCGTCATGGCGCGCACGGTGAAGCTCCACCCGGCGGTGATCGCCATCGGCGTGGTGGTGGTGGGCCGGCTCTTCGGTTTCGTGGGGCTCATCGTGGCAGTGCCCATCCTCTCGCTCATCGTGATACTCGTGGAGGAGCTTTGGGTCAAACCGATGGAGGAGGCGGATCGCCTCGACGAAGAGGGGCCCATGGGCGTGCCTCCTTCGTCAGAGGTGGGCGACACGACGGGCGAGCGAGAGGATGGGCCTGAGCGAGGGGAGCTCGGCCCGGTCGACTCTCCTACAACAGTTTGATCAGCGCGATCACAAACGAAGCGAAAACCAAGACCATGATCGCCACCTGCATGTAGAGCCAGTACCTGGGCATATACTCAGCGCATGACCATAGGGGCAGCCATATTCATAACGGCGGTGGGCGCGATTCTGCGCTTCGCCGTAACCGGCGACGTGTCCGGAATCGATATCCATACCGTGGGCACGATCCTCATCGTGGCCGGCATCGTGGGGCTTCTGATCGGTATCGCGCTCGAGTTCTCAGCGCGCGGCCGGCGTACTGCCGCCACTGAGCGCGTGGTCGAGCGCGATCGCGACGTGTACTGAAACCTCGTTCGCGCCTCTCGCTGAGAACCTCGATCGCGCTGCGCGCCTCTCGCTGAGCGGCGAGGCTCACTCGATCAGAGCATGGCGCAGGGCGATGGCCACCGCGTGTACCCGCCCGTCGGCGTCGAGCTTCGCTATGGCGCGCTTGGTGTCCGCCTTCACGGTCTCGGGGGAGAGGTCGATCCGCCGGGCGACCTGATCGGTGTGCAGGCCCTCCGCCAGCAGTTGCAGGATCTCCCGCTCGCGTTCGGCCAGGGCCTCGGTCCCGTGATCGGTCAGCAGAAGCATGGGTGAGAGCGAGGGGTCGACGAACGCCTCGCCGGCACCAACCGTCCGGATGGCGCGGATCAGATCCTCGGGCGGCGAGCCCTTCATCACGTAGCCCCTCGCTCCGGCGGCCAAGGCGTCCGAGAGCAGCCGCCTGTCACCGTACGCGGACAGCATCACCATGCCCGTCTCGGGGGCGTGCTCGGATATGCGCCTGACTGTCGACACGCCGTCCATCCCGGGAAGGCGGACATCGATGATCACCACTCTTGGCGAATGGCGGTCTATGGCCCCGAGCGCATCTTCGCCCGTGGCCACCGTCTCCGCCAGGTCGAGGTCTTCGCTGCCGGTCAGCAAGAGCTCGAGCCCGTGCCGCACGGTTGGGTGGTCGTCAACTGCGACGCAGGTGATCCGAGGGCTCACGGTGGCGCGATGGTACGTCATAACATCCCGGCATGTTCGGATCGATAGTCGTTGGGACCGACGGGTCGCCCACCGCCCAGGAAGCCGTGCGACAAGCCGCGGACCTCGCCGCCAGGCTGCGCGCCAGGGTCTATCTCGTGAGCGCCTACGAGCCGGTGCCCGAGGGCCGGCTGCGTGCTGAGCGCCAGTCGGTGCCGGCGGACCTACAGTGGACGGTGAACCCCCGCGAGGATGTCGATGACACGCTCGAGCAAGGGGCCGAGACCCTAAGGGAGTCAGGCGTCGACGTAGAGATCGTGCCGCGCAAGGGAGACCCCGCCGACGCCATCCTCGACGTGGCCGAGGAGAAGCACGCCGACCTCATCGTGGTGGGTAACAGGGGGATGACGGGGCCGAAGCGGTTCCTGCTCGGATCGGTGCCGAACAAGATCTCTCATCACGCACCCTGCGCGGTGATGATCATCCGCACCACCTAGCTGGGCATCTCGATATCCGCTAGCGCAACGCGGCCGCTGCGTCCAGCAGGCCGTGCCCGTACCGGATGTCGAACCCGACGGGGCCCGCGTCACGGGCCCTCTCCTCGAGCTGGCGCTCCACCAGAACCGGGCTGGGGTTCTTCCCGAGGATTCCGCTTGCGATCACCAGCGCAGCGACCCCGGATACGTGCGGGGCCGCCATCGACGTGCCTTCGTAGCCACTCGGTAGGCCGAAACGGCGCACGCTGGTGGTGAAGGTCTGCTGGCGCACGAAGGGGCCCTGCCGGTCGGGCCGGCACACCGACGCGTCGTACTCGTTGTCGCTGTTGGCTGCGTCTGCGCCTCCCCCGGGCGCGGCCAGGTCCACGCGGCGTCCGGCGTTGGAGTAGTCGGCCTGACAACCACGGATCGTCGTGGCCGCGACGCCGAGCACATGGGGGGCTCGAGCGGGGTAGGCCACGAGGTCATCGGCCTGGTTGCCCGCGGCTGCCACCACGAGCACACCCTTGCCTCGCGCGTAGCGCAGGGCCGAGACGATGTCGGGCACCTGTGATTGCCTGACCGATCGATCGAACTCGAGGCTCAGGTTGATCACGTCCACGCGGCGCCGGGCGGCGTAGCGAATCCCCCGGGAGATGGAGAACGTGTCGCCGGCCCCATCGGCGTCGAGCACCCGGACGGGCATGATCTTCGCCCGGTAGGCGATACCGGCCGTACCCAGTCCGTTGTCGGTGCTCTGAGCGATCGTGCCCGCGACGTGCGTGCCGTGCCCGTTCTGGTCGTTGGGGTGGCGATCGGAGTCCACGAAGTCATACCCGGGCACGAAGCGCCGGAGGTCGGGTGCGCGCAGGAACCCACGGAAGCGCTCATAGGCCACGCCGGTGTCCAGCACCGCGATCACGGCACCCTCTCCGCCGGGCGCGCCCCTGCGGGCGGCGAGATCCCAGGCCTCGGGCATGTTGATGCCAAACGGCCCGGCGAAGTTCCACTGAAGGCCAAAGCCCGGATCGTCGGGCACCATGGAGCTCGTGCGGGCCAGGTAGTTCGGCCGGGCGTAGGCCACCGCGGGGTCGGCTTGGAGCTCTGACACCGTCTCGCGCACCGACTCGCCGTCCTCGATCGCCAGGGGCTTCGAGCCGTCGATCGATGGGCCGGCGGTGTCCGTACCGGCGACTTTCTCAGCCCGCTCTCGAGCCGCTGCGCTGGCGCCGTCGCGGTACTTCACGATCACCTCTTCCTGAGCGAACGTGGCAGCCTGTGCCGCTGGGGAGGCGAGAAGCGTGAGAGCGGCCGCAGCCACCGAGAGAAGAGTCTTGGTTTTCATTGGCTACGGTCCCGAGGATTGTACGGGGGCTCCAGCACTTTGGTCACATATGGGTTGTCTTGATGCTCGGTCGCTCAGGTCCGTGCCTTGAGGAACCGGGGCAGATGACGGCAGACCTTCTAGGCGCAGCTCGGCGGGTCCCATGACCCCGGCCCCGTTCTTCCCGCGCGACGAGTACTTCATGAGGTTCGCCCTACGTGAAGCAGAGCGCGCACTCGAGCACGACGACGTGCCGGTGGGCTGCGTTATCGCGCAGGGCGGTGAGGTGATCGCGGCTGGCGCCAACGAGCGCGAGCTCCGTGGCGATCCCACGGCCCACGCCGAGATCCTGGCTCTGCGCGAGGCTTCGGGGCGCCTCGGCAACTGGCGGCTGGACGGCTGCATCCTCTACGTGACGCTGGAGCCCTGCGCCATGTGCGCGGGGGCCATCGTGCTCGCTCGGGTCCCCAGGGTGGTGTTCGCGACCACCGATCCGAAAGCCGGCGCCGCCGGCAGCGTGCTCGACGTGCTCGGCGAGCCTGCGCTCAACCACCGGCCCGATGTGGCCGGCGGGCTCCTGGCTCAGGAGGCGGGCGATCTGCTCCGGGCCTTCTTTGTGCCTAGGAGGCGCTGACCCAGCTTCAGGGCGTGGGCGCCACGGCCCGCGGCGTGCGCGGGATCTCGCTGCGCGGGAGCCTCGCCGACATCGCGCCCGACGCCGTGCGACTGCCTCGGACCCGCAGACGCAATCGCCCTCCCCGCAGCACCGTCACCTTCCCCGGTCGAGCGCCACCGCCGGCAATCCGCAGTCGCGCGGTGAAGCCTGGGCCGGCGGAGCTCAACCTTCCGCTGAGCCGCACGCCTGCGAACACCTCGTAGTTGAAGACCCGAGCAACCCTCCCGACCAACTGCACCCGTCCGCCCCGCAGCCCACCGAAGCGCTTGGCCCGGGCCGCGAGATCGAATTGCGTGAGCAGGTCGTCCACGGTGAAGACCGCCGCTGCGAGAGTCTTCGACCGCCGGGTCTTGCCGGGCAGCGCCTTCAACCTGACCGGAAGGGGGGAGGCCACTCGCCCGGGGCGGGGCTTGGCCGGACAGGCCGCGGGCGCCGCCCCGCCGGCCAGGAATCCGAACACCGCGGCCCTCGCGCAGCCGTTCTGATCGGTGCTCACTACCGAATGTCCAACGTAGGGCACGACGAGCTGCTGGACAGCCGGGTAGCCGGCGGCCACGGTGCGACCGTCCTCGACCGGCGTGCGCAGGTCCTCCTCACCGTTCACCACAAGGGTGGGCGCCGACGGCCCCGGACCCGTGAGCAACGCGCCAGGCTCACCTACCGACGGCCAACGCAGGCATCTGCCCACGAGCGCGTTCACCACCACCGTGGGAGCGCCGAAGGGCGCAAATCCCCCGGCTCCGAGAGCGGCGACCCGGGCTTGGAGTGCCTCGCCTCGTCTGCGGCCCGGCCTCGAGGTCGGGCTCCACGGCAGGTTGGACTCCGAGCAGTGAGTCACCTGGTTCAAGAAGAAGTTCACGCCGTCGGAGCTCTGGGCGCTCGCCCCGCTGGACTGCGCCCGAAGCGTGAGGCGCGCAATAGGCGCGGTGTCGCCTCGAAGGGCCGACTCCAAAGCCGCCGGAAGCTGGACGCGCACGGCGCTCGAGAGGTCTGACTGAAGTACGAGTCCGTAGATGGCGGACAGCGGCAGCCGAGTACGGACCCGTTGTCCGCTCGGGCTCACGATCGACACCCTCAGCGGCCGTCGCCTGGCGCGCGCGGTCACCCGGCCGAGATCGGCGTACGGCGACCGGGTGAACCCGGAGCAGGCGCCACCCGCGCACACCGAGCCCAGTACACGTGGGAGGGACGCGATCCTCTGCTGCTCGAGCGACTCGAGGCCGTAGAGGGGCGTTGGTGAGTCGAGCACCATCCGGCCAACCGCCGATGGGAACAGGCGAGCGTACTCGCCGGCCACACGCCCGCCGTAGGACACGGCATAGAGCGAGATCACCGGAGCCCCCACCGCCTGCCGGACAGCCTCGAGGTCCTGCGCCGAATCGCTCGAGCGGTACAAGCCTCGCCGGGCGCCGAGCCGCCTGGCGCACTTGATTAGGCCCGCGTCCGACTCAGAGCGGCAACGAAGCGAGCCGGATCGCCCGGTGCCCCGCTGATCGAAGGTCACGAGGTCGAACCGCGGCAGGGCCCGCCGGAAGGCTCCTCCGAACCCCGGCAGGGCCGAGATCGCGGATTCGCCCGGGCCGCCGGCCAAGAACACCACCGTGCCCAGGGCCGGTCCCTGGACGGCCGGGAGGCGGCGCAGCGCCAGCTTCACGCTGCCCTTCACCCGGCTGGAGCGGTCGAGGGGCACCATCACGCTGCTGCACTGAAGCGGCTTGCCGTTCGCGCACGGTTTGAACGTCGCCGCGGCGGCCCCGGGCGGGCTCGCGAGGCATGCGCACAGCGCAACGGCGAGCAGAGCCGTACTCCGCCTCAGTGTGGCGCCGTGTCGGTTCAGACAGGCAGCATCCTTAGGGCGCGCAAGGGTGTCAAGCGACAGGCGTCGTCCAGGTTCATCGACTCGCTAGCCTCTCCGCCGCGTCTCGCATGTAGCACTCGGAGGGGTGCCGGAGTGGTTGAACGGGGCGGTCTCGAAAACCGTTGGGGGCCTTTCGGTCCCTCGTGGGTTCGAATCCCACCCCCTCCGCTCTGTACCGCGCAATCCCGTATCACGAGCGAGATCGGCGCCGCTGGGCGCCCGAGGGACTGAAGGTCACTCAGGGTCACTGAAGGTCAGCGAAGGCCCCGTTTCGGTCCCATGCCGGTCCCACAGCCGGTCCCACAGCGGCGGCGCCCTTCGGTAGCCGGCGCAGGCCCCGTAGCCGGGAACTAACCGCGAGCGCTCGCGGAGCCCAACCAGCGCAACACACGGCCAGGCCCGAGGGCCGACCGGAGGAAT
>JBBJNU010000112.1:0-6202 GCA_037721005.1 Thermoleophilaceae bacterium | reverse complement strand
GAGGCGCGCAGCCCCCGATCGTAGATCGGGTGCGAGCACCGAACGAGGTTCTCGGAAGGAACTTCCCGACCGCGGGCGAAACACAACGCCGTGAAGGCGACCGGCACCGCAGCGCTCACCCTGTCCGCCGAGATACGTGCCCGCTTCGAGGAGTTCTCTCGCTCTCAAAAGGACGTGGGCCAGTACATCGTGGACCATCTCGACGAGGCGTCGTTCCACACGGCCGAGGAGCTGGCGCGACGCGCGAACACCTCGAGCTCGACTGTGGTGCGGTTCGCGCAGGCGCTGGGGTTCGAAGGGTTCCCCGAGCTGCAGTCGGCCGCCCGCGACGAGTATCGCCGCGCCCGTGAAGGCGAAGGCTCGACGCCCGAGGTGGCCAACCCGCCTCTCTTTCCGATCGACCAGACGGAGTTCGAGGCTGCCCTGGCGGCGGACCACCACAACGTGGAGGAGACCGCCCGCCGCGTGGACCGTGAGGAGATCGACGCCTCGGTTGAGCTGATCTCCCGCGCGGAGCGCACCGTGCTCTGCGGTACCGACCAGATGGCCTTCTTCGCCAGCTATCTCCGCCACTTGCTCATGCTGCTCGATCTGCGCTGTGAGGTGGTGGCCAGCCCGAGCCAGGAAGGCCTGGCCAAGCTCGGGCGCATCGACGAGAACACCGTTCTCGTGGGCTTTTCGGCCGGGCGCCCGCATCCGCTCGTGGTGCGCGCCATGAAACTGGCGCGCAACCGTCGCGCGGCCACCGTCGCGATCGCGGACGCGACCCTCTCGGAGGTGGCCAAGCTCGGCGACCACCGCCTCTTCTACTCCTCGAACAGCCCGGCCTACATGCGCTCGCACGTTGCCCTCCTGAGCGTTGTGCAGGCCCTGGCCTACGGCGTCTACGCACTCGACGAGCCAGCCTACGCCGACCGCATCAAAGCCTTTCGCCTGAAGTAGGCGCGGGTCGCTCCGGCCCGCCCGAAGCAACGTCCCGGGGGCGCGAGGGGTACCCAGGGGGTTCCAGGGACACTGGGTAGTTTCGGCAAACCGCTTGCGCTCGACGCAAACCGCTTGCGCCCGACGCAAACCGTTTGCCCAAACCCCCCAGCATCCGCGGAGGACGCACAGAGCGCCGCGGGTCCGTAGTACAAGGCTCCCTTGTATCCCTCGGCGCGCCGGCGAGTGAGGGGTACCATGGCTCGTGTGAAGGAAGAGTCCACGTTCCGCACGAAGGCCGGGCTGGCCGAGATGCTCAAGGGCGGGGTGATCATGGACGTGGTCACCGCCGCTCAAGCTCGCGTGGCCGAGGCCGCGGGGGCTTCCGCGGTCATGGCCCTCGAGCGGGTGCCCGCCGACATCCGAGCGGACGGCGGAGTGGCCCGCATGGCCGATCCCACGAAGATCGAGGAGATTCAGGCCGCGGTGACTATTCCCGTGATGGCCAAGGCCCGCATCGGGCATTTCGTGGAGGCCCGGGTGCTCGAGGCGCTGGAGGTGGATTACGTGGACGAGTCCGAGGTGCTCACCCCGGCCGACGAGGCGCACCACATCGACAAGTGGCGCTTCAAAGTGCCCTTCGTGTGCGGCGCTACCAACTTGGGCGAGGCGCTGCGGCGCATCGCCGAAGGCGCGGCCATGATCCGCTCGAAGGGCGAGGCCGGCACGGGCAACGTGGTGGAGGCCGTGCGCCATATGCGCTCGATCGGCGGGGACATCCGCCGCCTCGCCTCCCTCGACGAGGCTGAGCTTCCCGCCGCCGCGAAGGAGCACGGCGCCTCCCTCGATCTGGTGCGCGAGGTGGCCGAGAAGGGAAAGCTTCCCGTCGTCATGTTCTCGGCCGGCGGAGTGGCCACCCCAGCCGATGCCGCGCTCATGATGAGCCTCGGCGCCGAGGGCGTGTTCGTGGGGTCGGGCATCTTCAAGTCAGAGGACCCGGAGCGCACCGCCGCCGCCGTGGTGGAGGCCACCACCCACTTCGCCGACCCGGCCCGCGTGGCCGCCGCCTCCCGCGACCTGGGCGCGCCCATGACGGGCATCGGGATGGACACCATCGAGCAGCACGGCGGCGTCCTCTCCCAGCGCGGTTGGTAGTTGGAGTTCTAGCCCTCCAGGGGGACTTCGAGGCACACCGCAAGGTGCTCGAGGGACTGGGTGCCCAGGTACGCGAGGTGCGCACGGCAGCCGACGTGCAGGGCCTCGAAGGACTGGTGATCCCCGGTGGCGAGTCCACCACGATGACGCTCGGCATCGAGCGCGAGCGTTTGGCCGAGCCGCTGCGCGACCTCGTCAGAGCCGGTACCCCCACGCTCGGCACGTGCGCCGGACTCATCGTGCTCGATCGCGATCACCTGGGCCTGCTCGACGTGACCACCGAGCGCAACGCCTTCGGCCGGCAGGTCAGGAGCTTCGAAACCGATCTGGACCTGACAGGGCTGGCCGACGGCATGCGCGCTGTGTTCATCCGGGCCCCGTGGGTAGGGGAGTGGGGAGACGGGGTGGAGGTGCTGGCCGAGGTTGAGCAACATCCGGTGGCGGTGCGTCAGGATGGGATTCTGGCCGTGGCTTTTCATCCCGAGATCGATGGCGACACCCGCCTACACGAGTGGCTGCTCGAGCGGGTCCGACACAGAAACGGAGAACAGAGCTCTTGAGAGACCAACGGGTGGAGGCGCTCGCCCAGATCCTCGTCCGCTACTCCACGCAGGTGAGCGAGGGAGACGTGTGCGTGATCCAGGGCACCACCCCGGCCGAGCCGTTCGTGCTCGCCGTGTACGAGGAGGTGCTGCGAGCGGGCGGGCTGCCCATCGTGCAGATGGCCCCCGAGGAGGCCGCCGCCGCGCTGTACCGCCTGGGGTCGGACGCACAGCTCGACTGGATCCCGCCCACCACGGAGTGGACCACCGAGAACGCCGACGTTCGCATCGTGGCCATGGCGGACGCCAATTCGCGCGCCCTCTCCGGGGTGGACCCGAAGAAGCAGGCCCGCACCCAGCAGGCCAGGCGCAAGCTCATGGAGACCTCCATGCGCCGCGCGGCCGCGGGTGAGCACCGCTGGGCTCTCACGCTCTTTCCCACCCACGCCTACGCGTCCGAGGCAGGCCTCTCGCTCACCGAGTACGAGGAGTTCTTCTACAAGGCCTGCCTCGTGGACGACGGCGACCCGGTCACCGCCTGGGAGCGCCAGTCGGCGGAGGTGGACCGCCTCTCGGCCTGGATCGAAGGCAGGGAGGAGGTGCATGTGCAGGGACCGGGCACCGATATCAAGCTCGGGGTGGCCGGACGAACCTGGATTCCCTGCAGCGGCAGGCACAACATGCCCGACGGCGAGTTCTTCACGGGCCCCGTGGAGGACTCGGTAGAGGGGGAGGTGTCCTTTTCCTTCCCGGCCTCGTACGGGGGCCGGGAGGTGTCCGGCGTGCGTCTGAGATTCGAGGCGGGCAGGGTGGTGGACGCCTCGGCCGACCAGGGCGAGGCGTTCCTCATCGAGATGCTCGACTCCGATGAGGGCGCCCGCCGTCTGGGCGAGCTCGGTATAGGAACCAACTACGGCATCGCGACCGGCACCAAGGAGATACTTCTCGACGAGAAGATCGGAGGCACGGTGCACATGGCGATCGGCATGAGCTACCCCGAGAGCGGTGGCGAGAACTCATCGGCGGTTCACTGGGACATGGTGTGCGACCTGCGCCAGGGTGGGTCGATCACCGTCGACGGTGAGGAGCTCCAGCGCGACGGGAAGTTCGTGGTTTGAGGCGAGCCGCGGCAACCCTGATCGGCGCCCTGGCCCTGACCGGCTGCGGGCTCGAGTCGGGGGACAAGGGAGACAAGCCGTCGAAGGAGCGGCTGGCCCTGATCAAGGCCGCAAAGGTGACCCCGGCCGCTAAGACGGCGCGGGTGACCTACCGGGTGCTGTCTCTGCCCCAGGGTCGCGTGAACCTGAAGGCCAACGGCCTCGCCCGGCTCGACCGCGAGGAGGGCCGGTATGACCTGCTCATCAAGAGTTTCCCCGGGCTCCCGGCGAACACCCGGACCGACGCGTGGCCCTCGGATGGGCTCACCTACCTGCGCCGCAAGGGCGAGAAGCGCTTCGGCGTGTTCAAGGGCGACGCCGCGGTGCCCACGTCGATCGGCGACGTTCTGCCCTACCTGCGCGCCATCACCGGCAAGATCCGCCCGGCCGGGAAGAACACCTACAAGGCCACCGTGGACCTCGACCTGGTGGACGAGGGGCTGCCCGAGCAGAAGCAGGCTCCCTACAGGCTGCAGGTCAGCCGCTTTCGGACCACGAAGGTCCCGGTGACCATCAAGCTCGATTCGGAGGGCCGGCTCCGAAGGATCTCCTACCGGGTCGAGCGCCTCGTGAAGCCGGGTCCGGGAGAGGACCGGGGCATCGACTACGTGGCCACGCTCGCGGACTTCGGCGCGAAGGGGGACACCTCGCCGCCGCCGAAGAAGCTCATCGACCCCGAATAGAGTTCGGTTCATGTCCGGTCACTCCAAATGGGCCTCGATCAAGCACAAGAAGGCGATCGTGGACCAGCGCAAGGGGAAGGCGTTCACCAAGCTCACGCGGGCCATTCAAGTCGCGGCGCGCGAGGGTGGGGGAGACGTGGAGGGAAATCCCTCGCTGGCCCTCGCCGTACAGAAGGCCAAGGCGGCGAGCATGCCAAAGGACAACATCGAGCGGGCGATCGCCAAGGGCTCGGGCGCCGACCAGGACGCCGAGGCCTTCGAGAGCGTGACCTACGAGGGCTACGGCCCCGGCGGTGTGGCCATCCTCGTGGAGACGCTCACCGACAACCGCAATCGCACGGGGTCTGAGGTGCGCCACGCCTTCACCCGGGCCGGCGGAAACCTCGGCGAGCCGGGCTCGGTGGCGTGGATCTTCGAGAAGAAGGGCGAGATGGTGGCCGACGCCAAGCGCTACTCCGAGGACGAGCTGATGGTGGCGGTCGATGCGGGCGCCGAGGACCTCACCCAGGACGAGGACGTGTTCGAGGTGGTGAGCGCGCCCGAGGACTTCACGACGGTGCGCGACGCTCTGGTGGACGCCGGCGTGGAGCTCGACTCCGCCGAGCTCGTGATGCGGCCCACCACGCGCACGCAGGTGGAGGAGAGCCAGGCGGGCACGCTCATGCGGCTCATCGACACCCTGGAGGAGCACGACGACGTCCAGGGGGTGCACGCCAACTTCGACGTGAGCGCCGAGGTGCTCGAGCGGGTGGCCGGCGGCGTTTGAGGCTTACGCAGGCCCATCTGAACCGCGCGACGCTGGCGCGGCAGATGTTGCTCGCGCGCGAAGGCAGGGCCACCGCGGCCGAAGCGGTGCAGCGCCTCTGCGGGATGCAGGCGCAGGAGCCCAAGCATCCGTTTATCAGAGGTGCCCGTCGAGCACAACCTCGACCTCGTCTTGGACCTTCAGCGCCCCGAACAGCGCGGAGTAGGGCTTGATCCCCCAGGCGGTCTGCTTCACGACAGCAGTGGCGCTGAGCGTGCCTTCGGCGCCGATGGCGAGGTCGAACTCGACCGGCTGGGTCCTGCCGCGGAGCGTGAGGTCGCCCTTCACGCTGATCGGGCCGCCCCCGGGCGCGCCCTCCGTTTGGGTCGACTGAAACGTGATGTCCTGGCGCTTGAGCACTTCGTCGTCGATCGACCTGTGGATGTTCGCCTTGTCGTCGTCGCCGAGGGGCTTCATTCCGCCCGTGCCCTCCTGCACCCGGAGCGACGTTGCGTCAGCGGTGAGCTCCATCGTCGTCTGCGCAGAGTCCTCACCGATTTCGAGCGACGCCTCCCAGGATTTCACGCGAATCACGAGGTCGTGGCCTGCCTTCGCCGCCGCCCCGCTTCGTCCCGTGCGCACCGAGAGGGTGGCGCTGCCAGGTCCGAGCCGGTGCACGCCCGCCGGAATCGACACGCGCCGAGCATATATCGGCGCGAACCGTGACGGGCGGAGTTACGAGCTTCCGGGAACTGACGTTAGGCGGGGCGCGGAGACCGGCGGCGCGGGACCAGGCGCACCTTGCCGCGCACGGGAGCCCCGCGGCCGGACAGGCTGCTCGAGGTGGCGATCAGGCGCACGTCGAGCCGGCGCAGGCGCCTCAGTCGGCGCAGGCCCTGCTTGGTGAGCCGCACACGGACCGTGGCCCGCCTGCCTCCAAGGACGTAGCCCCGCCGGAGGCAAGCGATCGCACTTACAAGCCCCAGAGGCTCTACCGCT
>JBBJNU010000111.1:0-6230 GCA_037721005.1 Thermoleophilaceae bacterium | reverse complement strand
GCGGCGGGGGTCGATGCGGCCTGTGCCGCTGCCGGCGACCTCGCGCGCCTTCAGCTCGAGCGCGGCGCCCGGCGCTGCGGGCTCCCGCAGGGGCGCCTCCGAGGGCGGATCCTCGGCCGCGCGGGACTGAGCCGAAAGCGCCGGGTGCAGCGCCGGCGCTTCCCGACCCACACCCGTCCCCGGAGAAGCACGGACCGTTTCTGCCTGACCGACCCGGCGCCACATCCGCGTCGGCTACCCGTCGAGCCGGACGCTGCGCCGCGCGCGTCCGCGCCTACGTAAGAAGATCCGCGGGCGCTCGGTGCTCGTGCTCACCTCGAGCCAGCGCTACACGATCAGGGGCGTGCGCAACGGCTCGACTCCGCGTTTCATTGAAGAAGCGAATGGGAAGCGCATCCGGCGCTCCTACAAGGTCGGGATCAACCCCGCTGGTACGTCGCTCGCGGCCCGAAGGGCACCCGTCTGCTCTTCAAGGTCGCCCAGGGGAAGGGGCGGGTCGGCGAGGTCGGGGTGGCCGACGCTCGGCTCATGCGCGGGCGCCGGGCGCCGGGCGCCCCGGCGTTTCCTCGACGGCTTTAAGTGATGGGTCAGCCGTCTGCCGTAATCCGCTCGATCAGCTCCGCCTGTACCCGCTGGGCGTCGGCGTTCTCGACCTGACAGGTGCCCGCGGCCTCGTGTCCGCCGCCCCCGTACTCGAGCATGAGCGATCCCACGTCGGTCTTGCTCGAGCGGTCGAGGATCGACTTGCCAACCGCGAACACGGTGTTCTGCTGCTTGAGGCCCCAGAGCACGTGGATGGAGATGTTCTGCTGCGCGAACAGGGCGTAGACCGTGAAGCGGTTGGTGGGATGGATCACCTCTTCGTCGCGGAGGTCCAGTACCACGAGGTTCTCGTGCACCTCGGAGCAGCGGCGGATCTGCTCCTCGGCGCGAGCCGCGTGCAGCCGGTATAGATCCACGCGTTCGCACACGTCGGGTGTCAGGAGGATCTCCTGCACCGACATCCGCAGGCAGTCGTCGATGAGCTGCATCATCAGGTCGTAGTTCGAGATCCGGAACTCACGGAACCGCCCGAGTCCCGTACGGGGGTCCATCAGAAAGCTCATCAGGATCCAGCCTTGGGGATCGAGCACCTCGTCGATGCTGAAGGCGGCCGAATCGGCCTTGTCCACAGCCGCCATCATCTCGGCGCTGATGTCGGGGAAGGACTCGGCTCCGCCGAAATGGTCGTAGACCACGCGGGCGGCCGAGGCGGCTTCGGGGTCGATCACGCGGTTCTGCGGGCTCTCGGCCACGCGCACCATTTCGCTGTCGTGGTGATCGAAGGAGAGGTGGGCGCCGGGGGAGTAGGGGAGGTTCGTGGTGATGTCGCCCGGTCCGATCTCGACCTTGCCGTCCTGAACGTCCTTTGGGTGGACGAACTTCACGTCTTCGAGGATGCCCCGGGTCTTGAGCAGCGCGGCGCAGACGAGCCCGTCGAAGTCGCTGCGGGTCACTAGGCGGAACTTGCGGTCGGTTGGAGCCTCAGGGGTATGGGTGGGCATACCGACAGGGATCGTCAGCGAGCCCCTGTCCCTTTAGCCCTTTACGGCCAGCCGTCCACGAAGAGATCGAGCTGGAGGTCGGCGCCGTCGGACGCTGCGTAGCCGCTCAGGTTCGTGATGCCGGCTTCGGCCAGGACCTCGTCATCGATGAAGGCGTTGCCCGTGCACTCGAGAGGGTCGCGCGACAACACTTCGGCGGCTGAGTCGGCGTAGATGTCCGGGGTGCGGGCGCGGCGCATGGCCTCGTCGCCACCGAGGAGGTTCTGTACCGCGGCGGTAGCGATCAGCGTGCGAGGCCACAGGCAGTTGGCGGCCACCCCGGACTCGGCCTCGTCGGCGGCCAGGCCGAGGGTGAGCATCGTCATGCCCATCTTCGAGAGCGTGTACGGCGCGTGGCCGCGCAGCCACTTGGGGTCGGCGGAAAGGGGAGGCGAGAGCGTGAGCACGTGCGCGTGTCCCGATTCGCGCAGGTGGGGGAGGGCGGCGCGGGTCAGAAGGAAGGTGCCGCGCGCGTTCACGTCCATCATCAGGTCGTAGCGCTTGGGCTCGAGATCGGAGATAGGTGAGAGGTTGATCGCGCTGGCGTTGTTCACCACGATGTCGATCTGACCGAAGTGCTCGGCGGTTCGCCGCACGGCCGCCTCGACCTGGTCGGCCTCGCGGACGTCGCCCACGATGGGCAGGGCCTCGCCTCCCGCCTGCTCGATCTCCTCGGCCGCCGTGTGGATCGTGCCTGGCAGCTTCGGGTGTGGCTCGTCGGTCTTGGCGATGAGGGCGACCTTTGCGCCTTCGCGGGCCACGCGCTTGGCGATGGCCAGGCCGATGCCCCGGCTGCCGCCGGACATGATCACGACGCGGTCTTTGAGGTTCTCCATGGCGGGGACGCTATAGCCGCACGGCTACGAGTGAGCCTTCCGGTCGCGTTCGATCCGCATCGGCGAGAGGACGCGGTTCGACTTTGGGTATAGCGCTGCCCCGAGGGATCCGCACGGGGGACGCTGGGTAGTTTCGGCAAACGGTTTGCCCCCGACGCAAAGCGTTTGCGCCCCACGCAACTCGTTTGCCTAAACCCCCCAGTGCCTGCGGAGGACCCCACCAGCAACGGTCCGGCCAAGTACCGACCACCGCCCTGCGCGAAAGCTCTGCCTGCCCTACTACCGGCGGCTGCCGGTGAGGGCAGCGGCTGCCCCGAGCCCGAGATACACGGCGCCGGTCGCGTAGCGCTGCTTGCGTGCGAAGCCAGCCCGGGCCCGCAGGCGCCCACCCGCTGCGCCCGCCGCGAGGCCGTAAAGCGAGCTCACGCACACGCCGAGCGTGGTCACGATCGCTCCGAGCACCAGCACTTGGACTGCGGCCGAGCCGCGCGCCGGATCCACGAACTGGGGAAGGAAAGCAAGGAAGAAGAGCGCCACCTTCGGGTTGAGCAGCTGCACCACCACGGCCTGGCGGTAGGTGCGTCCCAGGGAGGCGCTGCGGCGTCCGCCCGGCTCTGCCGACACGACGTCGTCGTCCTTCGTTAGAAGCGTTCGGATGCCCAGGTACACGAGGTAGGCCGCGCCGGCGTACTTCACGAACCCAAATGCAACGGCCGAGGAGGCGAGCAGCGCCGACAGCCCCGCTGCCGCTGCCGCCACGTGCAGGAGGGTGCCTGTCTCCACACCGAGCACGGAAACGAGGCCCGCGCGGCGGCCGTTGCTGATGGAGCTGGTTGCGATGTAGATGAGGTTGGGCCCTGGCACGGCGATCAGGGCCAGCGCGGCCAAGGCGAACACGATGAGCGTGGCGGGCTCGGGCACGTCAGGCCCGCCGGGTGCCGAAGATCGCCAGAGAGCCGGCGGCGAGGCAGAGACCCGCCCCTACCAGCTCGAGGTAGAAGCCGGTGCCGGGCTTGGCCTTGCCCGACTCGTAGAACGGTTCGAGCAGGCCGTCGGCCCTGGTCTTGGGGAGGTCGATGAGGATCGCGATCGCGATCACGACGGCCCCCACGACGATCAGGGCGGCGGCCGCGGGCAGGCTCGCTCCTCGGCCCGCGCCGATCGCCATCGCCGCCGCGAGGAGGCCGAGCAGGATGAGCGCCCCGGAGTGCTGCTCGAGACCGCTGGCATCACACCGGTCGCGCACGCTGGCGTCGGCCAGCTCCTGACAGGTGCCTGAGGTGAGGGTGTCCACCTGGAAGATCAGCGAGAACTCTGCAACGATCAGGGCCAGCCCTCCGAGCACCCCGAGGCCGAGCGCGACCCAAGCGAGGATGTCCGCGGAGCCCGCCGCCTCGCGGGCACGGACGCGGGCGGTCTGCGAGGCCTCCATCGCGGGCAGATTACCCCTTGGAGACCGGAAATCCTCTGCTACCATCGAACGTCGCTCGCGGAGCTTCTCGCGCCCGGGCGCGTTCGGCACGCCTCGTGAGATCCCCGGCGTCCGAGCGAGCCGGAGCACGCCGAATGGATACATCGAGCACATAGCACTTCACCTGGGCCAGAACTCCTTGTCGCACGGGCCCGCGTAGGGCCTTTTTCTTGCCAGAAACAACCCCAGAGCCAGGACTCACATGCCACGCAAGGTTTCCTTAGAGAAGACGCGCAACATCGGAATCATGGCCCACATCGACGCGGGCAAGACGACGACGACCGAGCGCATCCTCTTCTTCACCGGCCGCACCCACAAGATGGGTGAGGTACACGAGGGCGCAGCCGTGATGGACTGGATGGAGCAGGAGCAGGAGCGCGGGATCACCATCACCTCCGCCGCCACCACCGCCTTCTGGGACGACCATCGCATCAACATCATCGACACGCCGGGCCACGTGGACTTCACCGTGGAGGTGGAGCGCTCCCTGCGGGTGCTCGACGGCGCGATCGCCTGCTTCGACTCGGTGGCCGGAGTCGAGCCCCAGTCCGAGACGGTCTGGCGCCAGGCCGACAAGTACCGCGTGCCCCGCATCGCCTACATCAACAAGATGGATCGCACCGGCGCCGACTTCGATTTCTCGGTACGCACGATGAAGGATCGCCTGGGCGCCGACGGCAAGACCGAGGGCGCCGGCATCGCCATCCCCATCCAGCTTCCCATCGGCGCGGAAGGCGACTTCAAGGGCATAGTCGATCTCGTGACCATGAAGGCCGTCGTGTACCACGACGATCTCGGCCAGGAGTGGGGCATCGAGGACATCCCGGAGCACATGCAGGACGCCGCGAACGCCGCGCGCAACGATCTCGTGGAGGCGCTCGCCGACTACGACGAAGAGTTGATGGAGGACTACCTCGAGGACAAGCCGATTGAGGCCGAACGCCTCAAGGCCGACATCCGCAAGGCCACCCTCGACATCTCGATCTTCCCGGTCATGTGCGGCTCCTCGTTCAAGAACAAGGGCGTGCAGCCGCTGCTCGACGCCGTCGTGGCCTACCTGCCCAGCCCGCTCGACGTGCCGCCGATGGAGGGCCTCGAGCCCGCGGGCAAGGGCTCCGAGAACGGCTCGGAGGTCACCGCGATTCGCGAGCCCGACGACGCCGCGCCCTTCTCGGCCTTGGCCTTCAAGGTCATGTCCGACCCGTTCGTGGGCAAGCTCACCTACTTCCGCGTGTACTCCGGCTCGATCGACGCCGGCGGGCGCATCCTCAACGCGAGCTCAGGACGTACCGAGCGCATCGGGCGCATCCTGCAGATGCACGCCAACCACCGCGAGGAGGAGGAGACCCTCTACGCGGGTGACATCGCGGCCGGCGTGGGCCTCAAGCAGACCTCCACCGGCGACACCCTCTGCGCGCCCGACGCGCCGATCCGCCTCGAGAACATCACGTTTCCGGAACCGGTGGTGCATGTGTCGATCGAGCCGAAGACCAAGGCCGATCAGGAGAAGATGGGCGTGGCCCTCGGTCGCCTGGGTGAGGAAGACCCGACCTTCCACATCCGTACCGACGAGGAGACCGGCCAGACCGTGATCTCCGGCATGGGCGAGCTGCACCTCGAGGTGATCGTGGACCGCATGCGGCGCGAGTTCAACGTCGAGGCCGGCGTGGGTCGCCCACAGGTCGCCTATCGCGAGACCGTGCGCGGCGAGGTCAAGAAGGTGGAGGGCAAGTTCATCCGCCAGACCGGTGGCTCGGGCCAGTACGGCGTGGTCTACATCGACATGGAGCCGGCCCCGGGCGAGGGCTTCGAGTTCGTGAACAAGATCAAGGGCGGCTCGGTGCCGTCGGAGTTCATTCCCGCGGTCGGCAAGGGCGTCGAAGAGGCGCTGGAGTCGGGCGTGAAGGCCGGCTTCCCGATGGTCGACGTGAAGGTGACCCTCACCGACGGGAAGTACCACGACACCGACTCGTCGGAGATCGCCTTCAAGGTGGCCGGATCGATGGCATGCAAGGAGGCGGCGCGCCGCGCCAAGCCCGTGCTGCTCGAGCCGATCATGGCCGTGGAGGTCACGACCCCCGAGGACTACGTGGGCACGGTGATAGGCGACCTCTCGAGCCGTCGCGGGCGAGTCGAGACCCAGGAGCCGCGCGGAAACGCGATCGCCGTGCAGGCCAGCGTTCCGCTCTCCTCGATGTTCGGGTACGCCACCGACCTGCGTTCGAACACGCAGGGCCGGGCCAACTACTCGATGCAGTTCGATCGCTACGAGGAGGTCCCCGGCAGCATCGCGGCGGAGATCGTGGAACACCGAACGGGCGAGCCGCCCGCGGCGGCCGC
>JBBJNU010000110.1:0-6313 GCA_037721005.1 Thermoleophilaceae bacterium | reverse complement strand
GGTGAGGTGCTCGCGCGGGGTGAACTCCTGGTTCATCGAAGTGGGGGGCCCTAGGCCGTGGCTGCGCTCTCCAGGTCTTGCCGCCGAACCGACGGCGGAGCGGGCCTCTCGGACAGGATGTCCGGTGGCGCTACGCGCAGGTACTGCACGAAGGTCCAGTCGACCAGGCGGCGGTGGGTCATGGACGAAACCACGCCACGCAGCGCTCGGGGACGCAGGCGGGGGACCAAGCGCTGCGCGCGCAGCATCCAGCGGAACTTCCACTCGTGTGCGTCATTGAACGCCGCGTAGTTGCCGAGCGCCTCCTCACGCGTGCGTTCCCCGGCGATCACGGCCCGTAGCTCGTGCCCGGCGGCTATTCCGAAGTAGAAGGCGGTGCGGATGCCCTCGGCGGTGAGCGGCAGGCAGTGGCCGGCGGAGTCGCCGACGAAGAAGATCCCGTCCTCGGTGGCGGAGCGCAGCTCGTGGGGGATCCAGTTGCCCTGATAGCCGTTGGCCTCGGAGCCGAGGTCCTCCGCGAGCCGCACGGTCGGCTCCTTTACGTGAAAGCCCGGATCGAAGGAGCCGACGCCGATTCGCAGCTCGTCGTGAGCCGGAAAGCTCCAGCCGTAGCCGGCGGGCACGTAGCGCTTGTCGATCCATATCTCGAGCTCGTCACCCTTGCCGCCCGGGTGGACCTCGAGGCCGCGGGAGAGCGGCGCGTCAGGCGGCTGGAAGCTCTGGTCGCCCGCCAGCACCCGTCGCCAACCCAGGCAGTCCACAATCAGGGGCGCGCTCACGTCGCCGCGGTCGGTGTGAACCGTGTCACCGCTGCGGCAGTTCACCTTGGCCGTCTCGAACCCGCAGTCCGAGCGCTCGAAGAGCAGGTTGCACAGCTCGCGGTAGTCGAATGTGGACAACGACCACGGCAGAGGCCAGGCGTGGGTGTGCCCTGGCGTGTGCACCACGAGCTGATGGAAGGTCTGGCGGTGGGAGTCCATCAGGTCCATGGCCTCGAGCCACACGGTGGGTATGCCACAAGCCGAGGTCTGGCGCTCGCCGATCTCGTAGCGGTCGAGCATGAGCACGCGGGCGGAGGAGCCGTCGGCGCGGCGCGCGCCGGCCAGCTCGCGGGCCACCGCCAGACCGGCGAAGGAGGCGCCGCAGATGATGGCGTCGTAGGACCCCGAGAGAGGCGTGCGGTTTTCGCCTCGCTGTGTCGCGCGCACGGGCATGGGAGTGCAGGGTACCGACGACCCGATGGCCGGGATCGATTCGAGACGAAGCCGAATCGTTCGAAGCCGCTACATTGTCGGGTCGCGTGACCGACGCCGCAACGCTCACACCCCCCAAGCCCGTCGAGGGCTCCGACGGCCTCCTCATCGAGGTCGACGGCCAGATCGTCCCGAACTACGACGCGACGATGGTGCCCTTCGAGGAGGGTGACGTTGTCACGGGCAAGGTCGTGCGAATCGACCAGGACGAGGTCCTGGTGGACATCGGCTACAAGAGCGAGGGGGTCATCCTCTCCGGCGAGTTGTCGATCCGCAAGTCGGTCGACCCTGCGGATGAGGTGGAGCTGGGCGAGGAAGTCGACGCCCTCGTGCTCACCAAGGAGGATCAGGACGGGCGCCTGCTGCTCTCCAAGAAGCGCGCCCGTTTCGAGAAGGCGTGGCGGCGCATCGAAGCCGCGGCCGAGTCCGGCGAGCCCGTGGAAGGCACCGTGATCGAGGTAGTGAAGGGCGGCCTGATCATCGATCTCGGGGTTCGCGGCTTCCTGCCCGCCTCGCTCGTCGACATCCGGCGGGTACAGAACCTCGACGAGTTCCTCCACCAGAAGATCGAGTGCAAGGTGATCGAGCTCAACCGGTCGCGGAACAACGTGGTCCTTTCCCGGCGCGCGGTGCTCGAGGAGGAGCGAAAGGAAGTTCGCCAGCAGATCCTCGATCGTCTGCAGCCCGGTCAGGTCGTGGAGGGCGCGATCTCCAACATCGTGGACTTCGGCGCCTTCGTGGACCTCGACGGCATCGACGGCCTCATTCACATCTCAGAGCTCTCCTGGAGCCACGTGAACCACCCGTCCGAGATCCTCGCCATCGGCGACACGGTTCCGGTCAAGGTTCTCGACATCGACCGCGATCGCCAGCGCATCTCGCTCGGTCTCAAGCAGACCCAGGAGGACCCGTGGCAGCGCGTCGTGAACACCTACAACCTCAATGACGAGCTCGAGGGCACCGTCACGAAGGTCGTGACCTTCGGCGCGTTCGTGGAGATCATGGACGGGGTCGAGGGCCTCGTGCATATCTCCGAGCTGGCCCACCATCACGTGGAGAACCCGCGTGAGGTGGTCGAGCCCGACGATGCGGTGAAGGTGAAGATCCTCGAGATCGATTCCGAGCGCCGCCGGCTTTCGCTCAGCGTGAAGCGCGTGGCCGGCAACGAGCCGCCGCCCGGCATGGACACCGGCGGTGGCGGCAGCGACCTCGGCGAGGTCCGCGACCTCGGCCTCTCCGACGACGTGTTCGCCGGGGCGACCGTGAGCGGTCTCGGCGACCTTCGCGCCACCGTAGAGGCCCAGGCGGCCGAGCGCGAGTCAGCAGACGCGCCGCCGCTGGTCGACGCGCCTCCGCTCCCTGAGGTACCTCCGACGGATGAGCCTTCTGCGGGGGACGAGGTCGCTTCGGCGGACGAGTCTTCTCCGGTGGACGAGGCTTCTGCGGTGGACGAGGTCGCTTCAGCGGACGAGTCTTCTCCGGCGGACGATGCGGCTCCCGTAGCCGAAGCTGAGCCCGAGGACGACACCGAGGCTGACCCACCCGTGCAGCCCAGTCCTCCCGAAGATCCGCCCGGGGCGGAGCCCCCCGCCGAGGAGGCGGGCGGCGAGCCCGAACCCGGCGAGTCCGACTCCTAGGTGCCCTCACCCGCGGGCGAGCGGGTTCTCTTCGTCGGTCTGACCGGCGGCCTCGGGGCGGGCAAGTCGACAGCCCTCGCCGCGTTCGCCGAGTTGGGCGCGGCCACCTTCTCGACAGACGCCGCCGTGCACGAGTTGCTGCGCGGCGATGAGCTGCGCGAGCAGATCGTGGCGCGGCTCGGACCGGGTGTGGTGTCGGGCGGGGACATCGACCGGTCGGCCTTGGCGGCGCAGGTGTTCTCGTCACCGGCGGACCGCCGGTGGCTCGAGTCCGTGCTCTGGCCGCGCGTGGGCGAGCAGGTGGCCGCCTGGCGTGAGCAGGTCGAGGCGCTCGAGGTTCCTCCCCCCGCCGCGGTGGTGGAGGTGCCGCTGCTCTTCGAGGCGGGAATGGAGGAGGGCTTCGACAAGACGGTCGCGGTGATAGCGGAGGAGGCCGTGCGTGCCGAGCGCGCGGGCGCAAGAGGCCACGCGGCCGTGGACGAGCGCTCCGGACGCCAGCTCACGCAGGAAGAGAAGTCGCAGCGTGCGGATTTCACGGTACGCAACGATGGCACCCCGGAGGAGTTGAAGGCAGAGTTGTCGCAAGTGCTCACCACCATTTCGAGCTGACCCAGCATGGCTCAGTCCGCTCCGTCAACACGCCGGTCTCGCACGAGCGAGGCCACCCGTAAGCGCCCCGCGCACCGCGAGCCAAAAGTCGCACGTCAGCGCCGCTGGCGGATCGGCGCGATCATCCTGGCAGCGGTGGTTGGCGCGTTGGTGGCGGCGTTCGTGGCAGGAGTGGGCCCGCTGGGCAACGCCGTGCGCGAGATCACCCTGCCCCTGCGGCACGATGACATCATTCGCCAGCAGGCGGCCGAGGAGAACCTCGATCCCGCCCTGATCGCGGCCGTGATCTACGAGGAGTCGCGCTTTCGCGACCAGACCTCCCGGGCCGGGGCCCGCGGGCTCATGCAGATCACCCCGGCCACAGCCGACTTCATCGCCCGCGATTCGGGTGGAGTGGCCTTCACCCAGGCCGATCTGGCCACGCCACAGGTGAACATTTCCTACGGCGCTTACTACTTGCGCTACCTCCTCGACCGCTACGACGACGACCCCGAGCTGGCGGTGGCGGCCTACAACGCGGGAGAAACCAACGTGAACCGCTGGATCGCACAGGCGGGGGGAGGCGAGGACTTCGACCCCCACGAGGACATCCCATTCCCCGAAACCACCTCGTATGTAGAGAACGTGATCGAGCGCCAGGCCCAATACCGGAGGACCTACTCGGAGGAGCTCGGCCTGTGAACCGTGAGGCCACGGAGGCAGACCTCGGGGCCATAGCCGCAATTTACTCGCACTACGTGGCCGAGACGGTGATCACGTTCGATGTCGAGCCGTTGCCGGTCGAGGGCTGGCGGGAGAAGTGGCGGTCCGCCCGGGAGGCCGACCAGCCCTGGTACGTGAGTGAACAAGGCGGCGAGATAGTGGGGTTCGCCTACAGCGGGTCATTCAGGCCCAAGGCCGCGTACCGCCCGACGGTGGAGACCACCATCTACCTCGCGCAGGGGGCGGCCGGGCGCGGGGTCGGGCGTTCGCTGTACTCGGACATGCTGGCCGAGGCGGCGCGGCGCGGTTTCCACCTCGCTGTGGCGGGGATCACCTTGCCCAACGAGGCGTCGGTACGCCTGCACGAGGGGCTCGGGTTCACGGAGGTCGGGGTCTTCACCGAGGTCGGCCACAAGCTGGGGGAGTGGCGGGACGTCGGGTGGTGGCAACGGCGTCTGTAGGCGAAGTCGCTTAGCCGTTTACGCCCCGCCGACCTCTGTGGCTCGAACTCTCGTCGACCTAGCCGACGTCCTAGGAGAGAAGCCCCTCGCCGCCGCGATCCACGAAGCGGAAGTGCACCGCCTGTTCGACCTGGGAGCGGTCCACGACGTGCTCAAGAGGTTGCCTGGCCGCAAGGGCCGCCACCTCCTCACCCGAGCCCTTTCCCAGTACGAGCCGAGCCCGAAGATCCTGCGCAGCGAGGGAGAACGCCGCGTGGTCAGGCTCTGTGAAGAACACGGATTGCCCCTCCCTCAAACCGCGGCCGCCGTAGCCGGCTACGAGCTCGATTGCCTCTGGCCGCAGGCGGGCCTGGCGGTCGAGTTCGACGGCGAGGCCTTCCATAACAACCACCCAGGCCTATTACGAGGACCGGCTTCGTGACCGCAAGCTCCGGGGGTCGGCATTCAGGTCATCCGGGTCACATGGCGAGACATCGAGCCTGATCCGTCCGATCTCGCCGCCGACCTCCGAAGGCTTCTCTAACCTCGAAAGCGTGCCTCCCTTCAGGCTCAACGCCGCCTACAACCCGGTAGCCGACCAGCCCAAGGCCCGCGACTCGCTCGCGGCCGGGGTGGAGAGGGGCGACCCGTTTCAGACCCTGGTGGGGGTCACAGGGTCGGGCAAGACGGCCACGATGGCCTTCACCATCGAGAAGCTCCAGCGCCCGGCGCTCATCATCGCCCACAACAAGACGCTGGCCGCTCAGCTGTGCAACGAGTTCCGCGAGCTCTTCCCGGACAACGCGGTCGAGTACTTCGTCTCCTACTACGACTACTACCAGCCGGAGGCCTACGTGCCGGCGCAGGACCTCTACATCGAGAAGGACTCCTCGATCAACGAGGAGATCGAGCGCCTGCGCCACGCCGCCACCGCCGCCCTCTTCGGCCGCCGGGACACGATCGTGGTGGCCAGCGTGTCGTGCATCTTCGGCCTGGGCTCGCCCGAGAAGTACGACTCGATGATGCTGCTGCTCAAGAACGGCGCCACTCTCGACCGCGACGCCACCCTGCGCAAGCTGGTGGACATCCAGTATTCGCGCAACGACCAGGTGCTCGGCCGCGGCACGTTCAGGGTCCGAGGTGACACGCTCGAGGTTTTCCCCGCCTACGCCGAGACCGCGTACCGCGCGGTCCTGTTCGGCGACGAGGTGGAGACCCTCCAGGAGTTCGACCCGCTCACCGGCGAGGTGCTCAAGGAGGTCGAGCATGCGGGGATCTGGCCGGCTACCCACTACGCAACCGATCAGCAGACGATCGAGCGCGCGGTGGGCGAGATCCGCGACGAGCTCGAGGCCCGCACCCAGGAGCTCGAGGCCGAGGGCAAGCCGCTCGAGTCACACCGTTTGCGCCAGCGCACCCAGTTCGACATGGAGATGCTCCGTGAGCTCGGCTTCTGCAACGGCATCGAGAACTACTCGCGCATCCTCGACGGCCGCCCGCCCGGCGCGCGTCCCTACTGCCTGCTCGACTTCTTCCCGAAGGACTTCGTGTGCTTCATCGACGAGTCGCACCAGACGGTGCCCCAGATCGGAGGCATGTACGAGGGCGACCGCTCGCGCAAGCAGACCCTCGTGGACTTCGGGTTCCGGCTGCCGAGCGCCATGGACAACCG
>JBBJNU010000109.1:0-6391 GCA_037721005.1 Thermoleophilaceae bacterium | reverse complement strand
CGGGAGGAGCGCAGCCCGATCGGCGATCGGGCGAGCACCGCACCGACTCATCGGGCGAGCATCGCACCGAGTCATCCGGCGAGCACCGAACGAGGCTCTCTCGCGCCCGACCCAGTCGAGCCGCCATACCTCAGCCTCGTCGCCAGCGGTGGGCATACCTTCCTGGCCCGGGTCGAGGACCCAAGCGAGTACCGGATCCTCGGCCAGACCCTCGACGACGCAGCCGGCGAGGCCTTCGACAAGGGCGCCCGCCTGCTCGGTCTCGGCTACCCGGGAGGCGCCGAGCTCGACCGCCTCGCGCGAGAAGGAGACCCCGACGCGTTCGCGTTTCCCCGCTCGGCTCCGGGCGATGGCCTCGACTTCAGCTTCAGCGGCCTGAAGACCGCGCTGCTCTACAGGGTGCGCGACCTGGGTGAGGGCGAGGCCGAGCGCCGCCGCGCGGACCTGGCGGCCTCCTACCAGGCCGCGATCGTGGCTGCCCTTACCGCGCGGGTGGCCCAGGCCATCGGCAACGAGCGCTTGCAACAGCTCGCGATCGGAGGCGGGGTAGCAGCCAACTCGGGGTTACGCGAGGCGCTCACCGAGCTGTGCGGGGACCTCGGGGTGCGCCTCCACGCGCCGTCGATCGAGCTGTGCACCGACAACGCGGCGATGATCGCCGCGGCCTCGCGGTTCCTCGACCCGATTCCCTACCCCGGCTACCTGGGCCTGGACGCGGCGGCCAGAATCGCGGCATGACGGGCGCGCGGGTCACCCTCTATGGCAAGCCGGGCTGTTGCCTCTGCGATGACGTGAAGGCAGTTGTGGCCGCCGTGCGAGCCGAAGTTCCGTTTGAGCTCGAGGAGGTCGACATCTCCCTCGACCCCCGGCTCTACCGCGAGTACGGCGAGCGGATTCCCGTCCTGGACGTGGACGGAGTGGAGACGTTCGAGCTGGCCGTGGACGAGGGTTCGCTCAAGCGGGCGCTCGGTAGAGTGGATACGTGAGCTTCCGCGAGCCGCCGGCCACCCGCAGCTCGCCTCCCGGCAACGGTCCGCCGGTGGCCGAGCTCACGGCCGAGCGCCTTTCGATCGGGGTTGCCGCCCGGCTGTCGCGCTACCTCCAGGTGCTCACGCAGGCCAAGAAGATGGGCAAGGAGACGATCTCCTCCCAGGAGCTCGCCGATTACACGCACGTGAACTCAACCCAGATACGCCGCGACCTGTCTGGCTTTGGCAAGTTCGGCAAGCGCGGCGTGGGCTACAACGTGGACGCCCTTGTCTCGCAGATACGAAAGATCCTTCACACGAGTGGCCAGCACAACATCGCTCTCTTCGGGGCCGGCCATCTGGGGCGGGCGATCGCCGGCTCGGACGTGTTCGCCGATCACGGCTTCCGGGTGGTGGCGCTCTTCGACACCGATCCCAAGAAGATCGGCAAGCGGGTCGGCGGCAAGCTCGAGGTGCAGGACATCGCCGACCTGGCGAAGGTCGTGGAGCAGGACGAGATCGTGGTGGGCGTGATCGCTGTCCCCACCGAAGCCGCCCAGGGAGTGGCCGACGAGCTGGTGAACGCCGGGGTCAAGATCATCTTCAACTACTCGGAGGCGCTGCTCAACGTGCCCCCCGAGGTGACGGTGCACACCTCGAGCCCGGTCGTGGACCTGCTGTACGCGCTGTACTTCTACCTGGCGTAGAGATGGTCGGTAGCGACCTGGACATGAGCAGGGCGAGAGAGGTCTTCGACGCCTCGGTCGACTTCACGGTCGGGCTCGAGGAGGAGTTCGGGATTCTCGACCCGAATACCCTCGCTCTGGCCCACCGCTTCGAGGAGCTGAACGAGGCAGCGCAGGAGGACGAGGTGCTGGCTGCGGCCGTGGCCGGCGAGCTGATCTCGTCGGAGATCGAGATCCGCTCCGGGCGCGGGGAGAGCTTCGCCGACGCCGTGGTCCGCCAGCGCGACGCCCGGACGCGGCTGATCCAGCTCTCCGCCGAGCAGGACGCCCTGCTCTCGGCCACCGGCACGCACCCCTTCAGCCCATGGCAGGACCAGAGGATCATCGACACCGAGCACTACCGCCGCCTGCAGGACGGCCTGCGCTACGTGGCCCGGCGCAACAACACCTTCTCGCTGCACGTGCACGTGGGGGTGCGCGGCGCCGATCGGGCGATCGCGGTGTGCGACCGGCTCCGGCCCGTCCTGCCCGAGCTGCTGGCCGTATCGGCCAACTCCATCTTCCTCGACGGCGAGGACTCCGGTCTGCAGTCCGTGCGCAGCCAGATCTTCTCGAAGAGCTTTCCGCGCTGCGGGATACCCGACGCCTTTGGCTCCTTTTCCGCCTACGCGGACTACGTGAACCTGCTCGTGCGTACGGAGTCGATCGTGGAGCACACCCAGCTCTGGTGGAGCGTGCGCCCCCACCACGCGTTCGGCACCGTGGAGGTACGCATCTGCGACGCCCAGTCGAGCGCCCACGACTCCACGGCGCTCGCGGGCCTGATCACCTCGTGTGTGGCCCAGGCGGCGCTCGACCACGATGAGGGCGTGGGCTTCACCGACCCGCCCGCACGGTCGATCGAGGAGAACTTCTGGCGCGCGATCCGCTACGGGCTCGACGGCAGGTTGATCGACCTCGAGCGCGGCGAGGAGTTTCCCGCGAGTGCCGTACCCGACCGGCTCCTGGCGTGGACCGCCCCCGCCCGGGCGGTCCTGGGCATCGACCCCGCCGTGCCCTCCGAGAACGGCGCCCAGCGCCAGCGCCGGGCGCTTGCGGGCGGTGCCTCGATCGAAGAGGTGTTCGCGGCCGAGGTGTCCGAGACCCAGGCGTCATATGCTGGCGCGGCAGAGATTGGCTCGACCGGTCGGGCCGACGCCCCGACCGGTATCACCACGGCAACCTGAGTTCTGACAACCATGCACGAACCACCCGGAGAGCCCACCGAAGACGAGCTGCGCGCGGCGCTCGAGGAGCAGATGAGCCGCCTGAGGGTGGAGGACGTGATCCTTCAGACCGTGGCCACGCTCGTGAACCTCGCGGCGCGGCGACTGGGCCTGACCGCAGAGCCCGGGCAGGAGGAGGCCGAACGCGAGCTCGACCAGGCTCGGATGGCCATCGACGGCGTCCGGGCCCTCATGCCCCTCACCCCTGAGGACCAGGCGGAGCCGATACGCCAGGCCCTCTCACAACTGCAGATGGCCTTTGCGCAACTGGCACCGGCGGGTGAGACCGGCGTGGATGTGTCGCCGCCGCCGGCGGGGTCCGGTCCCGCGCCGCCCGCCGCGCCGCCTGCCGCTGCGCCCGGACCTGACGAGGCCGAACGGGCCAAGGCCCGGTCGAAGATCTGGACCCCGCCCGGCGCCTGAGTTCCTTTGACCGAGCCCATCGGAATTTTCGGCGGGTCCGGCTTCTACCGCTTCCTGGACGACGTGGAGGAGGTGGCGCTCGACACGCCCTACGGACCACCGTCGGCTCGCATACGGATGGGGGAGATCAACGGCGCGGGTGTGGCCTTCATGCCGCGCCACGGGGACGACCACACGCTGCCGCCGCACCGGATCAACTACCGGGCCAACGTGTGGGCGATGAAGGAGCTCGGGGTGTGCCGGATCCTCGGTCCCTCGGCATGCGGCTCGCTCAGACCCGAGCTCGAGCCGGGAACGTTCGTGCTGTGCGACCAGTTCGTGGACCGGACTCGCGGCCGCGAGGACACTTTTTACGACGGCCCGCAGACCACCCACGTCTCCGCCGCGGACCCTTACTGCCCGGGGCTGCGGGAGACGCTCGCCGAATGCGCGCGTGAGTTGGCCATACCGGTGGTCGAGGGAGGCACGGTGGTGGTGATCGGTGGCCCGCGGTTCTCCACCCGCGCCGAATCGCGGTGGTTCTCGAACGCCGGATGGCAGGTGGTGAACATGACCCAGTACCCCGAGGCGTGGCTGGCCCGCGAGCTCGAGCTCTGCTACGCCAACGTCTCTCTGGTCACGGACTACGACGTGGGGCTCGAGGGGATGCCCGACGTGCCTCCGGTCTCGGCCAGGACCGCCTATGCAGTGTTCGAAGAGAACCTCGAGAAGCTCCGTGCCCTGCTCTTCGCCGCGGTGCCGCGGATCGGCTCACAGCCCGAGGACGCTTGTGCAACCGCGCTCTCGAGCGCCATCGTGCACTGAGAATCTCGTTCCGGTGCTCGCCCGATTGACGATCCGGGTGCGCTCCCCGGGCTGAGGCACAGCGCGTTCTGTCCGCGCCATCGGTAGAGTGGCGCGGCGCTTTCCGGGCGGAGTCGCCTTCGCGACCAAGCTTGAGCGCCGTTTCGCGCCCAGCCCCGGGCCCCGCCCCATACCGAACCCTTACGGAGGAAACACCCCTTGACTGAGTTCCTGACTGACTACGGGATCATCGTTGCGCTGGCTTGCTCCGCCGCCGCGGTGGTGTACGGCGTGGTGACAGCCCGCTGGCTGCTGGCCAAGTCGCCCGGCAACGAGGAGATGCAGTTCATCTCAGGGGCCGTGCAGGAAGGCGCCAGCGCCTACCTCATCCGTCAATACCAGATCATCGGCGTAGTCGCCGTCGTCCTGGCCATCATCCTGGCCATCGGGCTCGACATCGAAGCCGCCATCGGCTTCGTGATCGGCGGCCTTCTCTCCGGTGCGGCCGGGTTCATCGGCATGAACGTCTCCGTGCGGGCAAACGCCCGCGTGGCCGAGACCGCTCGCGGCGGCATTGGGCCTGCGCTCGAAGTGGCCTTCAAGGGCGGCGCCGTGACCGGCATGCTCGTGGCCGGCCTGGCGTTGCTCGGCGTGGCCGGCTACTACGGGGTGCTCGTGCTCCTCGACGTGGACAAGAAGGAAGCCATCGACGCGCTCGTGGGCCTCGGCTTCGGCGGCTCGCTCATCTCCGTGTTCGCCCGCCTGGGCGGCGGCATCTTCACCAAGGCGGCCGACGTGGGCGCTGACATCGTTGGCAAGATCGAGGCCGGCATCCCCGAGGACGACCCGCGCAATCCGGCGGTGATCGCCGACAACGTGGGCGACAACGTGGGCGACTGCGCCGGTATGGCGGCCGATCTCTTCGAGACCTACGCGGTCACCGCGGTCGCCGTGATGCTTCTTGGCGTGCTCACCTTCAACGAGATCGACACCGTCGCCGTGTACCCGCTGGTGATCGGCGGCGTATCGATCATCGCCTCGATCATCGGCACCTATGCGGTGAAGAGCAAGGCGGGCAACGTGGAGCGCGCCCTGTACCAGGGGCTCATCGTCTCGGGCGTGCTCGCGGCGCTCGCCTTCCTGCCGATCACCCTCTGGCTGATGGACGACCTGTCGTTCCAGGACGGGGCCTCGAGCCTCATCACCGGTGGCGGAGCTGTGGCTAGCGGCTTCGACTTCTGGCTCTGCACGCTCATCGGCATCGGCATCACGGCCGGTCTGTTCGTGATCACCGACTACTACACCTCCACCCGCTTCTCGCCCGTGAAGAGCACGGCTCGGGCCTCGCAGACCGGGCATGCCACCAACATCATCCAGGGCCTCGCCCAGGGCTTTCAGTCCACGGCGGCCCCGGCCATCCTGCTGGCGCTGGGCATCCTGGCCGCCAACGAGCTGGCCGGCATCTACGGCATCGGCGTGGCCGTGATGGCGCAGCTCTCGCTCACCGGACTCATCGTCGCGCTTGACGCCTTCGGTCCCATCACCGACAACGCCGGCGGAATCGCCGAGATGGCGGAGATGCCGCAGGACGTACGCGACGTGACCGATCCGCTCGACGCGGTGGGCAACACCACGAAGGCGGTCACCAAGGGTTACGCCATCGGCTCGGCCGTCCTCGCGGCGCTCGTGCTGTTCGCGGCGTTTGTCGAGGAGTTGCGCGATGAGGCCAGATCCGAGGGCAAGAGCGCGGCCATCACCTTCGACATCTCGCAGCCCGAGGTGCTCGTAGGTCTCCTGATCGGCGGCATGATGGTGTTCCTCTTCGTCGCGCTGTCGATCGAGTCGGTCGGGCGCGCGGGCGGGCTGGTCGTGGAGGAGGTCCGGCGCCAATTCAAGGAGAAGCCGGGGATCATGGACCGCACTGAGAAGCCCGACTACGCCCAGTGCGTGTCGATCGTGACCACGGCAGCGCAGAAGGAGATGATCGCCCCGGCGCTCATCCCCATCGTGGTCACCGTGGTGGTCGGCCTGCTGTCCTACCAGGCCCTCGGTGGCCTGCTGATCGGCGTGATCATCGTGGGCTTCTTCACCGCCGTTTCCATGACCGCCGGTGGCGGCGCGTGGGACAACGCCAAGAAGCTGATCGAGGACGGCGAGTACGGCGGCAAGGGCTCCGAGGCCCACGAGGCCTCGATCACCGGCGACACGGTCGGTGATCCGTACAAGGACACCGCCGGACCGGCGATCAACCCGATGATCAAGGTCG
>JBBJNU010000008.1:0-22074 GCA_037721005.1 Thermoleophilaceae bacterium | reverse complement strand
TGTCCGACGACTCGTCGGAGTTCCCTACACTCGGCCCTGTCCTAGCGGGTCCGACAAGCCGGGAGGCTCCCCATCCATGATCAGACGTTCCTCATCGCCGCGTTTCCTCATCGCGCTGTTCGCCGCAGCCCTCATCGCGATTACCGCCGCTGCCTGCGGGAGCGATGACTCAGACTCTGCTCCCGGGGGTGGGGGAGCCAAGGACGTCAAGGCCGTGGAGAAGGCCTTTCTCACCGGCATGTTCCACCATCACGAATCTGCGATCGAGATGGCCGAGATCGCCCAGGAGAAGGGCAAGGACCCTTTCGTCAAGAAGCTGGGCGGCGACATCGTCATGACCCAGGAGGGTGAGATCGAGGACATGAAGGCGATCTACACCCGTCTGATTGACGGCGAGCTTCGTCCGGACCCTGCCGCTCACGACGGTCTCGGCCTCAGCGCGGAGGAGGCCGGCATGACCCACTCCGAGGAAACCAACGAGATGCTCCGCTCAGCCGATCCGTTCGATCGCGCGTTCGTCGATGAGATGGTGCCCCACCACACGGGCGCGGTGAAGATGGCGGAGGTCGTGCTCGAAAGCACGAAGGACGCGGAGCTACGCAAGCTTGCCGAGGGGATCGTCTCGACCCAGGAGCGCGAGATCGACGAGATGAACTCCTTCCGGACAGAGACATTCGGTGGCCCGGTGCCTGAGGGTGCCGGTCATGGAGGCGAGAAGCCGGCGGGCGAAGAGCACGACAGCGGCCATTCGGGCTGAGAGCCCCTGACCTACGAGCCGTAGGACAAAAAGCAGGACGAGAGCGACCCATCGCGTAGCTCACAGGGGTGCGCCCTCTGCTGCGAAACAGAGTAGGAAAGATCGTGGTCACCGCGGTCGCGGTGCTTGCGATAGGTACAGCGGTCGGCCTGGTTGCCCTTTGGCCCGACGGGCGTCAGCTGATGGCGCCCCTGCCCGAGGCCGCGGTCGAGCCTGAAGGGGCTGAGATCATCAGCTCGGAGACGATCCGGTGCCAGAACCCCCGGGCGAAGGATTGCCGGGAGCTCGGGATCGAGATCACGAGCGGGGTCAAGGCAGGTTCGCGCTCCACGATCACGACCGGCGACGCCGGGCCCGCCCCCCGTCTGGATGAGGGCGCGAAGGTGAGGGTGATCGCGAACCAGCTTCCGCCTGGCGTCGATGCCGGTGCTGCGCCGGCGATCGCCCCGTACACGCTCGTGGAGATCGACCGCCGGTCCCCGATGCTCTTGCTCGTTGCCATATTCGGCGTGCTCGTCGTCGTCTTCGGACGTCTCAGGGGCGCCCTGGCGCTCGTCGGCCTCGGCGCGAGCCTGATCGTGGTCGTCGAGTTCATGATCCCGGCCTTGCTCGAGGCTAAATCGCCGGTAGCGGTGGCCGCGGTCGGCTCGTCGGCCGTGATGCTGCTCACGATCGTCCTCGCTCATGGCTTAGGACCGAAGAGCGTCGCGGCGATCCTGGGAACGGGGGTGAGCCTGGCGGCCACCATCCTGCTTGCTCTGTCCTTCACGAAGCTCGCGTACCTCACGGGTTTCAGTTCCGAGGAGGCGAACCTGCTCATAGCCGGCGGGGCGGACCTTTCCCTTCAGGGGCTGGTTCTCGCGGGCATGGTGATCGGCGCGCTAGGCGTTCTGGACGATGTCACCGTAAGCCAAGCGTCTACGGTCATGGCCCTGCGTAAGGCGAACCCCGCGCAGCGCACCCGTGAGCTCTACAGGGGTGCTCTGTCCGTCGGCCGCGATCACGTCGCCGCGACGGTCAACACTCTTGTGCTGGCCTACGTAGGAGCGTCGCTGCCGATCCTCCTTGTGTTCGGTACTGGCGGCACCTCGTTCGTCGACGCGATCAGTCGTGAGGCCATCGCCGAGCAGGTCGTGGCGATGCTCGTCGGATCCATCGGCTTGATCGCCGCGGTGCCGGTGACCACGTTCCTCGCCGCGGCCCTGGCCTCGCGTCTGCCAGCGGAAGAACTAGAGGCTTCCGCGGGACATCTGCACTGAGAGGTTCAGCCGAGCGACACTCTCGCCGGCAGCCAAGTCCCATCCGAGGATCAGCCAGATCGACGCGGCGAGGATGAGCACAAGGAAGAGCAGGACAAGCAGTCTGCGTCCGCGGCGCCGACGCAGTTCTGTCGCTCCCACATAGATGTGGCCGGGTTTGCTCCTGTGTGGTTTGCGTCGCGCTCTCATCCGGCCCCCGGCGGGCGTGTCTATCAGTTTACCCCTACGACTTGTAGGAGAGGCGGTGGCACCGTTCAGCAGGGGCCGTTCGAGGGCGCACCAGGAGGGCGGCTAGTGGCTCGCTTTCTCGGGACAGGAGCTGGCGGACGCACTTAGGACGTGCTGTGCGCTTGGCGCCGCCAGCGCCCAACTGGGGACGGCCACCAGGAGTCCAAGCGTCATCAAGATCAGCGCCAAGGCCACTGCTCTGACTGCGCGCTCGAGCCGAGGGCCAGCAGGCCTGCTGACGCCCTCGAGATGGTCCAATCGCGCGATCACTCGTCCGCTGCCTCCCAGAGCGGCGGTCCCGGCGAGGGGCCGCGCGGTTGCCGCCTTGCAGATGGCGCTGGCCAGGGCAAGCGGGTCGCTCGTGCACCGTACTGCGTACTGATCGGCGTCTCGCTCGAGGCTGAAGCGGAGCTCCGCCTCTGCTGAGCGAGTGCCCGGGAGCGTCCGTCCCAACGCGCCCAACACGGAGGCCAGGATGAGAACCGGTCGGTGCCGCCGCTGGATGTGACCCAACTCGTGGTTCATGCTGGCTTCGAGCTCTTCGGCGTCCATGACCCCGAGCGCGCCATCCGAGATAAGTATCCGGCTTCGACCGAGTCCTGTGACGCCGACGATGATCTCGCTGTCCTTGATGATGGTGCTTCCGTGGGGCCCCTGCCCCAGCGCGCGTCGGAGCTTGTGGCGAATGGCGACCCAGGCCCGTGCAAAGCCAAACAGAGCCCACACAAGCGACGCGGCGAGAGCGAGACCCGGCAGAACGATGGCCGCATGGATCAGCGGGTGGCCCGAGAGGCCGAGGTGCGTCGCCACCAGTGGCAGCGCCTCGTGCCAGCACCAGTGAGCGATCGCGTCGTACACCCCGGTTTGAGGTAGATAGAGCAGCACGAATATGGCTGCGCCGACGGCTACGAGCGCCCTCAGGCAGAGGGAGCAGAGCCAGACGGTGGCGGCCAGAAATGGGCTCACTCGATGGAGCGGCAGGAAGTGGGGAACGGTGATTGCGGCCGGGAGGGCGATCGCGACGGCCACTTCCAGGCCGGCCATCAGGCTTTGCCCCGGCTTCGTCTGATCTGGTTCGCCCGCCGGGCGACTTCATCTACCTCGGCTGGTTCAAGATCCTCGACCATCTTGATCAGGGCGGTCCGCCGGGCGTCAGGGGAGGCCATGGCGAGACGTTCGCCGATGGAGCGTTTCAGGAACTCCGACTCGGCGACCTTTGGGCTGTACACGAAGGCCCGCCCTCGGCGCTTGCGCTGCAACAGTCCACGGTCGACAAGCCGGTTGAGCACGGTTTGGACCGTGTTGTAAGCCGACCTTCCCCGCGCCGGTTGAGCGTCGCGCACATCATCGACCGTGGCCTCACCCAATCTCCAAACGGCGTGCATGGTCTCGGTCTGGAGATCGCCTCGAAAGTCGAGGTCGGTGGGCGTACGTTTGGTCATGGCCGACTGTGCAAAGTCTATGGCGGTGGCGGAAGTGACCGGCAGGGTCGTGACTGCCGACGCCGAACTTCATGCTAGGGTCCCCGACGCTTTGTAGGTCTGCCGAGTTCGCAGCCATCCGTGGTTGCGATACGGGGGAACCAATTGACGGGGCGAATCGACCCTTTTGGTCGTAGCGCAGCTCTCTCAGCGCGAGCCCGACAGCTAACCCCGGAGGCGCGAATAGAGAGGTTTGTACCGTTGGCAAGACGATGGTGGGCCGTGGCGTTAGCCGCTGCCGTTTCCATGATCGCAGCGCCGGTCAGTGTCGCCCAGACTGGAGGCGCGCTCGCCCCTGGCCCTCCGCAGGTAACGACGGTCACCTGCCTCTCGCCCGCGCCGCCTTGCGGCAAGCGGAGAACGGTCCTCGGTGGCCGAGAGTTTGTGATGCGTGGGTCCAACCTTGATTCCGTCGCACGGGTGGTGTTCACGGGCAGCCCCGGTGGTCGGGACGACAAGGCAACCGCGGTGCTTCGCGGCAACCGTCGCTACCTGGTGGCTACCGTGCCCCCCGCGGCCCGGAGTGGACCATTGAATGTTGTCTCCAAAGGAGGGGGCAACCAGCTCACGGGAGTGCGTCGAGTAACTGTGCGCGCTGCGCCGAAGAGCGCTCCGATGGACCTCGCCCCTAGTAGCTCGTTCTTCTATGGAAGTAAACGGAAGGCAACCTTCTCTTTCGACGTGGAGCGGCCCGTCCAGGCCCGGGTAGAACTGGTGAATGCCGAGAGCGAAGCGGTCATTCGCAGCTGGAGCGTGGCCGCTCAGCCTGGAGAAACGGCGCGTGTACGTTGGGGTGGGCGCAGCAGCAAAGGCGTTGAACCGTCCGGTCGCTACCGCTTCCGGCTAGCCGGCTCTGCAGCTGGCTCGGCGATAGCCCCCGATGCTACGACCGACTTCTTCTTCTCCGACCACGTGTTTCCCATACGCGGTCGACACGACCTCGGGCAGAGCCCGACCAACAATTTCGGTGGCGGCGGCACTCGCACGCACACAGGGCAGGACATGTTCGCCGGCTGTGGCACTCGCCTCGCGGCAGCGCGGGGAGGAAGGGTCCAGTTCGCCGGCTATCACCAGGCCGCGGGCAACTACCTCGTGATCGATGGGGCGGGAACCGGGAACGACTACGTGTACATGCACCTCCTCGAGCCTCCTCTGGTCAAGACCGGGGATCGGGTGTTCACCGGACAGAAGGTCGGCGAGGTCGGCGAGACTGGGCGCGCCACGGGATGCCATCTGCACTTCGAGCTGTGGAGCTCTCCCGGCTGGTACGAGGGCGGGAGCGCGTTCGATCCACTCCCTTTGCTGAGGCGCTGGGACGCCTTGAGCTGAGTGGCCGCGTCGGACGCCCGGGGCGGCTCCGTGCTGCCCGGCCCGGGCGCTACGCCGTCCAGCTCACGGTGCGCTTGGACCGCAAGCCGGTACGGCGCCTGGGCCGCGTGACGGTGCTCCGCCGCCGCTGAGACCCCGACGTGAACGTGGGCGACCGCGTCCGAGTCGTTGCTGATCTTCAGCTCGGCGTCGATCGATTTCCTCGACACGGTGAACCTCGAACTCATCGCCCGGGAGGTGGTGGCCACCCTGGTGGGCTCGATCGGGCTCATCGCCGCGGTTCCCATCACTACCGCGCTGGCGGCGCTCATGGCGGGGAGGATCCCTGTCGAGGACCTACCAGCCGAAGACCACACCGGCCACGCGCACTGAGGCCGCCGCCTTGCAGTCCGCTTTGTCAGTTGCTCAGAATCCGCACTTCACGCTTGGGCCTCCGAGGCCCGCGGCGATCGCTTCCGTGTTCGCCTCCATCGATCCGAGATAAGTGGCTCCGGGCGAGCCGTCGGGGCCGAGCGTGTCCGCGTAGAGAGCCTCCCCGACCTGCGCTCCAGTCTCGCGGGCCACGGCTTCCTCGAGCTTGGGGTTGAGCGAGCTCTCGGGAAAGATGGCTCGTACGTCGAGCCGTTCGATCTGCTCGACGAGGTCGTTGGTGTCCTTGGCCGAGGGCTGAGCCTGGCTCGAGAGCGACGGGATCAGGGCCCCCACAACTTCGAGGCCGTAGCGGTCCGCGTAATAGCCAAGGGCGTCGTGGGTGGTCACCAGCTTTCGCTGCTCTTGCGGGATCCGCTCGATACACCTGGCGATGGAGCGGTCGAGGCGCTCGAGGTCGTCGATGTATGTGGCGGCGTTGTCGGCGTATCCATCCCGACCCGCCGGGTCAGCCGCGATCAGCTCGTCCCTTACCGTCGCGACAGCGCGAATGACGTTGCGCGGGTCGTGCCACCAATGTGGGTCCCCGTCTTCGATCGCAGTTACCGAATCGATGAGCTGAACAACCTTTGGGTCGCCCTCGGCGCCTTCAATGAGCTCGCCAAGCGGCTCGTCCAGATCGCCGCCCGACACAAAGGCCACTGTGGTATCGCCGATCGCGAGGATGTCGCTGGGGCGCGGCTCGTAGTCGTGCGGGTCGGCATTCGGCGGCAGGATTTGCTTGACGCTCACCCGATCCCCTCCCACCGCCCGGGCGAAGTCTCCAACCTGGGTCGTCGTCGTAACCGCAGTGATCGAGGAGCTTTCCGAGGCGCTGTCAGCGCTGCCGCCGCAGCTTGAGGCCACGGTGAGGGCGAGACCGGCCGCCAAGAGGAAAGGACTCCTGCGCACGACATTCGACCATAGTGAGAATGATTCCCATTTGCAACATTCACTCGCACATTCTTTTCGCCGGCGGACTGAGGTCGGGTGGTGCCAGCGTCTCTAGCCGACGCCGACGCCGGCGATGAGGACACTCACCGACAGCAGTCCCGCCGTCAGGCGCTTGAGCCGGAGCGGGGTGACCCAGGAGTAGCGGGCCGCGCCAAGCCAAGACCGAATGCCCGTGGCCCCAGCAGCCACGGTGGCGGCGCTGGCCATGCATTGAGCGCACATGCGTCGAGCATACCGCGGCGATGGACCAACTCCTACTTGGTGTCGGGGTTAGGGGCACGGCTGCTGTCAGGTTCCCGAACCGCCTGCGCGAGCGCGCGTATCGGCGCTTGGGACTCCCCCGCGGCCGCGTTCTCCCGTCGGGTGGCGCGCTAGATCGAGCCATCACCCGATACGGTTGCCCGGTGGCCCTTGACCTTCCGCCTGCCCGCGCCGATGTCCAAAGCGTGGGGCCTCTGAAGTCTCTTGGATCAGGTCCGGCAGTCGCAGCTGTCTTATGCGCATTGGGCGCCGCGACGGCGGGATGCGGCAACACGGAAACGGCGGTGCCCGCTGAGAGGGCTCGCAGCGCGCCGGCACCGGCGGCCGATGTGGTGCTCACCGCCGACGGGGTGGATCCCGCGGCCGTACGCAAAGCGGCGGCGGGCCGGCGTGCGGCCAAAGCCACTGTCGTCGAGGTACGGGGCGCGGGGCGGGCGAAGCACTACGAGGCTGAAGGCTCGGTGAGCCCGGGTGCTCCCACCGACGACGAGGTCCGGGCCGAGCTTCGCGACGCCCGCGTGGAATTGACCAAGCTCAAGCAGGTGCTCGGTACCGGCGCCTACGCTCAGACAGGACCACGTGCCAGGGTCTTGCCCGACGGCACCGCCGTGGCGCCCTCCAACGCCCCGGACGTGGTCAAGCAGGTGATACAGGCCGCGAACGCAATCGCGACAACGCCCTACAAGTGGGGTGGAGGCCACGGAGCCTGGCGCGACAACGGCTACGACTGCTCGGGATCGGTGTCCTTCGCACTGGCCGGCGCGGGTCTGCTCGACAGCCCCCGGGCATCGGGAGGCTTCATGAACTACGGAGCGCCGGGGCCGGGCAAGTGGATCACGATCCACGCGGACCCGGGACACATGTACATGGTGGTCGCCGGACTGCGCTTTGACACGAGCGGAGCCAACGGCGGTACGCGCTGGCAGGCCGAGCCCCGGGGTATGAGCGGGCTGCAGGTGCGCCACGTGCCCGGCTTGTAGCTCCCTCCGGGACAAGCAAGCGACCTGAGGCGTTCACCGAACAGCCAACCCAGCCAGGGTGACAGTCACGAGCCGGTGGACAGCTGCCGGCTTCGTGATTCGAGCGTCGATCGACATGCCACCGATCCTGGTTCTTGTAGCCGTTAGGCGCCCTGACTGATCAGTGCTGGTGATACTCGTGCACGAGCGCGTGGCCCTTCCCGCGCTTGAGCAATGCTCGGTTGGCGAGGAACACGAAGGGGAACGCGATCGCGAAGCCCAGCGCCATCGGTCCCCACATGGCGAGCTGGTCGAGGTTCGCCTCCATCGCGCCGGGAAACATGAGCATGGTCGCGTTTTCGATGGCCTCCATGATGGTGATCGAAATGGTGTCGGTGGCCAGCGCGATCGGTACGACGGCGGAGAAGGCGAGTCCAGCCCGGAACAGCGGCAGGGAGGTCAGCGCGTAGCCGAACAGGAAGGCGAGCCCGACAGCGAGCGCGATCGTGCCGAGGTCGCTCCATCCGAGGGCGGTGCCGATCGCCAGGCCCGCGACCTCGCCGATCACGCAGCCGGTCATGCAGTGCAGCGTGGCGCTGACGCTCAATCGGTCCAGGCTCGGGCCGCCTCCGGGGGCGTCTTGGGGCCGCCCGGTGTCGGTCGGCCCAAGCGCCTCGACGTGTGAGGCGGAAGTGCCTTGCGTCGCCACGCTAGCCCCGGCGCATCAGCCGGCCGACGGCGGCCATCAGCTCTTCGGTCTTGTCAGCCTGGTCGGCGCCCTCCGCTCCAACGACGCAGCTGCGTGCGTGGTCGTCGAGCAGCCCGAGGGCCACCTTGTCGAGGGCGGCTTGGATGGCCGAGATCTGCGTGAGAATGTCAATGCAGTAGCGGTCGTCGTCGACCATGCGCTCGATACCGCGCACCTGACCCTCGATTCGAGAGAGGCGGGAAGCAAGCTGGTCCTTGCTTGCGGAGTATCCGCGCACAGGCGTCGGCTTCGACGCCTGTCCTCGGCTTGGGGGGGTCGTGGCGGACATACCGATAGCTTAGCAGTACCCCTGCCGGGTTCCCGTTAAACCGAGGCGACGCCCGACGGCGCCGCACTCGTGAGCAGACCGTTAGGCCTTCGGTCTCTGAATGACCGATAGGGGTACCCGCTACGGGTGTGCTACGGTGCACCGATATACCCGTACTCCGTATTCTAAGGAGAGTCACCGGATGAGCGCTACCACTGAGAAGACCTACGTCGTCGAGGGCATGACCTGTGGCCACTGCGAGCTGTCGGTCCGCGAGGAGGTCGAGGAGCTGGCGGGCGTCGAGTCCACACAGGCCGACCGAACCAAGGGCCAGCTGATCGTCCGCGGCGACGTGGACGAGGCGGCCGTCCGCGAGGCGGTCGCGGCTGCGGGCTATGAGGTGGCGGGGTGATCGATTTCCGTCCAGGGTACGAAGAGACGAGTGGAAACAGCTCGTGAATGCCCCGACCAGACTGGCCGCGTTCGCCGCGGTGCTCGGCCTCGCCTTCGGCGGAGCGGCACTGGCCGGTGCGGCGATCGATCCGACGGACAACGAGGACGTCGTGGCCGCCGCCGGGCACGGAGACGGCAAGGCGACGAGCGGGGGCACCGACTCCCATGGCGGCGGCGAAGCGGCCCCACAGTCCGCGGGCGAAGAGGACGGGCACGGTGCCGGCGGCGGCAAGGCGCTGAGCGGCCTGGCCGTGAGCCAGGACGGGTTCACGCTCAAGCCCGATCGGACGTACTTCGCGGGCGGCGGGCCGAAGCGGTTCAGCTTCCGGATCGTCGATGACCGCGGGCGGGTGGTGCGCGACGAGTATGAGCTCGAGTCCGAGCGTGAGTTGCACCTTGTGGTCGTTCGCCGCGACACGGCGGGCTACGAGCACGTGCATCCGCGCAGGGGCGAGGACGGCACGTGGTCGGTTGACCTGGCGCTGCGCGAGCCGGGTGTGTATCGCGCGTACGCCGACTTCCAGATCGACGGGGAGAAGCGTGCGCTGGCCACGGACCTCTTCGTGCCGGGCGACTTCGAGCCCGACCCGCTTCCGGCGCCTGAGCCGGTCAGCGAGGTCGACGGCTACGCGAGTGAGATCGCCTCGTCGCAACCGCTCCAGGCCGGGCCGGCGCGGACGCTGACTTTCTCGATCAGCCGCGGCGGGCGCCCGGTGGACGATCTTCAGCCCTACCTCGGTGCCCGCGGCCACCTCGTCGCGCTGCGTGAGGGCGATCTCGGCTACCTGCACGTGCACCCGGACGAGGACGTGGGGGGCAACGCGGTCGCGTTCGAGGCGAGCTTCCCGAACGCGGGCCGCTACCGGCTGTTCTTTCAGTTCAAGACCCGCGGTCAGGTCCGCACTGTCGACTACACCGTGAAGGTGGCGCGATGAGCGCCGAGGCTCTCACGTCCGAGCGGCTGGAGTTGCCGCTGGAGGGCATGACGTGCTCTACGTGCGCCAACCGGATCGAGCGCAAGCTGAACAAGCTTGACGGCGTGCAGGCGACGGTCAACTACGCCACCGAGAAGGCGGCCGTGCGCTTCGACCCGGCCCGGGTCAGCACGGACGACCTCGCCGGCGCGGTCGAGGCGGCCGGGTACAAGACCCGAGTGCCGGGGGCCGGCGGTGACGGCGACCCGGGTGGGACCGCTGTTGAGGATGCGCACGTTCGTGACCTGCGGACGCGGCTGATCGGGGCGGCGGTGTTGTCGGCGCCGCTGCTGGCGATCTCGATGATCCCGCCGTTGCAGTTCGACTACTGGCAGTGGCTGGCGCTGCAGCTCGCCACCCCCGTCGTGTTCTGGGCGGGCTGGTCGTTTCATCGCGCCGCCTGGCAGAACCTCAAGCACGGCACAGCCACCATGGACACGCTGATCAGCGCCGGCACGCTGGCAGCGTGGGGCTGGTCGGTCGTGGCGCTGTTCTTCCTCGGCGCCGGGATGCCCGGGATGCAGATGTCGATGGAGCTCTTCCTCGATCGCGGGGCGAGCGGGTCGCACATCTATCTCGAGGTCGCCGGTGTGGTCACGACGCTCATCCTCGCCGGGCGCTACTTCGAGGCGCGCGCCAAGCGCCGCGCCGGCGCGGCGCTCAAAGCGCTGATCGAGCTCGGCGCGAAGGATGTCGCGATCCTCGATGGCGACGGGACCGAGCGCAGGGTGCCGGTCGACCAGTTGCAGGTCGGCGATCGCTTCGTGGTCCGCCCGGGTGAGAAGGTCGCCACCGACGGCGTGGTCGACGAGGGCTCGTCGGCGGTCGATCAGTCGCTGTTGACGGGTGAGTCGGTGCCGGTGGAGAAGCATCCGGGCGACGAGGTCGTGGGCGCCACCGTGAATGCCGGCGGCCGGCTGGTCGTCCGTGTCACGAAGGTGGGTTCGGACACCGCGCTGGCGCAGATCGGGCGGCTGGTCGAGGATGCCCAGACGGGCAAGGCGCCGGTCCAGCGCCTCGCCGATCGTATCTCCGGCGTGTTCGTCCCAATCGTCATTGCCTTGTCGGCTGCGACGCTGGGCTTCTGGCTCGGTGATGGGACCGGTGCGGCGTTTGCTTTCGCCACCGCCGTCTCTGTCCTGATCATCGCCTGCCCGTGCGCGCTCGGCCTGGCCACTCCGACGGCACTGCTCGTCGGCACCGGTCGCGGCGCGCAGCTCGGGATCCTGATCAAGGGGCCCGAGGTGCTCGAGTCCACGCGCCGTGTCGACACGATCGTGCTCGATAAGACCGGCACGGTCACCACGGGGCAGATGAGCCTGGTCGACATCACGTTGGCCGATGGCGTGGATCGCGACGAGGCGCTGCGGCTGGTCGGCGCGCTCGAGGATGCTTCCGAGCACCCGATTGCTCAGGCCATCGCTGCGGCGGCCAAGGCAGAGCTCGGCTCGCTGCCCGCTGTCAACGGGTTCACCAACCGCGAGGGCCTCGGCGTCGCGGGGATCGTCGGCGGCCACGCGCTCGTCGTGGGGCGTCCGGCGTTTCTGGCCGACGGGGCGATGCACCTGACGCCAGAGCTCGAGGAGGCCCGGCAGGGAGCGCAGGCGCTTGGGCAGACGGCGATCGCCGCCGGCTGGGACGGCCAGCCCCGCGCGGTCTTCGCCGTCGCCGACACCGTCAAGCCGACCAGCGCCGAGGCAATCGAGCGGCTGAAGGCGCTTGGCCTGACGCCGATCCTGCTGACCGGCGACAACGAGGCCACCGCCCGTGCTGTGGCCGCCGAGGTCGGGATCGAGGAGGTGATCGCCGACGTCCTGCCCTCCGAGAAGGTCGAGGTGGTCAAGCGCCTGCAGGGCGAAGGCCGGGTCGTGGCGATGGTCGGCGACGGCGTCAATGACGCCCCCGCGCTCGCGCAGGCCGACCTCGGGCTGGCCATCGGCACCGGGACTGACGTGGCGATCGAGGCGTCGGACCTCACGCTGATCTCGGGCGACCTGCGCGCGGCGGCGGACGCGATCCGCCTCTCACGCCGGACGCTTCGCACGATCAAGGGCAACCTGTTCTGGGCTTTCGCCTACAACGTCGTGCTCATCCCGGTCGCCATGCTCGGGTTCCTAAACCCCCTCTTCGCCGGGGGAGCGATGGCGCTCTCCAGCGTGTTCGTCGTGAGCAACTCGCTGCGGCTCCGCGGCTTCCAAGCCGAGCGGTCCAACGACGATCAGCAACGGGCCCACACCGGCGTTACGTCCTCTACGCACCGCCCTGCGGACGCCTCGGTTTCGTAGTCACCCCTTTTTTCGTCCAGGGAGATACCCAACGCCCGTACCGTTTAACACGGGAGGTTTTCACTGTCAAGTCGGGTCCCAATCCAAAGCGCTGGTACGCACTGGCGTTCATCGCCATAGCCGGTGCCCTACTGGCGCTCGTGACGCTTCGCCAGCCACCGCAGGCCAGCGAGCCCGCGTCCGCCGAGGGCCCCGCCCGCGTTTCAGTTGCCCAGCTGCCCGAACTCCCGGCTTCCGCGCACGACCAGCGCCCATACCGCCGGCACCGCGAGCGCGCACAGCAGTAGCGCGGGCAGCGCCGCTTGGGAGTACTGCGAGACCGAGGTGGCCGTCCAGACCTCTGTGGCCAGCGTGTCGAAGCCGATCGGGCGCAGCACCAGAGTGGCCGGCAACTCCTTCAGCGTGGACAGCAGCACGAGCGCCGCCCCGGCGAGCAGGCCCGGGGCAACGAGCGGCACGGTGACGGTGGCCAAGGTCCGGGTCGGGCCGCGCCCGAGGCCGCGTGACGCCTCCTCCAGGCGGGGCTCGGCCCGGGCCAGCGCAGCGCTGGTGCCGGCCAGCGCCTGGGGGAAGAAGCGCACGAGATAGGCCGCCACGAGGAGAGCGAGCGACTGGTAGATCACGGGCGCGTGGCGGGCCGCGAAGAACACGAAGGCCAGCGCGGCCACGATGCCGGGCAGGGCGTTGGCCCCGTAGCCCATGCGTTCGAGCGCCACTGTCCATCCTCGCCGGAAGCGGGCGGCCAAGATCGCCACGGGCAACGCCGCGAGTGTGGTGACCGCCGCCGCTATCACGGCGACCAGCAGGGAGTTCAACGTGGCGGCCGCCACTCCGTCCAGCGACGGCGTGCGGCGCAGCAGCCACACGACGAGCACGCAGACGGGGAGTACGAGCCCCATGGTCGCGACGGCACCGCAGAAGGCGAGCGCCGGCGCGCGCATCCGGCCCAGGGGCACGGCGGCGGCGGCGCGTACCGTGCGCCCGCCGCCGCGGGCGGGCGGCATCCGCGAGCGCGCTCGCTGCTCGGCTACTAGCACCAGCACGGTGAGCACCACGAGGACCAGGGCCAGCACGGCGGCCGGCTCTCGGTCGAAGGCGCCCCTGTACTGGAGGAAGACCGACCTTGTGAGCGCCTCGGCGCGCATCAGCGAGACCACGCCGAAGTCCGCGAGCGTGTACAGGGCCACGAGTAGCGCCCCCGCAGCGATGCCGGGGCGCAGCAGCGGAAGCGTGACCTCGCGAAAGACCCGCCCCGGCCCGCGCCCGAGGCCGCGGGCGGCCTCCTCCAGCGCCGGGTCCGCCCGTCGTAGCGCGGCGACGCAGAGCAGGAACACGAACGGGTAGGTGGCCAGGATGAGCGCGACCACGGCGCCCGGGAATCCCTGCAGGGCCGGGAGGCCGAGTAACCCTCCGGGACCGGAGACCGCCAGCAGCGCGAGCGCGAGCACGTAGGAGGGCAGCACCAGCGGGAGCGCCAGCGCCACCGTCCAGAAGCGCCGGCCCGGCAGATCGGTGCGGGTCACGAGGAAGGCCGCCGGCACGCCGACGAGCACGGCGCCGGCGGTGACAGCGGCCACAAGCGCCACCGTCTTTGCGATCAGCATCCAGGTGCGGGGGCGCTCGAGCACGCTCCAGGCGTCCGGCCCAGCACCGGCCACGCGCACGATCAGGTAGGCCAGGGGTAGGCACACGAGCGCAACTGCGGCGACGCCCATGGCTGAGAGCAGCCACGGCGGCCGCCGGCTGGCGCTCACGTGGTGAAGCCGACTTCGTTGAGCAGGTCCAGTGTCGAGCGCAGCTTCTCGCCGAGCTTGCCAAGTTCGACCTGGGGGCCGATGACCTCGTCGAGCGGCGGCAGATCGCCGCGGCGCGCCACGCCCCCGATCAGCGGGTACTCCGAGGTCCGATCGGCGAAGTAGCGCTGGGCCTCGCGGGAGACCAGGAAGCGCGCGAAGCGCTCCGCGTTGTTCTTGTGGTCGGTGGTACGGAGGATGCCGACGCCGGCGGCGTTGATGAGCGACCCGGGGTCACCGGCCTTCGGGAAGTGGTTGGCCGCCGCAAGGTCAGGGTCCTCGCGCTTGAGCTCGTAGAGGTAGTAGTGGTTCACGAGGCCGAGCTCGATCTCCCCGCGCCCGATTGCCTCCACCGTCTGAATGTTGTTGTCGTAGACCTTCGGGTCGTTGTCCTTCATCGCCTCGAGCCATTCGCGGGTGCGCTCGTCGCCCACGTCGAGTCGCATGGCGGACACGAACGCCTGGAACGAGGCGTTGGACGGCGGTAGCCCCACCTTGCCCTTCCAGCGCTTGGCGGTGAGGTCGAAAACCGAGTCGGGCACCTCGTCCTCATCGAACTTCTTGGTGTCGTAGGCGATCACGCGCGCGCGACCCGACACGCCCGCCCAGCGGTTGCCGGGATCGCGAAAGCGCTCGGGCACAGCGCCGAGGACTGACCGCGGCATCGTGGTCAGGGTGCCCTCCACCGCTCCGAGCGCACCCGCGTCCTGGCTGAAGAACACATCGGCCGGCGAGTTGTCGCCCTCCTCGGCGATGGTGGCGGCCAGCTCGGCGGAGTCTCCGTAGCGCACGTCTACCTTCAGCCCGGTCTCGCGCTCGAAGCGCTCGAGCAGGTCGCCGACCAGCTCCTCGTTACGCCCGGAGTAGATCGTGAGGTCGGCGCCCGAGCCCGGCCCATCGCCACACCCGCCAAGGCCGAGCAGGGCAAGGACGAGCATGGCCACCGAGAAGGCGGCCCGCCTCACGCCGGTTCGAACGAGGTCACGTGGCCTTCGTGGAGGCGCACCCGCACGCGGGACCCGAGCGGCACCTGCTCATTGGAGGGGCGCTGTGCGGCCAGCAACGTGCCGTCCGCGAGCCGCACGCGGTAGAAGACATCGTGGCCGAGAAAGGTGCGGTCCACCACCTCGGCCGCCCCGGCTGGATCGATCTCGAGGCCTACCAGCTCGGGCCGCACCAGCACGTCGCCTGAGTCGCCGACGCGGCCTCCGCCGTCGAAGCCGCGCGCCAGCTCGGCGGGCACCATGTTCGACGCCCCTACGAAGCGGGCGCACCAGCGATCGGCGGGGGTGAAGTAGAGATCCTCCGGGCGCCCGCACTGCAGGACCTTGCCGTCGCGCATCAGCGCGATGCGGTCGGCCAGCGTGAACGCCTCCTCGCGGTCGTGGGTCACGAGCACCACGGTCACGCCCTCGGAGCGCAGGACGCGGGCCAGCTCCCCTCGCATCTGCTCGCGAAGCAGCGCGTCGATGGCGCTCCATGGCTCGTCGAGGAGGACGAGCTTGGGCCGGGGCGCGAGTGCGCGGGCCAGCGCGACCCGCTGCTGCTGACCACCGGAGAGCTCGCCGGGCGCACGGGACCCGAAGCCGGGGAGGCCCACCAGCTCGAGCAGCTCCTCCACGCGCGAGCCCCGTGCTCGGCGTGGCAACCCGAAGGCAATGTTGGAGGCCACGTCGAGGTGGGGAAAGAGCGCGTAGTCCTGGAAGACCATGCCCACCGCGCGGCGCTCGGGCGCGACATTCGTACCCGAGCCGGCCATCAGCCGACCGTCGATCTCCACCCGACCCGCGTCCGGCTGCTCGAAACCGGCGGCCACCCTCAGCGCGGTCGTCTTGCCGCAGCCGCTCGGTCCGAGGAGGGCCACGAACTCGCCGGAGCCCACGTCGAGCGAGGCCTCGTCCAGCGCGGCGGTGGGCCCGAAACGCTTGGTGACGGATTGAAAGCTGAGCATGACTCTTAGGGAACCCTAACCACTTAGGCAACCCTAACGCTAGGGCCGTATCCCACGCGCTATGTCTCCGTTCGCCGTTGCAAACAGAAGCTCGCCGTCCGAGTCGACGCCGATGTGGGTGAGCTGGGGCCGGCGAGCGCGCTCGCGCCGCACGTCGTCCGCCCCCCGGCCGGGCTTCGGATGGAGGCTCCAGATCGCGCCGGTGCAGAAGTCCCCGTACACGTAGCGTCCGGCCAGCTCGGGCAGCTCCGTTCCGCGGTAGACAACGCCACCGGTGATCGAACAGCCGTCCTCGTGGGTGTACTCGGCTGCGGGGACCACCAGCTCGCCGCTCGTGTCGAGGCTCTTGCCCTTCAGTCGTCGGGTGCCTTCATACGCCGGCCAACCGAGGTTCTTCGGCGGCTCGTCGGCCTCGAGCGCCACGCGGTTGACCTCCTCCACACCGTCCTGGCCGACATCGCCGATCCACACGTCATTGAGCCCGGCGTCGAAGGAGAAGCGCCACGGGTTGCGCAGGCCATAGAGCTCGACCCTCCAGCCCGGCTCGCCGTCGGCATCCACGTCGGCGGAGATCAGCTTGCCGAGCAGGTCATCGGTGTCCTGGGCATTGCGGTGCGGGTCGAACGCGCCGCCGCCGTCGCCGAGACCGAGGTAGAGGCGCCCGTCGGGGCCAAAGGCCAACTGGCCGCCGTTGTGGTTCTCCTCGGGCTGGTCGACGAAGAGCAGCTCCCGGCGCTTTCCGGCGCCGAGGGTGAACTCGGCCACGCGCGTGTCGCCCTGGAGGTCGGTCCAGTGCAGGTAGAGCCTGCGGTTGCGCGCGAATCCGGGGTGAAACGCAAGGCCGAGTAGGCCCTGCTCGGCCCCGGTGACCACCTCGTTCCGCAGGTCTACCAGGGTCCGTACAGGTCCTCGTCGCCCTACCCGGACGAGGCGCCCCGGCTGCTCGAGCACGTACAGGCCGTCTCGGTCGCCCGGCGCCACCCCCACGTAGGTGGGGCGCACGAGCCCGGACGCCACCCGCCGGAGGGCAAAGTGCTCAGCCGTGCCCGACTCCCGAGCCGCGGCTGGGAGCGATGAGGGTTCGCCCTTCGCCTGCTCGTCGCCGCAGCCGGCGCTGGACGCAAGGAAGGCGAGCAAGGAGAGGAAGACGGCGGGCCGCATCTTGGAGGCCGCAGAGTATTAGGGTTCCCTAACTTGCGCGCGCTGATCCCCGTCTGCCTGGTTGGAGCGGCCCTCTCGCTCCTCGTCGTCCCGGCCGCCCCGGGCTACGACCCGTGGATGTGGTTGCTGTGGGGTCGCGAGCTGGCGGGCGGCAGCCTCGACACGGCGGAGGGACCGGCCTTCAAGCCACTGCCGGTGGCAATCTGCACGCTGCTGGCCCCGCTTGGGGACGCCGGCCCGGCCGCGTGGCTGATCGTCGCCCGGGCCGGAGTCCTTGCGGCGGTCGCGCTGGCCGCGATGCTCGCTCACCGCCTGGCCGGGCCGCTCGCTGGTGCTGCCGCTGCCACTGGGGTGGCATTCACCGGCTCGCTCCTCGCGCTCGGCGCTTCGGGCGCGGCGGAGGGCCTCTTCGTCGCGGGCGCTCTCGCCGCGGTCCTGGCCTGGCGCTCTCAGCGCTTCGCGCTTGCCCTCGCGTGCGGGATGGTCTGCGCCCTCATTCGCGTGGAGGCGATTCCGTTCTTGTTGCCGGCGTGCGCGCTGGCGTGGCACAGCCGCCCAGGGCTGCGTCCGGCAATGGTGATCGGGCTGGCCGCGCTGCCTGCGCTGTGGCTTCTGCCCGACGCCCTGGCCACCGGCGAACTGCTGCGCTCCGCTGAACGCGCGCGGTTGCCCAACCCGGGCCAGCCTGCGCTGGCTGACCACCCCTTCCTCGCCAGCCTCACCGGTGCCGTCGAGCTTGCCGCCATCCCGGTGACGCTCGGAGTCGTCTTTCTGAGGCCCGGGCGCGATCGTGTCGCCATGGCGATCGGGGCCGGGGCGGTGGCTTGGGTGGCGCTCGTGGCCGCCATGGCCGAGCTCGGGTTCTCGGGCGAGCAGCGCTACGCGTTGCCCGGCGTCGCCCTTCTGGCTGTGGCCGGGGCGGCCGGGTTGGGACGCGCTGCCGCCGCGCGGGCCTGGGCGCCGTTCGCGCTGGCCGCGGGCGTGCTCGTGGGCGTCGTGCCCGGGGTCAGCTTGCTACCGCGCGACGCCGACCGCATTGCCCACGCCGTCGACCTGTCCGCGGACCTCGACCGGGCGGTGGCGCTCGCCGGGGGCCGCGAGGCGGTGCTGGCCTGCGGGCGCCCAATCGTTGGGCACTACCGCGGCCCGCTGCTGGCCTACCGGCTCGCGGTACCCAAGCGGCACGTCGTTTTCGCCGCGGGCGACACCGGGGTCGCTTTCGCCTCGCGCCTCACCGGCGAGCGGACAGCCACACCGGTTCTGCCCGGCCGCTTCCGCGTACTCGCCAGGGCAGGTACCTGGCGGGTGGCGGCGCGCTGCTGAGACTCGCACTGACCCGTCGGATAATCGCCGCTCATTCGCTCTCCCCAATCGCTGCCCCAACCATCGGGACCGGTTCGGCATCGCGTCGGTCGCCGGGGCTATTGAGAAACCTCAAGGCGTCGTCCTCGATCGGTCCATGCCGGAGGATCCGGATGTCCCGCGGGTAGTTCTGGTGGAGACGCCACGGAGGCCTGGATCCCTGTTTCGGGAGCTGGTCGATCGAGCGGAGCACATAACCCGCCGAGAAGTCGATGAGCGGCTCGAGTGTGATCGGCTCGTCGTCGCGCACGGGCACACAGTGGGAATAGCCGTGCTGGTCCATGTGGTTCAGCAGCCGGCAGACGTAGCCGGAGGTGAGGTCGGCCTTCAACGTCCACGAGGCGTTCGTGTAGCCGAGAGTCAGCGCGAAGTTCGGCACACCGCTCAGCATCAGGCCCTTGTAGCTCAGAGTCTCCGGTAGCGCGAGCTCGTGGCCGTCGACCACGAGCTCCATGCCCCCGAGCGCCACGAGATTCAACCCGGTCGCGGTCACGATCAGGTCCGCCTCGAGCTCCTCGCCCGATTCGAGCTTGAGCCCCTTCTCGGTGAAGGTGTCGATGCGGTCGGTGACCACGGACGCGCGTCCGTGGCGCAGCACCTTGAACAGGTCGCCGTCAGGCACGAGACACACACGCTGGTCCCACGGGTTGTAGCTCGGCTTGAAGTGGGTGTCCACGTCGTACTCGGGCCCGAGCTCACGCTGCACTCCCCAGCGGAGCAGGGCCTTGGCCCAGGCGGGCCGGCGCCGGCTTACCTGGAAGGACAACATGGTGAGGAGCACGTTCTTCCAGCGCACGAGCGAATATGCGGGCTTCTCGGGCAGGCGCCGGCGCAGGAAATCGGCGATCGGGTCCCTGCTCGGCAGGGCGGAGACGTAGCTCGGCGATCGCTGCAACATCGTCACGTGCGCGGCGGTCTCGGCCATCGAGGGCACGAGCGTGACCGCGGTCGCGCCGCTGCCGATCACCACCACCCGCTTTCCGGCGAACTCGATGTCGTCGGTCCAGTGCTGGGGGTGCACGATCCGCCCGTGAAATCGCTCGGTGCCCTCGAACTCAGGCGTGTAGGCGTCGTCGTAGCGGTAGTAGCCGCAGCACGTGAACAGGAAGCTGCAGGTCAGCCACAGCGTCCCATCGTCGCCGCACTCGATCTCCACGGTCCATTGCGCGTCCGTGGTCGACCACTCGGCTCTCACCACCCGGTGCTCGTAACGGATCTTCTCCTGCACGCCGTAGGCCTGAGCGGTCTCGCGCACGTAGGCGAGGATCGACGAGCCGTCGGCGATCGCCTTGGCCTCCTTCCACGGCCGGAACGCGTACCCGAGGGTGAACATGTCCGAGTCCGACCGGATTCCGGGATAGCGGAAGAGATCCCACGTGCCGCCGAGGTCGTCTCGAGCTTCGAGTACGGCGTAGGTCTTGCCGGGGCACTTCATCTCGAGATGGCAGGCGGCCCCGATCCCGGAGAGGCCGGCGCCGACGATCAGCACATCGAGGTGTTCGGGTGGGGTCAAGGTTGCCGGGCATGATCCCAGGTCAAAGGAGTGAGAGCCCGGGATTGCCGTCCTGGGTTACGAAGGAGGCCCGCGTGGAGATCTCCGCGCCCTCGCGGGTGACGTACTCGACCACCCGGTAGTCGGTTCGCCAGTCACTCTCGGTCACGCGACAGCGCACGTAGCCGCGTTGACCGTTGAAGAACTTCACGTGGGGGTTTACGGTCATCCCGCGGGTTGCCCGAGCGGTCCGGTCGGTCCCGTCGCCTCCGCTGGTGATCGACGTGCCTACGAACTCGGTCCCGATCGCCTCGGAGTCCGGGTTGTCGTAGTCGGCGAGTATGTGGTTGGCCCAGTTTGAGTGCACGTCGCCGCTCAGCACGATCGGGTTTGACACGGCCGGTTCGGCCAGGGCAGCGCCCATCCGGTTTCGCGCCGCCGGATAGCCGTCCCACGCGTCACCCAGCGCGGGATCGCGTGGAGCGAAGGGCAGCTGCTGGGCCAGTACGTTCCAGCGGGCGCTCGAGCGCCGCAGGCCCTCGAGCAGCCAGCGCTCCTGGTCCATTCCAAGGAGGGAGTCGGCGCCGCGGTACTGGCGTGTGTCGAGCACGTTGAAGCGAACGAGCTCGCCGAAGTCAACGCGCCGGTGGAGCCGCATGCCCCCCGCCCGTGGCGCCGACGCGCGGCGCAGGGGCATGTGCTCGTAGTAGGCCTGGTAAGCCGCGGCGCGACGGCGGGCGAACGCGGCGGGATCCACGCCGGCACAGGTGGTTGCGGCGTAGTTGTCCTTTACCTCGTGGTCGTCCCAGGCCACCACCCAGGGGAACGCCTGATGGGCCGCCTGGAGATCCTTATCGCCGCGGTGCACGGCGTACCGGTCGCGGTAGTCCTCGAGCGTGACCGTCTCCGGACGGCTATAGCTGCGGGGAAGGCCGCTGGACGACGGATACTCGCCCGGGCCGTACTCGTAGATGTAGTCGCCCAGGTGAAACACGATGTCCAGGTCCTCGTCGGCCATGTGGCGGTAGGCCGTGTAGAAACCGTGCTCGTAGTGCTGGCAGGAGGCGAACGCGAACCTCAGCGGGTGCATAGCTCCCGGGGCCGCCGCCGTCTTCGTCCTGCCGGTCGGACTGATCTCCGTGCCAACCCTGAAGCGATAGAAGTACTCGCGCCCCGGCCGCAGCCCCTGCACTTCCACGTGCACGGTGTGCGCCAGCTCAGGACGAGCCAGGAGCCTGCCGTGAGCCACGATCTTGGCGAAGCGCTCGTCGTCGGCTACTTCCCAGTGCACGGGAACCGCGCGCTCGGGCATCCCGCCGCCGTCGAAGGGCTCGGGGGCCAGCCTCGTCCAGAGCACCACGCCGTCCGGCTGGGGGTCCCCCGAAGCCACCCCCAGGGAGAACGGGTCCGAGCGAAAGCCGGGGGCCCCGATCGCCCTCGACAGTGACGAGGGCGCCGCGCCGAAGGCCACCGCCGCCGCGCCCACTCCCCCGAGCCCCACGAAGCGGCGCCGGCTGATGAGCCTGTCCCAATTCCCGCTGATCGACATGCGTCTCCCACGGCCGGGGATCGTTGTCCGACAGCCCATCGCCGAACACAGGGCGGCGTGTGGTCGCGTGGTGATCCCAATGTGAAATGCCTGCAAACGGGCGTAAAGCCCGAGTGAGAACCTGAGCCTGTGGGCACTCAACTCGGGTGGAGGTAGCGACCCTGGCGGTGGCAGGCTGCGCCACCGCCCTGGCGACCGGGCTCGGGGCGATCCCCGTCTGGCTGCTCGGCGCCCGCGCCGAGCAGCTGCGTCCCGCGCTGTGGGGGTTGACGGTGGGTCTCATGGGCGTGGCTTCGCTCGTGGGCCTCCTCCTTCCCGCGCTCGACGAAGGCAGCCCGGTGGCGGTGGCCGCCGGCCTGGCTACGGGAGTCGCGTTTCTCCTGGTGTCGCGAAGTGCGCTCA
>JBBJNU010000007.1:0-22108 GCA_037721005.1 Thermoleophilaceae bacterium | reverse complement strand
ATCGCCAACCGCCTCGGCTGGCTCACGATCACCGAGGCGATGCTCGAGGGCGCCGGCGACCTCACGGAGTTCGCCGCCAAGGCGAAGGAGGACGGGTTCACCCACGCGGCGCTGCTGGGCATGGGCGGCTCGAGCCTCGGCCCGGAGGTGATCCGCCAGAGCTACGGCGACGCCGGCGGCCTCGAGCTGCACGTGCTCGACTCCACCGACCCGGGTGCCGTGAAGGCCCTCGAGGACGCGCTGCCGCTCGACAAGACGATCTTCGTGGTCTCGTCCAAGTCGGGCGGCACGGTCGAGACCCTGTCCCACATGAAGTACTTCCTCGAGAAGACCGGCGGCAACGGCGATCAGTTCGTGGCCGTTACCGACCCGGGCTCCGGGCTAGCGGACATCGGGGCGGAGAAGGGCTTCCGGCGGGTGTTCGAGAACGACCCCAACATCGGCGGGCGCTATTCGGTGCTCTCGTACTTCGGCCTGGTGCCTGCCGCGCTGATGGGCGTGGACGTGGAGAAGCTGCTCTCCTCGGCTCAAGAGGCCGAGGAGAACTGCAATCAGGTCGAAGAGGGCTCGGCCAACTCAGGCCTGTGGATGGGGCTGACGATGGGCGAGGCCGCGCTGCACGGTCGCGACAAGCTCACCTTCGTGGTGGACGAGCCGGTGGCGAGCTTTGGCCTGTGGGTCGAGCAGCTCATCGCGGAGTCCACCGGCAAGGAGGGCAAGGGCATTCTTCCCGTGGCCGACGAGCCGGTGGGTGCGCCCGAGTCCTACGGCGACGACCGCGTGTTCGCCTACCTCAAGAACGCGGACGAGCCCGACGGGGACACCGAGGTGAAGATGGAGGAGCTGCGCAAGGCCGGGCAGCCCGTGATCACGCTGTCGGTGGGTGGCGCCGAGGACCTGGGGCGTGTGTTCTTCTTCGCCGAGTTCGCTACCGCCGTGGCGGGCTGGGTGCTGGGCATCAACGCCTTCGATCAGCCGAACGTGCAGGAGGCAAAGGACAACACCGCCAAGGTGCTCGAGGCCTCAGAGCCACCGCCGGTCGAGGAGGCCGACGACGCGGCCCTGGGCAAGCTCCTCGGGCAGGCGTCCCCGCCGCACTACGTGGCGATCATGGGCTACGTGCAGCCCTCCGAGGAGTTCGACTCCGCGGTGGCCGAGCTGCGGACGACCATCCGCGACGCCACAAAGGCCACGACCACGTTCGGCTACGGCCCGCGCTTCCTGCACTCCACGGGGCAGTTCCACAAGGGCGGACCGGCCACCGGGCTGTTCCTGCAGGTGGTGCACGACGGTTCAGAGGACCTCTCGATCCCGGACGCCGACTACACGTTCGGCGAGCTGAAGAACGCCCAGGCCACGGGCGACATCCAGACCCTGCGCGACCACGGGCTGCCGGCCGAGCGGGTGCGCCTGGAGGGCGACGATCCGGTGGCGGCGTTGCGCTCGTTGACGGAGAGGGTGCGCGGGATGCTCTGAAGCTCATCGTCCTGCGAGAACCCGCCGGCGCCGGCAAACCCAGCCCGCCCACGAGCGCCGCTCCTCTACCAAGCCAGTAGAACCCCGCCACAGCCCGCCACGACGAATCGAGCCAACCGCACCACTCGGCGCGACCTGCGACGCCCCCACGTAGCATCGCCCGTATGAAACGCTCGGACATGCCATCGGCCGAGCGCGCCCTGCGGGAGCGCCACGCCGACCTGCAGGCCCGTATTGCCGGCCTCACGAAGGCCCCCGAACGCGGGTCCGGCATCAGCTTCGGCAAGCGCGTGGGCGACGGGACCACCGAGGCGGTAAGCCGTCTGAACGAAGTGGGCGTGGTCGACAGCCTGAACGTGTCGGTCGCTCGGGTGAAACGCGCTCTCGCCAAGCTCGCGGAGGGCACCTACGGCACGTGCGACGTGTGCGGCCGGGAGATTCCAGCCCTGCGCCTCGAGGCTCAGCCCGAGAGCGTCGCGTGCGTGAACTGCGCGGGCCTCGCGAGGCGAGTTTCCTAGCCGCCGGTCGAACGGAGGCGGCCGCCGCCGGTCAGTTGCCGTCCGTTGCGTCGTAGGCCTCGGCGGCCGGCGCAGCCATATAGCGGCAGGGGCGCGCTCGAGCACCTTGAACGCCGTGCGCCACCCCGTCAGGAGAGCCGGGGCCGTGGTAGTCGAGCATGTCCTCTAAGGAGAATGCGATCTCCCGACCCCCGTCGAGAACGGTGACGACGGCTGAGTCAGGAGCGTCGCGTAGCCAGCCGCGAGAGCGATCAGTCAGCGATCCAGGAAGCCAGCGTCCCATCTTTCTCCGCGGCCCTGAGTTCGTTCAGGCCGCCGAGCGGTTCGAGGTCGACGAGGATCTGGGGGAAGCTCGTGAGCCCGGTGACGCCCGCTAGCTCCTCCTGGAGCTGCGGGTACTGGCCGAGGTTGACTTCCTCGAAGGGCACGCCGCGCTTCGTGAGCAGCGACTTCGCGTGGACGCAGAACGCGCACGAGTCTGTGGAGAAGAGGGTTACGCGAGGCGACATAGGCGCAGTATGCCCACGGGGTCGGCTTACGGGCGCCGCGGCAAGGGCTCAACCCTCAGACGCGCTACGGCAATCCTCGGCGTTACAGTCGTTCGCCGTGCTGGTCGCCAGAGTCGTAGCCAAGCTCGAGCCCGGAGGGGCCCAGCTTTCCATTTTGCGTGTCACGCGCGCGTTCGCCGCACGGGGCCATCAGACGCGGCTCCTGGTGGGGCACGCCACGGAGGCGGGGGTCGAGATGGCTCGCGAGCACGGCGTCGAGCCCGAGCTGATGGACGCCGAGGAAGACCTTCAGTGGCGCTGCGACCCGGCGTTCGCCGCCTGGCTGGCGCCTCGGCTGGTGGGCGCCGACGTGGTCCACGCCCACATGTTCGGCGCATGGTGGGCGGCTGGTCACGCCGTGGCTCCCGGAGTGCCTCTCGCGGCCAGCGAGCACAATGACCTCGTCTGGCCCGGAGAGCCGTCGTGGGCGGCGGTCGCCGAGGTTGCCGACCGGGTGGACCGCTTCTACGCCCACAGCCCGGGTGCCCGGCTTCGGGTGGTGCAGGCAGGCCTGCCCGAGGAGCGGGTGGTGAGCGGGGTGTCCCCCGTCGAAGGCATCGGCGCTACGGAGTTGCCGGGGCTTCCTTCGCCGCGGATCGTGTTCACCGGACGTCTGGCTCTCGACAAGGGTCCTGACGTACTCGTCGAGGCGGTGTCACGGATGGTCGACCCGCCGCCGGTACTGCTTCTGGGCGCCGGCGTGCTCGAGTCGGCGCTGCGCGCGAGCGTCGCCGAGGCGGGCCTCGAAGACGTGGTACGTCTGTGCGGGTGGGTCGCCGACCCGGCGCCCTGGGTGGCCGGGGCGTCGGTGCAGGTCTGCCCGTCGCGGGACGAGGCCTTCTCTCAAGCCGCCGTCCTCGCCATGTGCCTCGGCGTGCCTGTGCTCGGCACTCGCGTCGATGGCTTTCCCGAGACCCTGGCGGACGGCCGCGGGTTGATGGTCGACCCCGACGACCCTACGGCCACGGCGGACGCGCTCGAGGAGTTGCTCTCGGGTTCGCGGACGACCGACTTGGCCGGTGCTCGGAAGTGGGCTGAGGGGTTCGTTATCGAGAAGGTCGCCTCGATGTACGAGCGCGACTACGTCGAGCTGTGCCGGGCGGTAGCCGTCTGAGGGGCTTCGCTGACGAGCCGCGGCAGGGCGAGGACCTGCACGCCTGGCAGATCCTGCGCCCGCTGCTCGGCGCCGGCGGCTACCTGCCCTGGAGCACCGGCGCGATGCGCCCCGCCGGCCTGGTGGCGGTCTGCAACGAGGTAGTGCACGGCGGTCGCACCCGCGTGGTGGAGTGCGGCAGCGGCGTGAGCACGGTCGTGCTCGCGCGCCTCCTGCGCGAGCGCGGCGCGGGCTCGGTGGTGGCCATCGAGCACGACGAGGCGTGGGCGACGCTCGTGCGCGATCTGCTGCGCCGGGAGGCGCTGGAGGATGTCGCCCGCGTCGTGCACGCGCCGCTCGCGGGCGACCCGCCCTGGTATTCACCGGAGGCACTGGATGAGCTGCCCGAGGAGATCGACCTGCTCGTGGTCGACGGCCCTCCGGCGGACGCGGCCGGGGAGGAGCACCGCCGCGCCCCCGCCCTAGGCTTCTTCGAGCCGCGGCTCATACCCGGAGCCATCGTCGTGCTCGACGACGTGCAGCGCCCGGGGGAGCGAGGGGTGCTCGCCTCCTGGGAGGCAGACACGCCGTGGCGTTTCCAGATGGACGAGTCCGCCGGCTTGGCGATCGGCGGGCTCGGCTAGAGCGCGTCGTAGACCTCCGCCGCCGGCAGAGACATCACCAGCGCGGCCATCTCCAGCTTCAGGAGGGCCAGTCGGCGATCCTCGTCCTCGCTCAGCCCGTCCTTGCGGGCCAGATCGATGAACTCCTCGCTCACGTAGCCCTCGCGCAGGGTCAGGGTCGCGGCGCGATCTCGGTAGGTGAGAGAGAACACGAAGCGCTCGCGCTCCCGCCCCCGTTCGGGCAACGCGAGCGCCGGGTCGACCTCGTAGCGATCATCCGTCACGGCTCGGGTGATCAGCTCGAAGGCGTCGCGCGCCCCCGGCCCACCGAAGGCGGTGCGCACGCCGATCTCGCGCCGCTGCGGCAAGCCGTAGGGCTCGAGCAGGGGCAGGCCGCGTTCGAGCACCTTGAAGGCATGGGCCACCCCGCCCGGCGAGCCAGGCCCGTGGTAGTCGAGCATGTCCTCGAACGAGAAGGCGATCGGCCGCTCGCCATCGAGCACATCGATCGTCGTGGCGCTCACGCCGGCGACGCCGGGAAACGCTCGAGGATCCACGCGTGGCCCACCGGATCGCGGCGGTAGTCCCGCCCGCTCACCGTCACGTAGTCGCCCGTGCGCGGGTTTATGGCCAGGTTGCGCTCGATCGGGTAGTACTCGTTGTGCTGGACGATCAGCTCGTTCACGCGGTCAAAGCGCCAGGAGCTGGCGAGCGAAAGCCAGCGCTCCGAGAAGGCGGCAGGATCGTCGCCGTCGCCCGTGCGCATCTCGGAGTAGGCGAACTCCAAACGAGAGCGGTGAATCCTCAGCTCGTCGTCGATCTCACGCAGGCGCTGCATGAAACGGGGCATCACCCCGCCGCGGATGTACTGCTCCACCAAGCTCGGGTCTGCCAGCACGCGGCGCATCACGCGTCCCCAGATTAGAGCTTGCTTTGTAAGGGCAACCCCGGAAAGAATGGAGCAACACACGGTGGGGCGGAGCCCCGAAGGAGGAACGCTGATGCAGCTGGGCTTCGTAGGTCTCGGGAAGATGGGCGGGAACATGGTCCATCGCATCCACCGCGACTCCGACCACCAGGTGGTGGCCTTCGACCACAACGAGGAGAACGTGGAGCAGGCCGAAGGCCACGGCGCCACCGGATCAAGCGGCCTGGAGGACATGGTTTCGAAGCTCGAGGCCCCGCGCACGGTGTGGATCATGGTGCCGGCGGGCGAGCCTACCCAGGACACGGTGGAGGCGCTCACCGAGCTGCTGGACGCCGACGACATCATCGTGGACGGCGGCAACTCACGCTGGTCCGACGACAAGCTGCGCGCCGAGGCCCTGGAGGAGAAGGGCATCCATTACGTGGACGTGGGCACCTCGGGCGGCGTGTGGGGCATCAGCGTGGGCTACTGCATGATGGTCGGCGGCCCCGAAGAGGCGGTGCAGCGCCTCTCTCCCATCCTCGACGTGCTGGCCCCGCCCGAGACCGAAGAGCACGGCCCCGGGTGGCAGCGCTTCGGCGATTCCGGCGCCGGGCACTACGTGAAGATGGTGCACAACGGCGTGGAGTACGGGCTCATGCAGGCCTACGCCGAGGGCTTCGATCTCTTCGACAAGTCCGAGTACGAGATCGACAACGCGAAGGTGGCCCACCTCTGGATGCAAGGGTCGGTGGTGCGCTCATGGCTGTGCGAGCTCGCCGCGATCGCCTTCGAGAAGGAGGGCAACTCACTCGACAACCTCACGGCCCACACGGCCGACTCGGGGGAGGGCCGCTGGACGATCGAGGACGCCATGGACAAGGACGTGCCGACACCGGTGATCACCGCCGCTCTGTTCGCCCGTTTCTACACGCGCGGCAACGGCGACTTCACCGGCCGGGTGCTCTCCGCGCTGCGCAACCAGTTCGGCGGGCACACGATGCAGACCAGGGCCGAGGAAGTCGGCGACTCCTGATGGCCACCGACACGAGCAGACACAACGCCACCGACACCGACAACCCGCTCGCCGAAAGCCTCGAGCGCCTGCCGGTCCATCCGACCACGCTCACGATCTTCGGGGCCACCGGTGACCTCGCCAAGCGAAAGCTCCTGCCCGCGCTCTACAACCTCGCTCACGAAGGCGCCCTGCCCGAGCGCTTCAACCTGATCGGCTCCTCGCGTGGCGAGAGCACCGATGACGAGTTCAGAACTGTCGCGCGCGAGTCGATCCAGGAGTACTCGCGGCGCGAGACCGACGACAAGGTGCTCGAGGCCCTGCTCGAGAACGTGCGCTACGTGAAGGGCTCGTTCGACGACCCGGAGGTGTTCGAGCAGCTCGAGAAGATCACCGTGGAGCTGGACGGCGAGGCGGGCATCACCTTCAACCGCGTGTACTACCTCTCCACGGCGCCCTCGTTCTTCAGTGTGATCGTGGAGCAGCTCGGCAAGCAGGGCCTCGACTCACACGAGGACTGCGACGTGCGCGTGGTGATCGAGAAGCCGATCGGCACCAACCTCGAGGAGGCCAGAGAGCTCAACGCCTCGGTGCTCGACGTGCTCGACGAGGATCAGGTGTTCCGCATCGATCACTACCTCGGCAAGGAGACCGTCCAGAACGTGCTCGCGTTCCGGTTCGCCAACGGGCTCTTCGAGCCGATCTGGAACCGCAACTTCATCGACAGCGTGCAGATCACGGCGGCCGAGGACATAGGCATCGGCTCGCGGGCCGGCTACTACGACACCTCCGGAGCGCTGCGCGACCTCGTGCAGAACCACATGCTCCAGTTGTTGTGCCTGCTGTGCATGGAGCCGCCGGTGAACTTCTCGGCAGACGAGGTTCGCGACGAGAAGGTGAAGGTGCTCCATGCGATCCACCCACCCGAGCTCGACGAGGTGAAGGAGATGGCCGTGCGGGCGCAGTACGCGCCCGGCGTGGCCGCGGGCGAGGAAGTGGAGGGCTACCTCGACGAGGACGACGTTCCCGACGACTCGAAGACCGAGACCTACGCCGCCCTTCGCCTCGAGGTGGACAACTGGCGCTGGGCCGGGGTGCCGATCTACCTGCGCACGGGCAAGCGCCTGGCCCGCAAGGTCACCGAGATCGCCGTGGTGCTCAAGCCCGTGCCCCACCTCGCCTTCGCGCAGGACGGAGGCACGGTCGGCGTGCAGCCCAACCAGATCATCCTCACCGTGCAGCCCAACGAGGGCGCGTCGATCTCCCTGGGGGCCAAGATCCCGGGCACCCGCATGAAGATCCGCCCGGTGAACATGGAGTTCCTCTACGGCACGGCCTTCATGTCGCAGTCGCCTGAGGCCTATGAGCGGTTGATCATGGACGCCATGCGCGGGGACGCCACGCTCTTCACCCGCGACGACGAGGTGGAGGCCCAGTGGCGAATCATCGATCCGATCCTCAAGGCCTGGGAGGAGGACAAGGGCGACGTGGCCCAGTATGAGTCGGGCACCCAGGGACCCGAGGAGGCAGAAGCGCTCACGTGTCCCGGTGACAAGTGGAGGGCGATCTGAGCGCCTCGGCCACCGAGGGTGGCGTCTGGAGCGAGCAGGACACCACGCCGGGTGATGTGGAGAGCGCTCTACGCGACCTGCTGCGCAACCGCCACGCCGAGGGCGACGCGTTCGTGCCCGGGCGCGTCCTGAATCTGGTGGTGGTGGCCGACCGCGAATGGCGGGGAGAGATCCAGAACCGCCTCGACCGGGTGGGGCGCTTTCACGCCTCGCGCACGATCCTCTGCGCCGTCGACTCTCGCCAGAAGAAGATCGACGCCCGGGCCAGCATCACCTCCGAGGGGGAGGGCACCGATGGCGACGTGGCGATCGGCCAGGAGGAGGTGGTGCTCGACGTGGGACCACACCATCTGAACAACCTGGCGACGATCGTGGACCCGTTGGTGATCACCGACCTCGCCACGCTGGTGTGGTCGCCCCACGGGCATCCCGAGGCAGTGGACTCGCTGCTCGATCTGGCGCAGATCGTCCTCATCGATTCGATCAACGAGCCCGACGCCGCCTCGGCGATCAAGCGCGCCCGCAGCCTTGCCGAGCGCGCCTACATCGTGGACCTGGCCTGGCTTCGCTCCACGCCGTGGCGTGAGCGGGTGGCCTCCACCTTCGACCCCGGCCAGTGGCGCGCGGAGCTCGGGAAGATCAGCGCGGTCACCGTGCGCCACCGCCCGGACTCGGCGGTGACCGGACTCCTGTTCCTGGGCTGGCTGTCGGTACGCCTCGGCTGGGAGCCGGGGTCGATGGTGAGCCAGGGCGGCGCCATGCACGGCAGCGCCCACGCCCGGCGCCAGGACGTGAAGATGCGCCTCGCGCCCGACGAGACGATGCACGCTCCCGGCTTGGCGGGGCTCACCATCGAGACGGCCTCTGGGATGAGCATCTCGCTCGACCGGGGAGAGGGGGGACTCACCGCCAAGCGCACCGACCGCAGAGGCAACTGCTGGGAGTGGACGGTGATGGGCGCGTCGCGGGGTGAGTCCGGAATCCTCGGCGAGGGCATCAGGCAGGCGTTGCTGCGCGACAAGAGCTACGGCCCCGCTCTCGCCGCCGCCGAGACCATGATCTCTTGAGCACCCGCCGGATCGAGGTCGTGGACGACGTGGCGGGCGCGGCGGCCGAGCGGATTGCAGCCGCCGTTCGAGCCGGCGGGCACATCGTCCTGTCCGGCGGATCGACGCCCAAGGCGGCGCACGAGCGCGTCGCGGAGATGGCCCTCGACTGGTCTCAGACCGAGCTGTGGTTCGGCGACGAACGCGCGGTGGGTCCCGAGCACGAGCATTCGAACTACCGGATGGCGAAGGGGTCGCTTCTCGATCGCATCCAGGGCGCCCCCCGAGCTGTGCACCGCATCCGGGGCGAGCTCGGCTGCGAGGAGGCGGCGGCCGCGTATGAGGAAGAGATGAAGGGGTCTGACCCCTTCGACCTTCTGCTGCTGGGCATCGGACCCGATGCCCACTGCGCCTCGCTCTTTCCCCGCGACGCCGCACTGGGCGAGCGTGAGCGGCGGGCGGTGGGTGTCGAAACGCCGGGCATGGCCCCGCTGGTGTCCCGCGTGACCCTTACTCTTCCCGTTCTCAATGCGGCGCGCGAGGTGGTTTTCCTGATATCCGGCGAGGACAAGGCCGAGGCGGCCGCCCGCGCCTTTGGCGATTCGCCGGACCCAGACGCCCCGGCCAGCCTCGTGGCGCCAGACCCCGGCCGGCTCACCGTGCTCATCGACCCGCCGGCGGCCGCACGGCTGGACACCACAGCTTGAAGAACTACACGACCGACGGGGCGATCGGAGCAAGCCCCTTCCCCCCGATCGCCGATTACGGCTTCCTCTCGGACTGCGAGACCACCGCGCTGGTGGCCCCGAGCGGCAACATCGAGTGGATGTGCCTCCCCCGCATGGACTCGCCGAGCGCTTTTGGGGCCATACTCGACCGTGACGCTGGCAGCTTCCGTCTAGGGCCGGCGGACATCGAGGTGCCCGCCGCGCGGCGCTACCTGCCGGGCACGATGGTGCTCGAGACGAGCTGGGGCACGAACGGCGGCTGGATCGTCGCGCGTGACGCCCTGCTCATCGGCCCGTGGCACCACGAGAACGAGCGCTCGACCACACACCGCCGCTCGCCAACCGACTACGACGCCGATCACGTGCTGCTGCGCACGGTGCGCTGCGTGAACGGCGAGGTGCAGGTGAACCTCGACTGCGAGCCCGTGTTCGACTACGGGCGAAAGCACGTGGACTGGGAGTACGCGGGGCCCGGCTACCACGACGTGGTGGCCAACGCCGAGGGCATCGACGTCGAGCTGCACCTCAACACCGACATGAATCTCGGCATCGAGGGGCCGCGAGCGACGGGCCGCACGCTGATGCACGAGGGCGAAACCCTCTTTGCCGCGCTCTCGTGGTCTGAGCACCGTCCGCCCCAGAGCTACGACGAAGCCTACGAGCGCATGGTCTGGACGGCTCACCACTGGCAGCACTGGCTCGACCACGGGAACTTTCCCGACCATCCCTGGCGCACCTACCTCCAGCGCTCGGCGCTCACGCTGAAGGGCCTCTCCTACGCGCCTACCGGCGCCATCATGGCGGCGGCCACCACATCCCTCCCCGAGACCCCACAGGGCGAGCGCAACTGGGACTACCGCTACACGTGGATGCGCGACTCCACCTTCACGCTGTGGGGCATGTACACGCTCGGCTTCGACTGGGAGGCCAACGATTTCTTCTACTTCATCGCCGACGTGGCCGAGGCCGAGGAGGGCCAGCTGCAAATCATGTACGGCATCGACGGCGAGTCGGAGCTCGAGGAGGAGCAGCTCGATCACCTGTCGGGCTACGAGGGCGCACGGCCCGTCCGGGTGGGCAACGGCGCCTACAACCAGAACCAGCACGACGTGTGGGGAGCCGTGCTCGACTCCTTCTACCTGCACACGAAGTCGCGCGACCACCTGCCCGACCGCATCTGGCCCATTCTCAAGAAGCAGGTGGACGACGCGCTGGCCAACTGGGCCGATACCGACCGCGGTATCTGGGAGGTTCGCGGCGAGGAGAAGCACTTCACGTCGTCAAAGCTCATGTGCTGGGTTGCAATGGATCGTGGCGCCCGCCTGGCCGAGCTGCGCGAGGAGGAGGAGCTCGCCGAGAAGTGGCAGAAGGTGGCCGACGAGATAAAGCAAGACATCTGCGCGAACGCCGTCGACGAGCGCGGCGTGTTCTGCCAGCACTACGACACGGAGGAGCTGGACGCCTCCGTCCTGCTCATGCCCCTGGTGCGCTTCCTGCCGCCTGAGGACGAGCGGATCGTCAAGACCGTGCTCACGATCGCCGAGGAGCTCACCCATGACGGGCTCGTTCTGCGCTACCAGACCGAGGCCACCGACGATGGGCTGAACGGAGAGGAGGGAACCTTCACCATCTGCTCGTTCTGGCTGGTCTCGGCCCTCGTGGAGATCGGAGAGCTCACTCGGGCGCGGGCCCTCTGCGAGAGGTTGCTGGGCTACGCGAGCTCACTGCAGCTCTACGCCGAGGAGATCGACCCCCGTTCGGGTCGCCACCTGGGCAACTTCCCGCAGGCCTTCACCCATCTGGCACAGATCAACGCCGTGATGCACGTGATCCGCGCCGACCAGGCGGAGGGCGTAAGTAGCTTCGATCGCTCCCTGAAGCGCACCCGCGACCCGACGTAATCTAACCCTTACGGGGATGGCAGGCTGTACGCGGCCAAGGCCGGGGGGCGAGACGCCTACAGCTGCGCGTCCGCCACCATCGCGGCGAACAGCAGCGCAAGGTAGGCGAGCGAGTACAGGTAGAGCCAGAGGGCCGACCGGCGATCCGCTCGCCGGTAGAGGCGCACCGCCCCGCCCATGAACACCGCACCCAGCGCGACCGAACTGACCAGGTAGGTCGTGCCAAAGCCCCCGGCGCAGAAAGGGAGCTGGGTGACGGCGTAGAGGAGGAGCGAGTACAGGACGATCTGCTTGCGCGTCTCGCGCTCGCCCCGCACCACGGGCATCATCGGGACGCCCGCCTTTGCGTACTCGTCCTTCATCAGCAGCGAGAGCGCCCAGAAGTGGGGGGGCGTCCAGTAGAAGACGATCGCGAAGAGGTAGAGAGCGTTCCAGGACAGGCCGCCGGTTGTGGCCGCCCAGCCCACGAGCGGGGGCACGGCGCCGGCCGCGCCGCCGATCACGATGTTCTGCGGGGTGGTCCGCTTGAGCCACACCGTGTAGACCAGCGTGTAGCCGAGAAAGCCCGAGAGTGAGAGTGCGGCGGCCAGAGGGTTCACCCCGACCGTGAGCACGACCATCGCGAGGGCCACGAGCACGAGGCCGTAGATCAGCGCCGCGTTGGGCGCCACCCGCCCCGAGGGCACTGGACGGTCGGCGGTGCGCTTCATGCCGGCGTCGATGTCGCGGTCGTACCAGTGGTTCACGGCGCCCGCGCCGCCGGCGGACAGGTAGCCACCGAGGCAGGTGAGCGCCACGAGCTCGAGGGAAGGGTCGCCCGCCACGTACATCGTCGCGACCGTGGTGAAGATGAGCAGCGACTGGACCTTGGGCTTAGTGAGTTGAAGGTAGTCGCTCGCCACTTGGCGCAGCCCGCCCGCCGGACGGACCTGGGCGCCGAGGGCTGTGGCTGCACGAGCCATCAGGCCGGCACCGCCTCGGCTCCGCGACCGGTCGCGGAGCGGGCGCCGGCCGGCGCGGGCACCCGGTAGAGCTGGAACGTGAGGCCCACGAGCGAGGCCCACAGCAACGTGCCGAGCGCGAGGTGGAGAAGGATGAGCGCCTCGTACTCGTCGAGCCAGACGTTGAGCGCGCCGACGACGACCTGGCACGTGACCAGTCCACCGGCGATGTGCGCGCTACGCACCACACCGGGCGAGGGGTGGCGCCGCAGCGCCACGATGATCAGAGCGATGACAGCGAGCACGGCGAGGTACATGAAGACCCGGTGGGTGAGGTGGATGTTCACGAGGCGCGCCATGCCGAAGGGCAGAAACTCGCCGTTGCAGGTGGGGAACTCCTTGCCGCAGGCATGATGGGCGCCGTCGCCGAGCTGGTAGTTCGCCCTCCCGTAGTTCTGAGTGCCCGCCATGTACCCGCCCGCCACGATCGTGCAGAACACGAGCCCGCCCGATGCGAGCGCCAGCCCGCGAAAGCGCGGCCCGCCGTCAACCGGCGGTGCTCCGATGTTCTCGGGCTTGGACGCTCGCCAGATGTAGAGCAGCAGCGCGAAGAGGGCCATGGCCAGGCCGAGGTGAGCGGCTACAAGCGCCTCGTCGAGATCCTTCTCCACGGTGGCCGCCCCGAGCAGCCCCTGGGCGATCACCAACACGGCGGCGGCGATGCTCGCACGCACGAGCCCGGGGTGATTGCGGTAGCGCCGGAAGGCGAGCATGGCAAGCGCGATCATCATGATCCCGACGACCCCCGCCAAGGCCCGGTGCGTGTACTCGATCACCGAATTGAGATCGAGCCCCGGCAGCACATCGCCGTTGCAAAACGGCCAGCCCGAAAACCCAGACCCAGCCGGCCCACAACCCAGGCCCGAATCACTGACCCTCACCACTCCCCCCACCAATATGAGGAGGAAGGTCATAAAGACGGTCGTCAACGCAAGACGCCGATAGCCGGGGGTTGGAAAGTCCGCTGAGAGGTGCTCGCTCTCGCCTCGAGACGGACTTTCCAACCCCCGGCTCCCCCGGCGAAACAAACTCACGCCACCGGCTGAGCAACAGTGCCGGCGGGCTCACCGGCTTTCATGACTTCACGACGAATGTCCTTCATCGGCTCCACCGAACGCACCCGCGGGATGGTGTCGAAGTTGTTCTCCGGGGGCGGCGACTGCACGAACCACTCGAGGGTGTTGCCCTTCCACGGGTCGTTGCCCGCCTTCTGGCCGTGCTTGATCGAGCGGATCACGTTCACCACGGTGATCAGCACGCCGATCCCGAGCATGAACGAGCCGATCGTGGAGACCAGGTTGTAGCCCCACCAGCCGGCGCTCTCGGGGTAGTCGTAGATGCGGCGGGGCATGCCCGAGAGCCCCGCGGAGTGCTGGATGAGGAAGGTGAGGTTGAAGCCCACGAACATGACCCAGAACGAGAGCTTGCCCAGCGCCTCCGACATGAGCCGCCCGGACATCTTCGGGAACCAGTAGTAGAGCGCGGCGAAGATGCCGAACGTGGCGCCGCCGAAGAGCACGTAGTGGATGTGGGCGACCACGTAGTAGGAGTCGTGAAGCTGCCAGTCCACGGGGAACACGGCGAGCATCACCCCCGAGACGCCGCCGACCACGAACAGGGCGGGCAGCGCGGCTGCGAAGTACAGCGGCGTCTTCATCATGATCGAGCCCCGCCAGAGGGTCGCGATCCAGTTGAAGATCTTGATGCCGGTGGGCACGGCGATCAGGAACGACGAGAGCATGAAGAACACCAACACCACGTTCGAGGTCGGGGCGGTGAACATGTGGTGCGCCCACACCAGCAGTCCGAGGAAGGCGATGGACACGGTGGCGGAGGCGATGGCCTTGTAGCCGAAGATCGGCTTGCGGGCGAACACCGGCAGGATCTCCGAGATGATCCCGAACGCGGGTAGGACCATGATGTAGACCTCGGGGTGGCCGAAGAACCAGAACAGGTGCTGCCAGAGCACGGGGTCGCCGCCGCCGGTGGGGTCGAAGAAGTCGGTGCCGAAGTGGCGGTCGGTGAGCAGCATGGTGACCGCGGCGGCCACGGCGGGAAGCGCCGCCACGAGCAGGTACGAGTAGGTGAGGATCGACCACACGAAGAGCGGCATGCGCCCCCAGCTCATGCCCTTCGCGCGCATGTTTTGGATCGTCGCGATGAAGTTGATCGCCCCCACCAGTGAGGACAGGCCGCTGAGGTGGATGAGGAAGATCCAGGCGTCCACGCCGCCGCTGGGTAGGTAGGCATCGTCCGAGAGCGGCGCGTAGGAGGTCCAGCCCGCTTGGGGTGGCTCGAAGAAGATGCTCATGTAGAAGGCGATACCGCCAAAGGCGAGCAGCCAGAACGACAGGGCGTTGAGCCTCGGGAAGGCCATGTCCCGGGCGCCGATCATCAACGGGACCATGTAGTTCGCGAAACCGGCCCACACGGGCACGATGAACAGGAAGATCATCGTGGTGCCGTGCATCGACACCAGGCCGTTGTAGGTCTCGGGCGTGACCAGGGTGCCGTCGGGCACGGCGAGCTGCGCGCGGATGATCAGGGCCTCGACGCCACCGAGGATGAAGAAGATGAAGGTGGCGAACAGGTACATGATCCCGATCTTCTTGTGATCGGTGGTGGTGAGCCACTCGAGCCAGCCGCGGGGGCGCTCGCGCAGCCCGTGCATCAAGATCTCGGGTCGCTCGCGCGCAGCGTTCAGCTCGCGCATCCGGTACTCGGTCACGGCCATCTACTGTCCAGCTCCTTCGAGTTCGGTGCGCTGCTCGGCAAGATCCTTTTGAGCCTGCTTGATCTGGGCCTGGCGATCCTTTGTGTACTGCACGTACTCGTCGGGACTCACGGCCCGTACCCGCGCGCGCATGTCCGCGTGGCCGGAACCGCACAGCTCGGCGCACTGGCCCTCGTAGGTGCCGGGCTTCGAGATCTTGAACCACGTCTCGTTCGTGTGGCCGGGCACCGCGTCCATCTTGCCGCCGAGCTCGGGGATCCACCACGAGTGGATCACGTCGGACGCCCGGAGCTCGAGCACCACCGTTGTGTCGGTGGGCACCACGAGCTCGTGGTAGTCGTAGATCTCGTCGCCCGGATGGTCGAAGCGCCAGAGGTACTGCTGGCCGTTCACGTCGATGTTCAGGGGCTCGCTCGACCCCTTCGGGGGATCGGGCTGATCGATCGACGCCACCTGCACGGTGGCCGAGGCCAGGCCGTTGGGCCCTGATGCAGGCGGGTTCTTGATGTCCCCGAGGTAGAGGAAGGTGACCACGGCCAGCATCACGAGGATCACCGCGGCGCCGATGGTCCAGCCCAGCTCGAGCGAGCTGTTGCCGCGGATCTGGGCAGGTTCGGGCCCCCCGCGGCGCTGTCGGAATTTCACGAGGGCCCAGATGAGCGATCCCTCCACGATCAGGAAGATCGGGATGGCCACGTAGAGCACGATCCGGTAGAGCGAGTCGATGTCGTCGGCGTTCGGCGAGCCGCCGGACTCCGGGGTGAAGACCCCGGCCGCTGCCACGCCGGGCAGAGCGAGAGCGGCAACGAGGGCAACCGCGAGTGCGGGCAGGGCAAAGCGACTGGACTTGGCGGAGCGGCGCTTCAAGGCGGCGGCATCATATCCCGCGAGTCCGCTGCGTCTCTACTTCGTGGCGGATGCGGCGAGAGCCGGCGCGGGGCCCTACTCCCCGACGGGGGGGGGCAGCGCCCCGCGAACCCGGTCTAGCTGCCCCTGAAAACCGGCTCGCGCTTCTCGACAAAGGCGCTCACGCCCTCCATGAAGTCCTGGCTGCGCGCGAGCTGGTGCTGGAGCTCGGCCTCGAGGTCGAGCTGGGCGTCCATCTCCGGGTAGAGCGTGCGGTTCAGCGCTCGCTTCGTGCCGGCGTAGGAGCGCGTTGGGCCGGCGGCGAAGCGCTCGATCAGCTCCTGCGCCCTCGGCATCAGCGCGTCCTCTGCGTGGAGCTCGTTCACGAGGCCCCACTCGAGCGCCTGCGTGGCCTCCACCCGCTCACCGAGCAGGGCCATCTGGAACGCCCGAGCCTTGCCCACGGCAGCGGGCACGAAGAGGGTGGAGCCGCCGTCGGGCATGAGGCCGATGTTCACGAAGGCGAGGCCGAAGAAGGCCGACTCCGCGGCGAGCACCATGTCGCAGGCGAGAGCCAGCGAGCAGCCGATGCCCACGGCCGGTCCGTTCACCGCCGCCACGACCGGCTTCTCGAGGCGCCGGATCCCCGTGATCACCGGGTGGTAGACCTCGCGCAGCTCGCGCGCCACGTCGGGCATCCCGTCGTCGGGGTGGGGCGTGAATCCGGCTTTGAGATCGGCCCCCGACGAGAAGCCGCGGCCGGCGCCGGTGATCAGCACCGCCCTCACCGACTCCTCGGAGGCCCGCTCGTTCACCACCTCGCTCAGCTCATGACCGAACTCCTCGGTCCACGCGTTCAGCGACTCGGGACGGTCGAGGGTGATGCGCGCAACGGCGCCTTCGGTCTCCCACTTCACGTTCCCGTAGCTCACGGGCGGCAGCCTATCCTCACGGGCATGCCGGCCACGCTCCTCGACTCCCTCGAGTGGCTCGGGCATTCCGGCTTTCGCATCAGCGCCCGGGGGGCGACTGTCTACATCGACCCCTACCGCGTGTCCGGTGGCCCCAAGGCGGACCTCATCCTTGTGACCCACGGTCACTACGACCACTTCTCGCTTCAGGACGTGGAGCGCCTGTCCCACGAGGACACGTGGCTCGTGGCTCCGGCCGCCGTGGCCGAGCGGACGAAGGGCAGGGTGGTGTCGATCGCCCCGGGCGAGCTGCTCGAGCTCGAGCCCATCCCCGGTGTGGACGTGGCCGCGGTGGCGGCCTACAACACCTCCAAGCGTGACACCGACGGTCGTCTCTTTCACCCGCGCGAGGCGGGCTGCGTGGGCTTTGACCTCAACGTGCGCGGGGAGCGCCTCTATCACTCCGGTGACACCGACGTGATCCCCGAGATGGACAGCGTGGTGGGGGTCGACGTGGCCTTGCTGCCCGTGAGCGGCACGTACGTGATGACGGCGGGCGAGGCGGCGGAGGCTGCGCGGCGCATCCAGCCGCGCGTTGCCGTGCCGATGCACTGGGGCGAGCACATCGGCACGCGCGCGGACGCCGAGGCATTCGCCGAGAAGGCGCCGGTCGAGGTGCGGATACTCGAGCGGGCCCGCTAGAGCGTTGACGCTTCGATCGCTTCTTCGTAGACCTCTGCCGTGCGCTCGGCCAGCGTGGTCCACGAATAGTCGCGACGGGTGACCTCGTACCCGTTCGCCGCCCGCTCGGCCCGCGCCGCCGGATCGTTCACCGCCTCCACCAGCGCATCGGCCAGGGAGTCGAGGGAGTCGGGCTCCACGAGCCAGCCGTTGGGGCGCCCGGCGTCCACGTTGATGAAGGAGGGTGGGCCCCCGGCGTTCGCGGCGATCACCGGTACCTCGCAGGCCATGGCCTCCACGAACACCTGTCCAAAGGACTCGGCGATCGAGGGCATCACCATCACGTCGGAGCAGGCCAGGCCCTCACCGAGTTGGGAGTGCCCGCGCCACCCGAGGAAGAAGACATCCTCGATGCCTTCGCGCTCGGCCACCGTATGCGGGTGCTCGCCCTCCCACTCGCCGGGGAAGCCGCCCCAGATCACCAGGGGAGCGGGCTGCGTGAACCTGTCCCTCGCCTGCGCATACGCGCGTAGAAGCAACGGGATGCGCTTCACCTCCGTGAAGCGACCCACGAAGAGGAGCACCGGCGCTGCCTCGCCGGTCTCGGGATCCGCGAAGCGCTCGAGGTCGGCCTCGGAGTAGGCCACGCTTCCGGCCTCGCCTCCCTCCCGCCAGCCCTGAGGATCGTCCACGAGCCAGTCGCGCCAGTGCGCGAGGCGCTCCTCGGCCGACAGCTCCGCTCGGTCGAAGCGTTCGAGGTCCACGCCGTTGGGGATCCACGTGGCGCCGCCGGGATCGAGACCGAGCAGCCGGCCCACCTCGTCCTGGTCGTAGGGCGAGATCACGATGATGGAGTCGCTGTCGGCGGCCCAGCGGCGCATCTCGGCGAGCCAGTGGTCGCCGTGCCGCCAGCTCGCCCAGCGGGTCGCCTCGTAGAGCTCACGGCTCTCGTTGGGTACTTCTGAGGCCGGGGGGAGGGTTCCTTTCTCAGCCGCGTCAGCCATGCCCGCGAGATCGGTTTGAAGCGCCAGGGCCAGTGTCCGCAGCTTCTCCGCGCGGTCGATCATCTTCAGCTCCGTGCCGTGGAGGTGAGTGACCACCGGGATGCCGGGAAGCACCCTCGCGGCGGCCTCGTGGATCGGCGTGAGGTGGTGAAGGTGCAGCACCTCGGCCTCCGGCTCCGAGGCCGCCGCTGCGATCAGCGGCTCCCAGGCGCAGGCCAGGTGCTCGCCGAGGGCGGGGGAGACCGAGGCGAAGAGCCGGTCCACGGCGTCCGTCCTGTCCTCGTACGACGGGTGCATCGGCACGGCGATCGCCATCGGATCGCGTCCCGCGCCGGCCACCTTCAGGGCGCCGTTGTAGTCGGCGGTCGTGACATTCAGACCTGAGAAGAAGCTCGCCGCGTGGGTCCGTTCACCCGGCTCGCCGAGGGAGCCGCACGCCAGCCGGGTGCTCCAGCCCGTGTTCTCGAGCCCGCGGGCGAGGTAGCGGATGACCTGTGCCGAGCCGCCTCGCGGGTAGAAGAGAAGTCCCATCGTGACCCGCCGGCTCATCGGCGCCGACCCTAGTGGTCCCCCTCGGGCGCCGGGCCCTGGGCGCCGGTCCTGCCGCCGGGGCGGACCTATACTGCCGCCCGTCTGGCGCCTCCCACGGCCCGCCCTGGTACGCGGGCGAGATCGGGCGGATGGCGCCCGTTCGACGCATCATGGTGGAGGCCGGGGAGCGGTTTTGGGGACCCCTCTGGCCCTCGCTTTACGATGGGTTGGAAGGCAATCGTTCGCCGCCATGCCCTCCCTCCACTTCGGCTCATCCGTCACGGCCGCCAGGCTCCTCTCGGAGGCCGGGCGCGTACCCGGAGCGCTCGGCTGGGCCTACGCACTCACCCTGGGCTTCGGCCTCGTCTACCTGGGGGAGCACTATGTGGTGGACCTGCTGGCGGGTCTGGCGCTCAGCGAGGCGGTGCGCCACTCGGCGCCCGCGCTCGCTCCGGCGGTCCGGGCGCTCGGTCGCGGGATCCAGCGCCTCGAGCCGGGCGTGCGCTGATGGCGGTGGAGCCGCAGGATCCGCCCGCGGCCGAGGAGGGCGAGGAGGAAAGGCAAGAAGATCTCCGGGTCTCGCGGCTGCTGTCTGACCGGCGGCAGCTCGTCTCATTGGCGCTCGTCTTCGTGCTGGCCATCGTGGCCATCTACTTCCTCCTCCCGAAGTTCGTGGGGCTCGACGACAACCTCGAGCGCATCGGCGAGGCCACCTGGTACTGGGTCGGGATCGCGGTGGGGTTCAACGTGCTGGCGTTCGCGTCCTACGTTGCTCTCTTTCGCGGGATACTCGGCGGGCCCGGCGAGGACGAGGTGCGCCGGCGCCTGGACGTGCGGGCGTCCTACCAGATTACGATGGCGGGCCTGGCCGCCACGCGCATCTTCTCGGCGGCCGGAGCCGGCGGCATCGTCGTCACCTACTGGGCTCTACGCAAGGCCGGGATGCCGCGCCGGCGCTCGGCCTGCCGGATGGTTGCCTTCCTCGTGCTCACCTACTCGGTCTACCTCACCGCGCTCGTGGTCTTCGGCATCCTGCTGCGCACGGGCGTGCTCCCCGGTGCGGCTCCGGTCGGCGGCACGATCGTGCCCGCCGCGGTCGCCGGCGCGGTGATGCTCCTACTCGGACTCGTTGCGCTCCTGCCGGGCAACTTCGAGCGGCGGATCCAGAGCGTGACCGGCGACGGGCGAGTGGCGCGGCTGGCCGAGAAGCTCGCGACGGGACCGGCAACGCTCGCCACCGGCGTGCGCACGGCGCTGGACTACGTGAAGCATCCCCGCCGCGGTGCACTCGCGATCGCGGGGGCAATCGGCTTCTGGGCGGCGCAGATCGGAATCCTCTGGGCAAGCTTCGAGGCCTTCGGCGGACACGTGGCGTTCGGCGTGCTCGTGCAGGGCTTCTTCGTGGGGATGACGGCCAACCTGATCCCGTCGCCCGCCGGGGGCGTGGGGTCGGTGGACGCAGGCATGATCGGCGCCTTCCTGCTCTTCGGGGTGGACGGCGCCACCGTGTTCCCGGCCGTGCTCACCTACCGGATCATCGCCTTTTGGCTACCCATCCCGCCGGGCGTGGTCGCCTACTTCCAGCTCGTGCGCACCGTTCACGGATGGGAAAGGGAACGGGGCTATACTTCACAAAGTAAAGTGACAGCGGAGGCAACGTGAGCGAGACTGGCAACGGCCACAAGAAGGTCGAAGACGTGATCATCATCGGAAGCGGTCCCGCCGGGTACACGGCCGCTCTCTACACCTCCCGGGCCGACCTTCAGCCCCTCGTGTTCGAGGGCTTCGCCTGGGGCGGGCTGCTCCAGCAGACCACCGACGTGGAGAACTATCCGGGCTATCCCGAGGGCGTCATGGGGCCCGAGATGATGCAGAACTTCCGCGACCAGGCCGAGCGTTTCGGTAGCCGCTTCGTGACCGATGACGTGACCCGCGTGGAGCTGTCCGACGATGGCGGCGTGCACCGGGTCTACGTGGGCCAGGAGGAGCACGTGGCCAGATCGGTGATCCTGGCCATGGGGGCCGAGCCCACCAAGCTCGGCGTGCCCGGCGAGGACGAACTGGCTTCGCGCGGCGTGTCCTACTGCGCCACCTGCGACGCCGCGTTCTTCCGGGACAAGCCCACCATCGTCGTCGGCGGCGGCGATACGGCGATGGAGGACGCCACCTTCCTCGCCAAGTTCGCAAAGGACGTGAAGATCGTGCACCGCCGCGACGAGTTCCGGGCCTCCAAGGTCATGCTCAACCGGGCGCGCGACACGGAGAACATCGAGCTGCTCACTCCGTACCGGATCGACCGTTTCGAGCCGGGCGACAACGGCTCGCTGGCCCGGGTGGTGCTCGACGACACCGCTGGAGGGGAGGACCGTGTGCTCGATGTCGCGGGCGCCTTCATCGCCGTGGGCCACCGGCCCAACTCCGAGCTGGTGGAGGGTCAGGTCGACACCGACGAGAACGGTTACGTGGAGGTGGAGGGCCGCTCCACCCGCACGAATCTCGAGGGAGTGTTCGCGGCGGGCGACCTCGTGGACCACACCTATCGCCAAGCGGTCACCGCAGCCGGCTCAGGCTGCGCTTCGGCCCTCGACGCCGAGGCGTACCTGCGCGACACACCAACGGACCCGGAGGCGCACTGGGCCAGCGACCCCGACGTGATCGAGGCCGCCGGCGAGGCGATCGCCGACGCTGCCGCAGCCGAGTAGCTCTGCGGGTAGGCTGGCGCGGACATGATCCGGCGCCTCGTATTCCTGCTGTTCGTACTGCTCATCCTGGCGGTGACCGCCGCGGCGGTGTACCTCCTCGTACCGCTGGTCGGTGATCTATCGGGCAAGTCGCTGGCCCACTCGGTCGCGCGCGAGACCGAGACGAAGGGCAAGCTCGAGAAGGCGTCCTGTCGCAAGCAGGCAAAGAAGCGCTTCACCTGCCGGGTGCCCGCCGGCAAGGGCAAGCCCGCCGTGAAGTACCGCGTGCAGAT
>JBBJNU010000108.1:0-6430 GCA_037721005.1 Thermoleophilaceae bacterium | reverse complement strand
GAGGCGCTCGAACGCAGCCGCCGGGACATCCCGAGGGTGCCCCTGGCGATGGTCCGCGCCTACGCCGGCTGACCGCTCGTCGAGTACCAGACCACGTCCAGGCCGCGCGCTTCCCAGTGGCGCTCGCCCGCGTAGGCCAGGCCGACCTTCTCCATCACCCTCCGCGAGGCCAAGTTCTGAGGAAGGGCTATCGAAATCACCTCTGGGCTCTCGAGCTCTTCGAAGGCGAACCTCACTGCGGCCTTTGCGGCCTCGCTCGCGTAGCCCTGTCCCCAGAAGCGCCGGGCGTAGAGCCAGCCCACTTCGGTGTTCTCGGGGTCCAGGGTCCAGTCGGGGTGGCGCTTGAGGCCCGTGCGGCCCGCCAGAGCGCCGCCGGACTTCTCCTCCACTGCCCAGTGCCCGAAGCCGTGCCTGGCCCAGTGCTCGCGCAGCCCCTGAACGTCGTATGCCGCCTCGGCGTGACTGAGCCCGCGGGCCGGAAGCATGAAGCGCATCACCTCGGGATCGGCGCAAATGCGCGCGTAGGCGTTCACGTCGGTGTCACGCCATTTGCGTAGCACCAAGCGCTCGGTCTCGAGGACCGGGAAGCCGTTCAAATCCGGAACACGGGCACGAGGCGCTTCTCGTGCTCGGAGTCGATGCGAGCCACCACCTCGAGGTGGTCCTCGAGCCCCGAGCCGCGCAGCTTGGTGGCTAGCAGCTCGTCGACCTGGAAGATGCCCGCCGAGTTGTTCATGGCGATCTCGATCGTCACCGCCCGCTCCTCCCCCGCCTTGATCTCCACCCCGTCGATGGCCGCGGCCGACAGCGAGTGGATGTTCGGCCGACGGTTGGAGAAAGGTACGCGCGAGCGGCCCTGGGCCAAGTCGAGGGCGTCCGCCACGCGGACGATGCCGGCCTCCACCGTGATGGGATCGCCACGCCGGCGGTGGCCGATCACGGCGTGCAGCGCCTCCGCCACGACCACGGTGCGCTCGGGCTCGGAGTACACGTCCTCGAGCAGCGCCGGCAGTCGCTCGGCGGCAAGGAAGAGCGAGTATGCCTCGTGGTCGGTGCGGTGGATCGACATGCCGGTGTCGTGGAAGAGGCAGGCGGCGGCGATCACCACCTCGGCGTCGTGCTCGCGCATGAGGTGCTCGCCCACCATGGCCGGCTCCACCCCGCGCTTGACCAGCAGGCGAAACAGGCGCAGCGAGATGTTGAGCACGATCTGCACGTGCACCCAGGAGTGGTCGGACATGCCGAGGCGGTTGGCCTGCACGTGCTGCATGTGCCACCAGGCGCGCAGGCGGTCGTCGGCGTTCGCGGCGGCCAGGAATCGTTCCAGGCTCCGGTTGCCGCGGGTGGGCGCGCTCAGCGCGACGCCCTCTACGGCGTCACGGGGCTCGACCGGGTGCTCGGGCGGAGGTGGGGGGCCAGCCTCCATCGCAAGCGCAAGATAGCTGTAAGGAAGGAAGTGTCCGCGCCCGGCTAGCCTCAGAGCATGGTGCGCGATCCCCTCGTGGATGGTCACGGCCGCCGCATCGGCAATCTGCGCGTGTCGGTAACCGACCGCTGCAACTTTCGCTGCCAGTACTGCATGCCAGCGGAGGGACTGCCGTGGCTCGACCGCGAGCAGATACTCCGCTTCGAGGAGATCGAGCGCTTGGTGCGGGTGCTCTCGGAAATGGGTGTGTCAGACGTCCGGCTGACCGGCGGGGAGCCGCTCGTACGCCGGGACTTCCCGGTGCTCGCGCGCATGCTCGCGAACGTGGAGGGGGTGCGCGACCTGTCGGTGACCACCAACGGCTACCTGCTCGAGCGCGACGCCGCGGCCCTGGCCGCCGCCGGAATCAGCCGTGTGAACATTTCGATCGACTCGTTGCAGCGCGACCGATTCTTCGCGATGACCCGCCGCGACTCCCTGCCCCAGGTGCTGCGTGGTCTCGAGGCCGTGGCAACCCACCCAGACCTCTCGCCCGTGAAGGTCAACGCGGTGGCGCTGCGTGGCTTCACCGAGCAGGAGGCGCTGCCCTTCGCCGAGTTCGCGCGCACACACGACTTCCAGGTGCGCTTCATCGAGTTCATGCCCCTCGACGCCGACCTCGGCTGGAGTGAGGACCAGGTGCTCACCGGAGAGGAGCTGCGGCAGATCATCCACGCCGTGCACCCCCTCGAGGAGCTGCCCCGGGAGGCCTCGGCCACGGCCCGGCGCTTTCGCTTCGCCGACGGCCGCGGGGAGATCGGCTTCATCAACCCGGTCTCGGAGCCCTTCTGCTCGGACTGCAACCGCATTCGCCTGACGGCCGAAGGCAAGCTACGAACCTGCCTGTTCTCCCTTCACGAGACCGACCTGCGCGAACCGTTGAGGTCAGGGGCCGACGACGACGAGATCGAGCAGATCGTGCGCGACGCGGTGTGGCGCAAGGAGCTCAAGCACCGGGTGGGCGAGAAGGGCTTCCGTCGGCCGGCGCGCAGCATGAGCGCCATAGGTGGTTAAACCATCGCGGCTGACATGAGCCAGGACGAGGTGCGCGCGTTTCTCTCCGAGGGCACCCGCACCGGCAAGCTCGGCACGCTCATGAAGGACGGCACGCCTCACGTGATGCCCATCTGGTTCGTGCTCGACGGCGACGACATCGTCTTCAACACCGGCGCCGACTCGGTGAAGGGGCGGCACATCACGGGCGACGGTCGGGTCTCGATGCTCGTGGACGACGAGCGCCCTCCGTACGCCTTCGTGCATATCCGCGGGCGGGCGTTCGCCACCGAGAACCCATCGGAGAACCTCGAATGGGCCACGAGGATCGGCGAGCGCTACATGGGCTCCGAGAGGGCCCGCGAGTTCGGCGAGCGCAACTCGGTCCAAGGTGAGCTGCTGGTGCGCCTCACGCCACAACGCACGATCGCCAGGACAGGCGTGGCCGACTGACCAAGGCGCTCACGTTCGTGTTCGGGCGCGAAGCCTGCTCAGGCCGCGCCCGGCGCCAGCCGAGCCATGGTCAGCGCCCCGTCGGGCGGCCTCCAGTCCACCCGCACGGCATCGCCCGCCCCCACCTCGCCGGGGCGAACCACGCTCAGGTACGCCCCCGGCCGGTTGGCCCGGGCGAACCGCCTCTCGAAACCCGGATCCCCGACCTTCGTGGCAAGTTTCCAGCACGGCGTGCGCGGCTCGGTGAGCTCGACCACTGCTGTGCCGACCTCCCAGCGCTCGCCGACCAGCGCCTCGCTCACGTCGACCCCGCTGAGCGTGAGGTTCTCTCCGAAGAAGCCGGGTCCGAGCTCGCGGCCGAGCTCGGACTCCCACCAGGCGATGTCCTCGCCCGCGTAGGCGTACACGGCCTTCTGGTTTCCCCCGTGGTAGCGCTTGTCGGCGTTCACGTCGCCCTCGAGGCCGAGGTCGTGAACCTTCACGCGACCCTGCACGGGCTGCTTCCAGAGGCCGGTGCGCACCGCGCGCCCGCGCCGCTGCAGCGTCCGGACCTCGGCCACGTTCACGGAGACGACCTCGCCCACGCCTCTGAGATTACGCTGAGCACATGGCGGGCTACCGGCTAACCATCCGCAGCGGGGCAAAGGTGACCAAGGAGAGCGTCGACAACCTCGACGCGGCCCTGGCGGTGCTGGAGCGCAACGCCCGCAAGCTCGAGTCGAGCACCTCCGCGCGGCCGGCGGGGGGCACGCTCCTTCGCCGCTACGAGCCGGTGGCGCAGGTGGCCGGGCGCGTCGAGCTCCGCGGCCCTCGCCGCCTGCGGGCCGGGGTGGACGTTCGCGGTGACGGCTCCGCCGAGGCCTTCACCGGACGGCTTCGGCGCACACTCGTGGTCCAGCGCGACGGTGAGTCGCCCTACGACGCGCTCAGGCGTGAGCTCTCGCATGGGTGATCCCAAGTGGAGAGTGGCGTTGCCGCGGGGCGCGGAACCGCCGGTTCGCGTGTTCGTGAACGGCGTTGCGCAGGAGCACGGGCGTGACTACGAGATCGAAGGCCGCGACCTCGTGTTCCACACGCCACTGGAGAAGGAGAAGCTGAACTTCTGGCGCTGGACGGCCATCTTCTTCGCTCTCTTCGGCACCTACAACAAGAACGACTCGGTGGACGTGCAGTACGAGATCGGGGGCCGAACGACTGTGGCCACGGGCCTCGAGATCAAGGGTCCTGAGACCGAAACGGCACTCTAGGCTCTCGCACATGCGTATCGACGAGATCCTGGCCGAGCAGCGCCCGGTCTTCTCCTTTGAGTTCTTTCCCCCGAAGACCGACGAGGGCCAGGACAACCTCCAGGCCACGCTGGACACGTTGCGCCACGACAGGCCCGACTTCGTATCGGTCACCTACGGGGCGCTCGGCTCCACGCGCGACCGCACGATCGGCATCGTGAAGTGGATCAAGCAGGACCTCGGGATCGAGACGATGGCGCACTTCACGTGCGTCGGCGCCACCGCGGACGAGCTGCGCGAGACACTCGGCGAGATCGAGGCCGCGGGCGTAGAGAACGTGCTGGCGCTGCGCGGCGACGCTCCTGAGGGCGACGAAACGTGGACCCAGACCGAGGGAGGCCTGCGCTACTCCACCGAGCTGATCGAGCTGCTGGACGAGCACTTCAGCTTCGCCGTGGGAGCCGCCGCGTTCCCCGAGGTGCATCCGGAGGCCGACAGCCCGGAGGCCGACATCGGCTTTCTCAAGGAGAAGCAGGACGCTGGCGCGCGCTTTCTCATCACCCAGCTCTTCTTCGACAACGAGTTCTACTTCGACTTCGTGGCCCGGGCGCGTGAGGGCGGCGTGACAGTTCCCATCGTCCCGGGGATCATGCCGGTGACCAGCGTGCGCAACATCAAGAAAATCACCGAGCTGTGCAAGTCGGAGATTCCCGAGGCCTTCGAGCGCGAGCTCGTGCGGCGCGAGGACGATGCCGACGCGGTGCAGGACCTCGGCGTGGCCTATGCCACGCTGCAGTGCGTGGACCTCCTGGCCCGCGGCGCGCCGGGCATCCACTTCTACACGCTCAACCGTTCGCCGGCCACCCGGGCCATCCTCGCCGCGCTGCGTGCCGCGCAGCCCTGGACGCGCGCCCAGCAGCCCGTCTAGCTCTTCGCCAGGCTCCAGCGCTCGGAGCCATCATCTTCGTACCTCTCGACCTCGCCGCGCAGCTCCAAGTGACGCAGGTACGAGAGGGTGATCGAGAGGCCCCAGTTGATCTGCATCGGGCTCAGCTCGTCCACACCGAGCAGCTTGGGCACGATCTCGTAGGGGGTGAGGGCGTGGCCAGCCAGCGCTTCCGTGATCCGTTCCAGGCCGCCGGCAACCTCGCGGCGGTTGCCCTCGATCAGTCCCGGCGCGTCGCGCACGGGGCGGCCGTGGCCGGCGAGCACGAGGTCGATGTCGAGCGCGCCGACGGTGTCCAGGCTCGTTAGGAACTCGCCAGCCGGATCCGGCGTGTGGCCGAAGTCGAAGTAGAGGGAGATACGGCCGAGGAGATGATCGCCGCTGAGCAGCAGCTTGCGCTCCGGTTGGTGGAGCACCACGTGCGAGGGGGCATGCCCCGGCGTCTCGTGCACCTGCCACCGGCCCAGGTCTGAGTCCACCTCCACCCCCGGCACGAGCTCGCGGTCGGGCAGCACGACACCCGAGAGCAGGCTTGGCTGGCCCTCGTTGCGCTCGCGGTAGCTCTCGAGTGCGGACGGCGGCACGCCGCTCTGGCGAGCCACCTCGATGCGCCGCTCGAGCTGGCGCGCGGGATCGGCCGCCGCCTCGGTCACGTGCGCGTGGTTGGGGTGCATCCACAGCTCGCAACCGGTCTCCTGCACGATCGTGGCCGCCATGCCGTAGTGGTCGAAGTGGGCGTGGGTGCACACGAGCAGGCGCACGTGCTCGAGCTTGAGGTTGGCCTGGTCGAGCGCGCGCTCGAGCTGCGCAAGCGACCCCGGCTCGTGGATGCCGGTGTCGACGAGAACCACGCCGCTGCCCGCGGCGATGGCGAAGGCGTTCACGTGCGGCACACCCGGCCACGGCAGCGGCAGACGCAGGCGCCAGAGGCCGGGGAGCACCCGGTCGGCGCGGCCCAGCTCGCGGCTGCGCTTGGAGGCCCGTTCGCTCACGGGTCGATGAGCACGCCGGGGTTGAGCACGCCCGCCGGGTCGAGCTCGGCCTTGACGGCGCGCAACGCTGCGGCGAAGGACTCGGGGCGCTGGCGGTCATAGCCGGGCCGATGGTCGCGGCCCACCGCGTGGTGGTGAGTGACCGTGCCTCCCGCCGAGATGATCGCCTCCGTGGCCGCGGCCTTCACCTCAGCCCACTGCTCGAGCTCGGATCCCCGGCGCGCAGGGGCCAGCACCGTGAAGTACGGCGCGGCGCCGTCGGGGTAGGCGTGGGTGAGCCGGCAGGTCACCGTCCCCTCGCCGCACGCCTCGGTGACCGCGCGCTCGGCCGCCCCGCGCACGCCGGCCACAAAGG
>JBBJNU010000107.1:0-6490 GCA_037721005.1 Thermoleophilaceae bacterium | reverse complement strand
CCAATCCAGCGTCGGATTCGCCGGATTCGGCATCCGTGCCCAATCCAGCGTCGGAGCGGATCACCGGGCGGTGGTCGCCGCGCGGGTCCTCGCGGCGGATGGCGTCGGCGCCGAGCTCGAACGCGGCATGGAGGCCCTCGACGGCCTTGCGCACGTCCTCCTCGCGGACCACGCACGAGATCTTGATCGGCGAGGTGGAGATCATCTCGATGTTCACGCCGGCATCGCCCAGCACCGTGAGCGCCTTCGCGGCCACGCCCGGATGGCTCTTCATCCCCGCCCCCACGAGCGAGACCTTGCCCATCGCCTCATCGGTGGCCAGGCCCCCCACTCCCAGGTCGTTGCGCAGGGGCTCGAGCGCTTCGACGGCGGGCGCGACGTCCGAGCGGGGCACCGTCACGGACATGTCGGCCCGCCCCCCCTCGGTCGCAGGCTCGTTCTGGATGATCATGTCCACGTTCACGTTGGCCTCGGCCAGGGCGGTGAGCACGCGACCGGCCACGCCCGGGCGGTCGGGAAGCCCGGTGAGGGTGATCCGCGCCTCGTCGGTGGAGTGCGTCACGGCTGTTACCAGTGGTCGTTCCATGGTGGTCTGCTCGTCCACCACGAAGGTACCCGGTCCGTCGTCGAAGCTCGATCGGCAGTGGATGGGGATGCCGTTGTTGCGGGCGTACTCCACGCTGCGCAGCTGCAGGACACCGGCGCCCGACGCCGCCATCTCGAGCATCTCCTCGAAGGAGACCACGGCCAGCTTGCGGGCCTCGGGCACCATCCGCGGATCCGCGCTGAACACCCCGGCCACGTCGGTGTAGATCTCGCACACGTCGGCCCCGAGGGCGGCGGCCAGAGCCACCGCGGTGGTGTCCGAGCCTCCGCGGCCGAGCGTGGTCACGTCGGAGGAGGTGGACACCCCCTGGAAGCCGGCCACGAGCACGATCTTCCCTTCGTCGAGAGCCTCCTCGATGCGGTCGGCGCGCACGTCGAGTATCCGCGCCTTTGTGTGGGAGGTGTCGGTCACGATGCCGGCTTGGGACCCGGTGAGGGAGATGGCCTCGTGGCCGAGGTCGTTGATCACCATCGCCGCCAGCGCGCAGGAGATGCGCTCGCCGGTGGAGAGCAGCATGTCCATCTCCCGCGGATGGGGACGGTCCGAGACCTCGTGCGCCATCGCGGTCAGATCGTCAGTGGTCTTGCCCCGTGCCGAGAGAACGGCAACCACCCGGCTGCCCTCCTCCGCGGCTGCGACGATGCGCCCCGCCGCGCGCTTGATCTGCCCGGCGTCAGCCACCGAAGTGCCGCCGAACTTCATCACCACGGTCTGGGCCTCGGCAGGGGCTGCGTCCATCACGGGCGCCGCAGGTTAGCGTTAGGCCCTAATGCGCCAGCGTTTCCGAGACCTCGAACCCAGCCGCTTCAAGGCCGTGCTCGCCATCGTTGTCCTCACCCCCCTGATCGTGGTCGGCCTCGTGCTCGTGGGCGGCCGGGAGGAGGGGCGCCAGGGCCAGAGCGCGGCCCAGGGCAAGCCGAAGTCCTTTCTCGTCGACCTCATCCCGCCCAAGAAGGGTCAGAAGCGGCGCACCGCGCCCGCCAAGAAGGAGCTGCCCCGACCGGTGGCCAAGCGTCTGCGCAAGATGGGGCTAGGGGAAAAGGTCGCCCAGGTGCTCCTGGTGGGCTTCGAGGGCCAGGACCTCACAGCGCCCGTCTTCGCCCAGTTGCGCAAGCTCGGCTTCGGCGGGATCGTGGTGGGCTCGGCGAACTACACGAGCTCGGCCCAGCTCGGCGCACTGGCCGGGGAGACTCGGGTGATCGCCGAGCAGGCGCGTCAGGTGACGCCCTGGGTGATGGCCGAGCAGGAGGGCGGAGAGTTCAACGTGTTCGCCGACCTGCCCCCGGCCACTTCGGCCTCCCGGCTCTCCGACGTCCCCCAGGCAGCCAGGGAGGCCGACCTCGCCGGGCGCACGCTTCAGCCGCTGGGGGTCAACGGTGTGCTGGCCCCGGTTGTCGACGTGGCGCCGGGAGCCGATGCCGCCGTGGGGCCCCGGGCGTACTCGGATGACCCGAAGGCGGTGGCCGCCTACGCCAAGGCGGTGGTGAGCGCCTACCGGCGGGCCGGCGTGCTGGCCGCGGTGAGGCACTTCCCCGGCCTGGGGTCGGCCGCCCAGTCCACGAAGGAGGGGCCGGTCAACGTAGGCCTGTCTCTGGAGGAGCTGTCCGAACGAGACCTCGTGCCCTTCCGGGCGGCCATCGCCGCCGGGGCGCCGGCCGTGCTACTGAGCAACGCGCTCTACGCCCCCGACGACTTCGTAGTGCCGGGCTCGCTGTCGCGCAAGATCGTCACCGACCTGCTGCGCGGCAAGCTGGGCTTCGAGGGAGTGGCGATCACCGACGACCTCTCCGACCCGTCGATCACCGCCCTGGGGCGCGTTCCCAAGTCGGCGGTGAAGGCACTCGCCGCGGGGGCGGACATGCTCTACATCTCGGGACCGCAGTCCGATCAGGAGGCGGCGTACCGCGCAATCCTCGGCGCTGTGCGCCGGGGTGACGTGCCCCGCAGGAGGCTCGACGAAGCCGTCGGCCGGGTGCTCTCGGCCAAGCTCGACTACGGGTTGCTTCGCAAGTAGCCCCTCACCTGCAGCCGCGGAAGGTCCTGGTGAGGCGCAGCATCCGCCCATCCTTCAGCCGCAGGCCCGCCCGCACGCGGTACCGCCGCGCCTGCAGCCGCCGCGGGCGGATCACGATCCGCGTAATCGGCAGCCGGCGCACGAGGATCCGCTTCAGCTTGCGGGAGCCCACCCGGAAACCCACTCGGCGCACGAACCGGATATCCCGGCCTCGAACCGTCGCCCTCACCGGTCCGGGCGCGCAGCGCCGGCCGCGGCGGTCGCGCGCCGAGCGATAGCGCAGGCGCATCGTGATGCGTGGGCGACCACGGATCACCGCCACCGGGAAGGCCGCCTCGGTCCGGTGCAGAGCGGCCACGAGCCCCTGGTACACGCCAAAGGCCGGCTTCTCGCGGTAGGCACTGTCGAAGAGCCCGAAGTGCTGGAAGGGCTGGGGAGAGGACGAATCCCCGTCGCGCAGGTTGAACCAGCGGTAGTCGCTCACGTTGTAGGTGCCGCGATAGTCGTGCACCGCGCGCACCATCTCGCGCAGCACGTCGGCCTGCATCGCCTGAGATCGCCCCGGGTAGGTCGGCCAGCCGTTCTCCTCGACCTTCATGGGCACGGAGGCCGGGATGCCGGGGATCGCCGCGAAGCAGCGCATGGAACTCATGCCGTTCACCATTCCGTCGCGGTAGCCCCCGAGGTCGGACTCGGCCGGCGGGAACACCGTGCCGGGATAGGCGTCGAGGCCGATCCAGTCCACGGCGCGCACGAACTCCTGGCCGCCGCGGTCGCGCAGCGCGCGCCAGAAGCTCTCCTCCTGCCCCGGGTCCGTGCGGTAGGCCCAGTTGAAGCCCACCTCGAGGTGGTTGAGACCGTTCTTGGCGGCTTCGTCCTTTGCCGCGATCACCCCGTCCACCAGCGCCTGGCGCGCACCCTCGTAGGAGCCGTCGGAGGAGTCGGGCGAGAAGGTGAGGTTCACCTCGTTGGCGATCTGCAGGGCCACGACCCGCCGGTTTGCGCCGAAGCGCCTTACGACCTCGCGCACGTGCTGGGTCCAGGCGGCGATGTCGCCCTCCTGCTGTTCGTTGGGGTGGTAGCGCACCTGCAGTTCCACCAGGTAGCCACGGCTGGTGAAGCGCTCGGCCAGGGCGAGGTAGCGGCGGATGCCCTCCTCGCCGTCGGACCAGAAGAAGCGGTTGAGGCGCAGCACGAAGGCGCCACCGGGCGGCCTCAGGCGGGCGAGGGCGTCGTGCGTGCGTTCGGGCTGCTCGGGGACGGCCGGGCTGGGGAGGGGCCCTATCTGTCCCGCTTGCACGAGAGGGCCGATGCCGAAGCGAAGGTTGGGGCCGGGCCTGGCCTGAACGTCGGAGGCGTTCACGTCACCCACGCACGAGGGCGATTCCTGGGCTGCAGCGGGTACCGCGCCGAGGAGCAGCACGCCGAGCGCGAGCGCGGCGGATGCCGGCTTTCGCCTCATAAGACGCTGCGGGCCCGCAGCGCACGCCCAAGGGTGATTTCATCCGCGTACTCGAGGTCCGACCCCACCGGCAGGCCGCTGGCGAGTCGCGTGACCGTCACCTGTGGTGCTCGTTCACGCAGGGCGTCAGCCAGATAGAGCGCGGTGGCCTCGCCGGTGGTGGTGGCGTTGGTGGCCACCACCACCTCGCGCACGCCGTTACGAGCCGCGCGTTCGATCAGCTCGGTGATGTGCAGATCCTCGGGATCCACCCCGTCGATCGGCGAGAGTGCGCCTCCCAGCACGTGATAGCGCCCACCGAACTCGTTCGTGCGCTCGAGCGGGATCACGTCACTCGGCTCCTCGACCACGCAGATCACGTGGGCGTCCCGGCGATCGTCCTGGCAGATCCGGCACGTGGGCTCGGTGGCCAGGTTGAAGCAGACCTCGCAGCGCCCCACCGTGGCCTTGACCTCGCGGATCGCATCCGCGAGCGCCAGCGCCTCCTCGTCGGACGCGCGGAGCAGATGAAAGGCAAGGCGCTGCGCGGTGCGCTGACCGATGCCCGGAAAGCGCGCGAGCTCGGTGATCAGCCGGTTGACGGGTGGGGCGAACAACCGCGAATCAGAGGCCGGGGATTCCCAGGCCGCCCAGACCGCCCGCGCCGCCCAGCCCGCCGGTGACCGCGCTCATCTTCGAGGCGGCCAGCTCCTGTGCCGAGCGCATCGCCTCGTTCACGGCGGCCTGCACCATGTCCTGGAGCAGCTCGACGTCTTCGGGGTCCACCGCGTCCGGATCGATCTTCAGCTCGAGCACCTCGAGCTCGCCGCTCACCTTCACGGTCACCATTCCGCCGCCGGCGCTTGCCTCGACCGTCTCGTGCTTGAGCGACTCCTGGGCCTTCTCCATGTCCTCCTGCATCTTCTGGACCTGGCGCATCATGTCGTTCATGTTCGGCTGCTTGGGCATCTTCAGTCCTCGCTCTCTTCAAAGATCTCTTCAGCCGCGAAGTCGCGCTTGAGCAACTCGAGCAGCTCCTCCTCCGAAAGCGTACGGACCGGGCGCTCCTCCTCACCCAGATCCCCGAGCTCAAAGGCCACGGTTAGGGCGCGGCCGGTGAGACTGCGCAGCGCCGTGGTCACCATCTCGCGGTTGCCCTCGGCCTTGCGCTTGAGGAAGGCGGCCTCCTGGGGGAAGGCGATGGTGAGGCGGTCCCCTTCGAGGGCGGAGGGCACGGCGCTCGAGATGAGCGCGGCCACCATCGCGTTCTGCTCGGCCACCGCGTCCGCCACCGCACCCCACAGGCTCCGCACCCCGTCGAGGTCGAGGTGACCGGAGTCGGGCGCGACCACGGGTTCCGCCACGGCCATGGCAGCCGCCGCGCTTGGCCCTCCCGAGGCGCCGGCCGTGGCCACCATCACCGCTCCGGCGGGACCCGGCTCGGACCCCTGTCCACGAGGGGCGGAGGCCGGTGCGCCCTGCACCGGCGTCGATCGGGACGCGGCACGCGGCGCCCCGGCCTCCTCGGCCGGTCGCTCCGTCTCGGTGCCGCTTCCCACCTGCCCCAGCCGGGCCTCGAGCTGGTCGATGCGAAACATGAGGGCGCCGAGCGACTGGTCGGCCGGGGGCTGGGTGGCCTTCATGAGAGCAACCTCGAGCGCAAGCCGTGGCTCCGAACCGTCCTTCACGGAGGCGAGGGCAGTCGCCAGAAGGTCGATGGCGCGGACAACCTCGCCCTGGGAGAGGCGCTCGGCTTGAGAGGCAAGGCGCTCGCCGTGCTCGGCCGTGGCGGCGAACGAGTCGGGCGCCTGGCCGAGAGTCTGGGTCACGAAGAGGTGGCGCAGGTGGACGGCGATGTCGCGCATGAACTGATCGGCCTCGCGCCCCGAGTCGCTGAGGCGCTGGACCACAAGTAGCGCTGCGCGAGGGTTGCGCTCGATGAGCGCGTCAGTGGTGTCGAGCACCAGCTCGGGGCTGGCAACGCCGAGGGTGGTGAGAACGTCATCGAGGTTCACCTCGTCGCCGCCGTAGGTCACGAGCTGCTCGAGCGTGCCGAGCGCATCGCGGAACGAGCCCGCTGCCTTGCGGGCGATCATGCCCACGGCGGCCTCGGGGATCGTGATCCCCTCCTGCTCGGCCACCCGTGAGACCACCCCTGCGATCTGCTCGAGCGAGGGCCGGGCGAAGTTGAAGCGGTGGCAGCGGTCGACGATCGTGGCCGGAACTTTGTGTGCCTCGGTGGTGGCGAGCACGAAGACAACGTGGGCGGGCGGCTCCTCGAGGGTTTTCAGGAAGGCGTTCCAGGCCGCCGGGGTGAGCATGTGGGCCTCGTCGAGGATGTACACCCGGCGTGCGCCCCCCATCGGGGCCAGAGCCACGTTCTCGCGCAGCTCGCGGATGTCGTCCACCGAGTTGTTGGAGGCGGCGT
>JBBJNU010000106.1:0-6520 GCA_037721005.1 Thermoleophilaceae bacterium | reverse complement strand
CAGGGAGCGATGCCTGCTTCAGCAGGTGAGCGACCGAGGACCGCGGAGTGCGCCGGTTATCAGGCCCCTGGGAGGACCCAGAAGGCGATGACGGCGTATTGAAGAGCGGCCGCCACGATCACCAGCACGTGAAAGACCTCGTGGTAGCCGAACACGGTCGGCACCGGGTCGGGGCGGCGGCGAGCGTAGACGACGGCGCCGATGGTGTAGAGAACTCCGCCCACCCCGACCATGCTCGAGGCGGTGATCCCAATCGCCGACACCATGCCGGGGGCGGCGGCCACGGCCACCCATCCGAGCCCCACGTAGATGAGCGCCGCCACCCAGTTCGGGGCATCGATCCACAGGATCTTCAGGAGAATGCCGCCGAGCGCCCCTGACCAAACGATCACGAGGATCACGTCGGCCAGCGTTCCGTCGAGCGCCAGCAGCGCGAAGGGCGTGTAGGAGCCCGCGATGAGGAGAAAGATCGCCGAGTGGTCTAGCCGGCGCATCCAGCGCCGCGCGTTGGGCCGGCGCCAGTTGACGCGGTGGTAGGTGGCGCTGGTGGCGAACAGCGTCACGACCGAGAGTGCGTAGACGAGTGCGGCGAAGGTCGCCCTGCCCGGCGGCGCGCTGATCACCAGAGCGATTCCCAGCCCGATCGAGACCAGACAGGCCCACTGGTGCGACACGCCACGTAGTCTGGGCTTGACGAGAACAGGAGCGGGTTCGGAGCTGGTCACCCGTCCGAGCTTAGAGCGAAAACCGGCGTGCGCTCAGCCCTGCTCGGCTGCGCGCGCGAGCCGATTCACGAGCATTCGCACGACCGGTCCGTAGGTGAGGGCCAGCACCGGCTCGAGGGGCGCCGGCGCCACGATGTCCACGGCCACCTCGCAGCCTCTGCGCCGGCGGGCCACCCGGTGCACCAGCGAGACCGGGCCCACGCGCCAGGTCCACGACTCGCCGGGCCGCTTGTCGGTCACGGTGGCCGGCACCGGGAGCGCCCACAGGATCCGAGCCGCCCCGCGCGCCCCTGCCCGCACCTCGGGCTCGCCCAGTCCCCACGCGCCCCGCACGTGCGGCGCCCATTCGTGCCAGCGCAAGGGCTCCGCGATCAGCGACCACGCCCGGTCGGGCGAGGCGGCGGAGCGGGCAGAGTAGGTGAGCATCACTAGCTCTACGCGGGTCGCGCGTCCTACGGGTCAGCGGTTCGGCCGTCCAGCTCCCGTAGCTGGTGGTCGGCCGTGAAGAAGCCGCGGTACCCGAGCGATGTGGCGATGAGCGCCGCAAGTGCGACGCTGCCGAGAAGCACCCAGAGAAGGATGAGCTGTAACCGCACGGCATCGAGCGGTGCGGCCCCCGCAACGAGCATGCCGACCATCGTTCCCGGGAAGAACACCACGCCCGTGGTCTTCGTGGAGTCGATCAAGGGTATGAGTCCCGACCGCAGGCTTCGTCCGACCACGTCGCTCGCCGCCTGCCGGGAGGTGGCGCCCAGGGCGAGGGCAGCCTCCAGCCGCGGGGCGCCGGCCGAGACCTCGTCGGCCAGGCGGTTCAGCGCCACGGCCGCGGCGGTCATCGAGTTGCCGATCACCATGCCCCCCACGGGCACCAGGTAGCGCGGCTGCGCTTCGAAGATGCCGAGGGCGAGCACCAGCCCGAGCGTGACGCCTGCCGCCGTCGCGAGGGCGAGAACGATCGGCCCGAGCGCGTTGGGAACCCCGCGCGCGCGGCTGCGTGCCGTGGCCGATCCGAAGCCCACCATCACGGCCAGGAGCAGAGCCACGAGCCAGAGGCTGTCCGAGTCGAAGATCGCCTGGATCACGTAGCCCACGGCGGTGAGCTGCAGAAAGGACCGCAGAACCGCGAGGGCAAGGTCGGCTTCGAGCTCCGCGCGCCGCCAGAGCGAGACCGCGGCCGCCAGCGCCACCAGCGCAAGCGACGCGGCGACCTCGCCCAGGGTGATGTCGATCACGCTCAGGAGCCCACCCCGGGAAGCTCGACCGTCCTGCGGGCCAAGCGCCTGGCCTGGGCGGGATCGTGGGTGACCACGACTATCGAGATACCGACTTCGTGCGCGAGTGCGACCAGCGTGGCCTCGACCCCGGCGCGCGTGCGCTCGTCAAGAGCCGATGTGGGCTCGTCGAGCAGGAGCACATCGGGCTCGAGGGCCAGCGCCCGGGCGAGCATCACGCGCTGCTGCTCGCCGACCGACAGGTCAGCCGCCTCCCGGTCGGCGTACTCGGCCCCCAGGCCCGACAGCTCGAGGTCGCGCTCGACGTTCGCCTCACGGCCCAGCAGGCCAGGTCCGTAGCTCACGTTCTCGGCCACGGTGCCGGGAAAGGGCGCGGGCAGTTGGGCCACGAGGCAGGCCCGTCGGCGTAGGTCCAGCGGATCCAGGTAACGCACGTCGCTCTCGCCGTAGAGAACCGTGCCCTGGTCGGGGTCGGCCAACCGGTTGAGGAGCCTCAACAGGGTTGACTTGCCCGCCCCGGAGGGACCCACCAGCGCGGTGACGCCCTCCTGTATCTCCATGTCGAGCTCCCTGAGCACGGGACGCCCGCGCCTGGAAGCGCAGACGCCGCGCAACTCGAAGAGAGCGGCCCCGCCCAACGAGGGCCCGGTTCAGACCGCTGCGGCCGCGGGCGAAGAGAGCTGCGGATAGAGCGGGTAGCGCTCGGCCAAGGTCTTCGTTCGCTCCGAGAGCTCGCCGCGCTCCGCTTCGGAGAACCCGCCGGTGAGCGCCTCGGCGATCACCTGGCCGATCTCGCGGAAGTCATCAACGGTGAGACCGCGGGTGGCGAGCGCGGAGGTGCCCACCCGCAGACCGGAGGACACGGCGGGCGGCCGTGGGTCAAAGGGCACGGCGTTGCGGTTCACGGTGATGCCGATGGCGGCGAGGCGGTCCTCGGCCTGCTGGCCATCGAGGTCTGACTCACGGAGGTCGACCAACGCGAGATGAACGTCGGTGCCCCCGGTGAGAACGTTGACTCCCCCTGACAGAAGCTCTTCCGCCAGCGCGGCAGCGCCCTCGCGGGTCCGGCGCTGACGTTCGCGGAACAGGTCTGTGTTGGCGATCTTCAACGCCACCGCCTTGCCCGCCACGACATGCATGAGCGGACCACCCTGCTGGCCGGGAAACATCGCCGAGTTGATTTTCTTGGCCCACTCCTCGCGGCACATGATCATGCCCCCACGGGCCCCCCCGAGGGTCTTGTGGATCGTGGTGGTGACCACGTCGGCGTAGGGCACCGGGCTCGGATGCTCACCCGCGGCCACCAGCCCGGCGAAGTGCGCCATGTCCACCATGAGCAGAGCACCGATCGAGTCCGCGATCTCGCGGAAGCGGGCGAAGTCGAGCTGGCGCGGGTAGGCCGACCAGCCGGCCAGGATCAGCTTGGGGCGGAACTCCTCGGCCAGGCGCTGGAGCACGTCCATGTCGAGCCGCGAGTCCTCCTCGCGCACGCCGTAGGCCACGATGTCGTAGAGCTTCCCGGAGAAGTTGATCTTCATCCCGTGCGTGAGGTGGCCGCCGTGGTCGAGCTTCATCCCGAGGATGCGATCGCCCGGATCGAGCATCGCGTGGTACGCCGCGGCGTTGGCCTGGGCGCCCGCGTGGGGCTGCACGTTCACGTGCTCGGCGCCGAACAGCTCCTTGGCCCGAGCGATCGCCAGCTCCTCGGCCACGTCCACGTGCTCGCAGCCGCCGTAGTAGCGCCGCCCCGGGTAACCCTCGGCGTACTTGTTGGTGAGCACCGATCCCTGGCAGTCGAGGATCGCCTGCGGCACGAAGTTCTCGGAGGCGATCATCTCGAGCGTCGTCTCCTGGCGCCGGGCCTCGTCCTCGAGCACCTGCGCAATCTCGGGATCGACCTCGCCTACGGGCTTCGTGAAGTGATCGGGCCCGAGGTCGCTCATCTCGGATTCAAGGTACCAGCGGACGAGGCCGGTAGCCGGCGGGGGCGTGCCTCAGCGTCGGCGTACGCCGAGGCGTTCGCGGTCGGACACGGCACCGGCGCAGGCGGCCGTCTGAACTACCCGGGCCCGATAGAACGTTGTGCGCCTAGGCCTAACCCTGAGGCTGAAGGCGCCTGTCTGCGAGGTGCGCAGCCGCTCTACCGTGCGGTAGCGCACGCTGCCGGCAAACCTCCGTTGGAGCTGCACGACGACCCGACGGACACATGTCGATTCGTTGGCGAACGCCTCCAGGAGCCCCCGGATCCGCGTTCGCTGACCCCTGCGGATCGTCGAGCGCGCCGCGGCGAGCTCGATCGTGCGCCCCGACCGGGACAACACCCTCTGGGGTGCCGCGGGCGCCTGCGGGCTGGCGGGCCCCTGCGGACCGGCGGGCCCCTGGGGCCCGGCCGGGGGGCCGGCCGGCGGGGTCACCGCAGGCGCGGCCGAGTTGTCGCTGCGCAGGATGTAGATGTAAAGCACTTGTGGTAGGCACCGAGCGCTGGGCGACGAGCCAGCCGTCGCCCGCAGGGTGGCCAGGGACCGCGAAGGTAACGTCCCGTCGTGATGGACGCCGCCGGCTGGGATCGCCGCTACGCCGACAGCACGCGCGCCTTCTCCTCCGAGCCCACCCCGCTCCTCGCTGAGCTCACCTCGCCGCTGGTCGCCGGACGGGCGCTCGACCTCGCGGCGGGCGCCGGGCGCAACGCGCTCTGGCTGGCGCAGCGCGGGTGGCAGGTAACTGCGGTCGATTTCTCGCGTGTCGGCCTGGAGCGCGCCGCGAGCCGCGCGGCAGAGCTCGGCGTGGAGCTGGACTGCGTACACGCGGACCTATACGACTACCGCCCCGCGGTCGCCGCGTTCGACCTCGTCCTGATCACCTACATGCATCCCCAGACCGACAAGCGGGCGGCGGTGTTCGCCGCCGCCGCCGAGGCGGTCGCCCCCGGTGGGAACCTGCTGGTGATCGGGTTCGACGAGACCGACCCTCACAAGGGGGGCGGTCCCGCGGACCCCGAGCGACGCTTCAGCGTAAGCCGGCTCTCCGGCGCCTTCCCGGGCATCGAGCTCGAGCGCTGCGAGATGGTCACGCGCGAGCGCCAGACGGCGGAGGGCCCGCAGCGGGCGGTCGACACGTTCGCCTGGGGCCGGCGGCCCGACGCCTCTTAAAGGGGGGATCACTGAAGGCAGCGCTGAAGGTCGCCGTCGAGGCGCTTCTCGGGCTCGCTCGCTTTCTCCTCGGGCACACGCGAGCGCGCGTCATCACCGCCACAACCGAGCAGCGAGAGCAGGCCGAGAAGCGCGACCCCTCCGACAGCGGCGCACTGAGCTCGTCGGGTCACGAGCGGTCGCTCCCTCCGGGCGGCCGGTCAGGTCCCGCCGGCGATCAGGCGCTCGGCCAGATCGTCGATCGCGCGCACCGCCGGGGCGTCGGGATCGTGGTCGAGCGGTGCACGCGGGATGCGTTCCGCCTCGTGGAAGGACTCGTCGTAGGGCACAGCCCCCGCGAGCTCGATCCCGTGACGCTCCGCGTAGGCGGCTACGGTCGCGGCCTCGTGCTCGTCGCGCACCTTGTTGGCGATCAGCCCCACGTGCCCCAGCCCCAGCTCGCGCGCGAGCTCGGCGACGCGCCTGCCTGTCTCCAGCGACTTGCCATAGGGCTCGACGACCGCGTACATCGCGTCGGCGTGCTCGGCCGTGGCCACGAGCAGGTGCTCGGTCGAGGCCTCCAGGTCTACGATGCAGACATCCTCGTCACCGCTCGGCGAGGCGCCGATCACGCCGCGCACTGCCCTGTGCATGGCGCCCTGGCATCCGGTCGCGGCCCTCGGCTCGGCCGCCACCAGCAGAGACACTCCGTCGGGCGCAGACACCGAGCACTGGTCGCGGATCTCCGCTAGCGACATCGCGAGGTCGTAGAGCCCCCTCTCGTTGGCACGCACGATCTCGGCCGGGAAGGTCGGCAGGGCAGACATCCGCGCGGCCGGGATGCCGAGCGTGAGCGAAAGGTTGGGGTTGAGGTCGTTGTCGATCGCGAGCACCCTCCGGCCGCGGCGAGCCATCAGGCGCGCCAGCGTCCCGGTGATCGAGGTCTTGCCCGCGCCTCCCTTGCCGGCGATCGCGAGCTTCACGGTTGCATCCTCGGGCTCACGGTATCGACGCGATCATCACGATCAGCAGTCCGAGCAACAGGCCGCCCCCGGACAGGGCCATCAGCGCGAGGGCCCATCGCGGCGCGTCCTCGGGCTCTGTCGCGTAGGCGGGCGCTTGCCGTTCGGCGGGGTGGTCGCGCACGTCCTGCTCCGCCCGGGGCCCGTCCCGCTCCGGGGGAGAGTCGAGCACGTATTGGGGAGTCTCCTGCTCGGCCGGCTGGTACGGAGCGTCCGCCTCGGCCGGGTAGTACGGCGCGTCCCCCTCGGCGGGTTGGTAGGCCGCGTCTGCCTCGTAGCGGGGCGCGCGCTCCCCCGCTCGGTCGTAGTAGGGCGCGGCCTCCTGCCGGCCGGGCGGGTACATCGCCGTGCGGGTGGCCCTGCCCGCGGAGCGCGCCGTGGAGGACGTCAGGGCGACCAAGGTCAGTGCGACG
>JBBJNU010000105.1:0-6528 GCA_037721005.1 Thermoleophilaceae bacterium | reverse complement strand
AGCACCGAACGAGGTTCTCAGCCCGTCACGGTGTCGGCAACGGTCCACAGCGCCTCCTCCACGCTGATGAGCGGCACCCCTTTCACCTGCACCGCCCCGAGCACCATCCGCGCCGTCGCCCTTCGCACGCCGCTTTCGTGAGCGACCTCGCCCGAGAGCAGCGCCAGCGGGTTGTGCTCGTCGGCCACCACGATCTGTCCGCTGGACAGGGGCCGCCCGCCCCCGCCCAGCAGCTCCCGCTCCCCGGTGGTACGCAGGCCGATCGCCTTCCCGACCAGGTCCGCGTCGAACGCGATCACGGGCACCCCGGTCTCGAAGGTGGCGATGGTTATCGCGTCATCGAGCAGGTTGCGGCTCGGCAGCCCCCCGTCGCGCAGCCGGTCCAGGGCGATCTGCTCGACAGGCGTGCGGTCGGTGTCGGGATCGATGCCGATCTGGCGCCAGAACACGCGGTAGGCCCACGGCACGGGGTCCTGGCGCATATGGATCACGTGGCCGCCGGTGATGCGGTTGGCGAGCTGGCGCAGACGGCGGCGCACGATCTCGGGGCTGCGGCCCGAGCCGCCCTCCACACGCACGAGCCAGAGCCCGAGGCCCGGGAACTCCTCGGCCAGCTCTTGGTGCATCCACCCACGCTCGAGGTCGGGGTCGGGCATGGGCGGCGCCGTCCCGGTCAGCCCGAGCGCTCGAGCGCCTGGACCTCGCGGCGAAGCTGCTCCTCGCTGAGCTTGCCGAGCCGCACGCTTCGGACCTTGCCGCCCGCGCGCGCGAACACCGTGGTCGGACACCCCCCGATGTTGTAGAGGTTCACCACCGCGCCGTCGGTGTCGAGACCTACGGGCATCGTCCACTCGCGCCGGCGCACGATGTCCGCGACCTCCGCGCGCTCCTCGTTGCTGAAGTACAGCGCCACGAAGTTCACCCCGGGAAAGTCGGGCTTCACGCGCTCGACCTGATCGATCTGGAAGTTGCACTCCGCCCCGCGGTCGAAGAGAAACGAGAGGACCACGGGCTTCTCCTCGCGAAGGTCGCAGATATTCACCACCTGATCGCCGCGGACCTCGCAGGCCGCGGGGTCGTCGGATCCAGCGTTGCGCTGCTGGTAGACGTTGGCGTCGCCCTCCACGTTGCCGGTCACCAGCGGCGCCGCGAAGTCGGGCAGCACCCGTCCTTCAGGCGGTCCGCGAAAGCCCACTCCCCGGTTGGGGATCGCGGTGGTGAGCAGCAGCACGCCGATGCCCATCACCATCACGATGCCCACGACCCAGGCGTACTTGTTGCCGGGACCGCGCACCTCCGGGGGGCGCCGCTGCGGGTCGTCGGCCTCGGGCCGAAGGCGGTCCTCCTCCTCGAGGCGCTCGGCGGCGCTGCGCCCCTCGCCGGCGGGCGCCCGCGGGCCGCCGAGGTCGCCGAAGCGGTCCTCGTCGCTCACGCCGGCGTGGGCGCGTAGGGACGGTTGGTGGCCGGCTCGGCGCTGGCCTTCTCGGCCTGGCGCTGCTCGGCCCATATGAGCGCGGCGGGCAGCACCAGCATCACGCCCAAGAGTGACACGGTGAGGTCCACGACCGTGAGGATGCCGAAGTCGCGGAGCATCTGGATGTCCGAGAAGATGAGCGCCGCGAAGCCGGCGATGGCCGTGGTTCCCGAGGCGATCACCGCGGCGCCGGTCGAGGCGTAGGTGAGCTCCATCGCCCGGGCGGGCGCCGCGCCTGCCTCTCGCTCCTGGCGATAGCGCGCGGACAGGAGCACGCTGAACTCGGTGGAGATGGCGATCACCAGCGCGCCGAGGGTGACCGACATCGGGTTGAGGTCCACCTCGAAGGGCTCGGGCAGGAGGCCCAGCAGGAAGAGGATCCCGGCCGACCAGCCCGTGGCCAGGGCGATCGGGATCAGCGGTATCGCGGCTTCCCGCGCCCCTGCCCTTCCCCGCCGGCCTGAGAAGCGGCCAAGGAGCAGGAGCACGAGGAAGACCGCGATCAGCGCGGCCACGAGCGTGGCGGCCCGGCGCAGCGGAGACGCCAGCGCGTCGTTTGCCTCGGCCGCCAGCACCGGCAAGCCGACCACCGACGCGCTCACACCCTCCGGCGGGTCCAGGCCGTCCTTCATGCGCTCGATCACCTGCTGCTGGTCGTCGAGGGGCTGGAGGCGGATGCCAAAGGCGAGGTTGGCGGTGGTGCGGTCCTCGCTCACCACCCCCTGCGCGAAGTAGGCCGGCACGGCGTCGAGCAGGTTGCGCACCGCTTCCTGGTCGGACGTGTCCACCTGGCTGAGGATGGTCGGCAGGGAGAAGGCCGGGCACAGGTCGGGCGGGTCGTCGGACTGCTGGCAACGGTCCCCCTCGGCGTATCCGGCCTCCTCGAGGGTCTTCTCCTGGTAGCTCGACATCCACTGCACCACCTCGGGACGCGTGATGTCATCGGCGCGCACGGTCACGTCGATCTCGCCCGCCACGCCCGTCTCCTCCTCGAGGGTCTGCACGTCCTTCAGGGCCTTGAGGTCGCTCGGCACGAGCTCGCGCACATCGGACACCACCTCGGTCTGCGTGTCCACCGCCCAGCCCACGACGGCAATGGCCAGGGCCACCGCGAGAACTCGCCGCGGCTGGGCGACGGCCATGGCGAGGGCTCTCTCGCTGCGCTCCAGCGTCCCGAGGCGCGCCGAGCGCCAGGTTCTCGCCGCCCGGCGCCCGGGGCCGGAGTCACCGAAGTCCACAGCCAGGTCTGCGACACGCCCGCGCAACCGCGGGAAGGCAGGAGGCAGGTCGGCGGGCTCGCTGCGCCCGCGGTTGAGGCGGGTGAGCGCGGCCAGGCCGGCTGTGAACGCACACACGAGGGCGATCGCGATGCCCGCCACCACGAGCCAACCGAAGTCGCGAACCATCGGCACGGGAGAGAGCACAAGCACCAGAAAGCCCACCGCCGTGGCCACCCCGGCGGCGGCGATGGTGGGCCCTCCGGCCGCGGCCGCGGCCCTCGCCGCGTTCTGCGGATCCGCCCCCTTGCGCGCACTCTCCTCGTCGAACCGCGCGTGTGACTGGATCGCGTAGTCCACCGCGAGACCGATCAGCACCGGCAGCACCGCGATGGTCGCCATGGTGAGCCCACCCCCCGTCAGGGACAGCACCCCGAAGGTCATGGCCGCGGCGGCGAGGGCGAGGGCGAGGGGAAGCAGGCGCAACTGCAGTCGCGTGCGAAACACGAGCGCGAGCGTGGCGGCCATCACCAGCAGCGCGGCGCCGAGCAGATAGAAGATCCCGCTCTGCACCTCGTTGGCGAGGGCCTCGACCACCACGGGCACCCCGCTCACCACGTACCGGGCGCCCTGGTCGGGCGTGAAGGTGGGATCGGAGGTAACCCTCTCGACGAGGGCGATCGTGCGGCTTCGCTCGGCCTCGGAGAGATCGGCGCGCAGGCGCATGGTTATCAGGGCGGCGGTCGAGCTCGGGAAGAGGTAGGCAAAGCGGGCCTTCGGCACGCCGACCTGCCCGCCGCTCTGGAACACGAGCTTGTCCACGAACTCGGGCTTGTCGATCGAGGGGAGCGCCGTGATCTCGTATTGCAGCGCGAGCTGCAGAAGGCTCTGCTGGAACCGTGATTGCACCGCCTCGCTCGCGAGCTGCCCCAGGCGCCGCTGCTGGGCCGGCGGGTCCCCGCGGCGCTTGGACGCGGCAGATGCCTCGCGCGCAGCCTGCTCTTTCTGGACCTCGTTGGCCCGCAGGCGGCCGCCCAGCTGTTCGTTGATCTGCTCGACCGATGTGTTGAGAAACGTGCCGGGGCCGAACACCACCTTCGCGGGGCGCAGCTCGCGCAGCTCGTCGCACACGGCCGGCAGCGGACTTCCGAGTACCTCGCGGGGAGAGTCGCCCGCCAGGCAGGCCTCGAGCCGGATCAGCTTGCGGTTGTCGGCCGTGAGCATGGTGCGTTGGAGGTTGCCCTTGACAAGCACCACCACCGCGTCGTCACCGAACTGCTTCGCGAAGGCGTCGTTGGCCTTCGCGGTGTCCGAGGAGCTCGACACCAGCGTGTCGGTTCCCGCCACGGGCTCGAGGCGCAGCGCGAGCACAGCTCCCACAAGCGCCAGCACCGCAACTAGGGCGATGGGCACAAGGGGCCGGCGCACCACCGCGCCCGCCATCGCCGCAAATCGACTGCCTTCCCTCACGGGGACACCTTAGTTACGGGTGGGGAAAGCGGGCGCCGGTGGGGAGCGCCACGAAAACGGCCGCCCCCAAGATCCCGCGGTCCTTAGAGCGAACTCAACAAACGACGAGGCGAATGGCGTGAAAGCCGAACCGTTACGGGACGGCGACGGCTATTCCATCCCCAGCGGGCCGCGCGCTTCTCCCGAGAGAAACTGGCGGACGAACTGGTTCGGCGAGTTGAACAGCTCGCTGGCCGGCCCGGACTCCACGATGCGGCCCTTCCACAGCACGGCGATGTAGTCGGCGACGCGGCGGGCGGACATGATGTCGTGGGTGATGACCACGTAGGCGCCGCCGTTCTCGGCGTGCACCTCCTGGATAAGCTCGCACAGGAGAGCGGTGCGCACGGGATCGAGGCCCGAGTCGGGCTCGTCGAAGAGCACGATGTCCGGGTCGAGCACCAGCGCCCGCGCGAAGCCCGCGCGCTTGCGCATGCCGCCCGAGAGCTCGTTCGGGAACTTGTCCTGGGCGCCCGAGAGCCCCACCTCACGCAGTCGGCGCTGACAGATGTCGGAGATCTCGTCCTCGCCCTTGTCCGTGTGCTGGCGAATCGGAAAGGCCACGTTGTCGAGCACGTTCATCGAGCCGAAGAGCGCACCGTCCTGGAAGAGCACGCCGAACTTCTTGCGCATCTCGAAGAGCTCGTCGTCGACCATGTTCGGCACCGACTCACCGTGCACGAGCACGTCACCCTGGTCGGGGTAGAGCAGGCCGACCATGTGCTTGATGCACACCGACTTGCCCGTGCCCGACGGCCCGAGAATCATCGAGATCTGGTTGTCCGGGATGCCCAGATTCAGGCCGTTGAGGATCGTGCTGCGCCCAAAGGACTTCTTGACGTCGATGAACTCGATCGCGTCGGTCGACCCATGGTCGCGCTTGAGCCCGGAGTGCCACTGATAGGGCTTCTCACCCTCGCGGGTCTGCTCGTGGATGTTGCCAGGGACCTCCTCGCCGGAGTCCGAGGTATCGGGTGGGTCGGCCTCGCCGTCGGGCGAGCCGGTCTGGACCTCGCGGTGCCCGGGAAGGGCCTTCGGAATGGCGAATTGCCGGTCGGCCCCCTCGCCCCGCTCCCCGTCCTGCGCGTTGTCAGCGTGGGTGTCGTCCGCGCCGTCGGTGTGCACGCTCTCGGCGTGGGTGCCGTGCTCAGCCGTGGCCTGCTCGGCGGAGGGTTCGTCGCGATCGCGGAAGCCCTCGTCGTGCTCGCGGGAGCCTTCGTCGCCGTGCTCGCCTGAATCCATGGGGCGGCCCCACGGGGGGTCGTTGCGCTCGTCAGCCATCTGTCACATCCTCCTCGTCACGCGCGACGGTCAACCACCGATGGGTGCCCTTGGATTTGAGCCCCAGAAGATCTGCGTGCCGACCATGCCGATGATGTGCACCATCACGATGTTGAGCACCATCGACTTTGCCGTGGCCGTGCCCACGCCGACCGGCCCGCCGCCGGCGGTGTAGCCGTAGTAGCAGCCCACCAGCACGATGATCGTGGCCATGCCCATGCCCTTGATGAGCGAAAAGAGCAGGTCGGGCGGATTCTGGAACATCCAGAAGATGAGGAAGAAGCCACCCGACGACACCTCGCCTATCTGCTGCACCACAGCCAAGTAGGAAGCGAAGAACCCCGCTCCCACAGCCGCGATGTACATGAAGGGCAACACGAGCCACGCGGCGAGCAGGCGCGTGGAGCAGAGGAAGGTGAGCGAGGAGATGCCCATGACCTCGAGGGCGTCGATCTCGTCGGAGATGCGCATCGCGCCGATCTCCGCCACCAGGCCGGTTCCCACCTTGGCGGAGAGCATGTAGCCAAAGGCGTAGGGCATGATCTCGCGAAGGTCACACCAGGCGGAGAACACTCCCGCGTAGGCCGGAGCGCCCACAGAGCGGTTGAAGTAGGCGCCCTCGATGCCGCAGGTGAGGCCGAGGATGAACGCAAGGCCCCAGATGACCACCGCAGAGCCGAGGATGAGGATGCCGGCCTGTCGCAGCGCCTCGCCGAAGAACTTCAGCACCCGCAGCGAGTACACCTCGCCCATGACCTTCGCCATGAACTTGGTGATGTCGCCCATGGAGGCGATCCACTCCTTGGGCACTGCGAGCCAGGACTTGCCCATCAGACCGCCGTCACCGTCATGACGAGCGAGCAGCCCGACTGGCAAGGACGCAGTGAGCGACGCGTGCTTGGCACGCTAGCGAGCGAGGACACAGCCAGGCGATGCTGCGCAGCCGTCATTTGATGACCGAGATCTCTGGGTGGGTGGCCAGCAGCGTCTGCGTGAACACGTAGTTGAACGCGAAGATGGCGAGGAACGAGATCACCACGCCTTGGT
>JBBJNU010000104.1:0-6553 GCA_037721005.1 Thermoleophilaceae bacterium | reverse complement strand
TCCCGAGAAGGGCGGGGATCCGAGGGCGGGCCGGAACTCGAACTGGCGGCCGAAGGGCGGTGCCTCCTCGGAGTCTGGGATCGCCTCGACCTCGTCGGGGCCCGGTACGTCGGGGGGCGGCGCCGCGGCGAGCTCGAACCCGTCGCGGTCGAGGGCCAGTACCGCCCGCGCCAGGGCACAGACCCGGTCGGCCTGCTCCAGGCGCACGCTCACGAAAGCTCACCGACCGCCCGGCCCGCTCGACCTCCACGAAGATCCGGGCTGCCCCCTCGCGCGGGGCGCGGAGGTAGTGGATCGTCAGTGAGCGCAGCGGCCGGAGCGGACCATCGGACAGGTGATCCTCGAGCGCGCGCACCAGCATCGCCGCCAGGTAGCCCCCGTTCGGCCCCGCGACCACCCACCAGTCGGGCCGGACGTCGCAGGCGTATGAGCCCTCGCCGTCGGCCGCCACCGCGGTGTCGCGCTCGAAGTCGCCCAAGGGGCGGCTCAGTGCTCGTGTTCGAGCGGCAGCTCTGAGATCTCCGCGCGAGTCTGCCCGATCCAGCGGGCGATGGCGATGACCGTGATCGCCATGCCGATCCCGAAGATCACCCAGTGGATCACCACGCCCACCAGGACAAGGGTGGTTCCGAAGGCCACGATCACCGGCAGGTAGGAGGGATCGGGAAGGTGAATGGCCTCTCCGGCGATTGGCACATCGTCACTTCTGTCCGCCGCTCTCACGGCCTCGCCGGCCATCAGTAGACGAAGGCTACGAGGAAGGATGCGGCAAACACGATGAAGCAGATCGCGCCCGCGACGAGAGCGGTGCGAATATTACGGTTTGCCAAGCGGCGATCCACGGGGGCGGCATTCTGCCAGATTTGCCGTACCGACCGAAAGGACTCCTCGTGGACCACTACGACGCGATCGTGCTCGGTGCCGGCCCGGCGGGCCAGCACTGCGCCACCCGCCTTGTCGATGGCGGCCTGAAGGTGGCCATCGCCGAGCGCGAGCTCGTCGGTGGCGAGTGCGATTACTGGGCCTGCATCCCCTCGAAGACGCTCCTGCGACCCGGCGAAGCGCTGGCCGCCGCCCGCGAGGCGCCGGGGGCGCGCGAGGCGGTGGGCGGCGAGCTCGACGTGGCTTCGCTGCTCGAGTGGCGCGACTTCATGGTCTCCGGCTACGACGACACGGCCAAGGCCGGCTCGCTCGAGGAGTCGGGGATCACTCTGCTGAGAGGAGCGGCTGCCATCACCGGACCGGGGCGGGTCACGGTGAGGCAAACCGAGTACTCAACGGAGCATGTGGTGATCGCCACCGGCTCGGACGCGGTGATTCCGCCCATCGATGGCCTGCGGGATTTGGCACGGATGCCGAATCCGGCGAATCCGCTCGACGGGGCCGACGGAGTCTGGACCAACCGCGAGGTCACGGCCCTGAAGGGGGTACCCGACCGTCTTCTGGTGCTCGGGGGTGGGCCCGTTGGGGTGGAGATGGCTCAGGCGGTTGCGCGCATGGGCGCCTCGGTGGCCCTCGTGGAGGGAAGCGACAACGTGCTCTCGCGCGAGCCGGCGCCGCTGGGGGAGGCCCTCGGCGAAGCTCTGACGGCGGAGGGGATCGAGCTGCACTTCGGTCAGCACGCCTCGGCGGTGCGCCACGAGAAGGGCGAGTACGTGCTCTCGTTGCCCGAGGGCCCCGAGTTGCGCGGCGACAAGCTCCTCGTGGCCACAGGCCGCAGCCCGCGCCTGGACGGCCTCGGCCTGGAGACGGTGGGCATCGAGCCTCAGAAGAAAGGCATCGAGGTCGATTCCCGCATGAGCGCCGGTGACGGTGTCTGGGCGATCGGCGATGTGACGGGCGTGTGGCCGCTCACCTACGTCGGCAAGTACCAGGGCCGGGTGGCGGCGGCCAACATCCTCGGCCACCCGCGCGAGGCCAACTACGACGCGGTGCCGCGGGTGGTGTTCACCGACCCCCAGGCCGCGTCCGTGGGCGAGGCGCAAGGCAGGTTCACGGCCACCGTGCCGATCTCAGGCGTGCCCCGCCTGCCCACCTACACGCGCGAGTACGCGGACAAGAACGGCTTCCTCACCCTCGTTTCCGACGGAGAGCGCATCACCGGGGCCTACGCCCTCGGACCCGACGCCGGCGAGTGGCTGCAGCAAGCCACGCTGGCCATCCGCGCCCGAGTGCCGCTCGAGGTGATGGTGGACACGATCCAGCCGTTCCCGACGTTCTCGGAGATCTTCCTGAACGCGCTCACCGAGCTCGAGGCCGAGATGGCGAAGCGCTCCTAGACCTGGGGCGCCCAGCCGGGACGGTCGGAGGGGTCCAGGGCTGCCAGGCGGGCCCGGCCCCGCTCGCGGGAGAAGCCCAGCGGCGGCACGAAGTCCGGGGTGCTCACGGCCTCGGCCAGGTAGTCGCGAAAGCTCCACTGGTAGCGAAACTGCTCGCGGACCGCGAAGCCCGAATACCTCAACATCGATCCGAGGGCCGAGGGGGAGAGCCCCCACCACATGTTGGCGTAGCCCTGCAGGGGGGTCTCGTCGAACGGGTGGGTCATCCCGGGATAGGTCGGCGCCCGGTCGCCGTAGGCCCGGGCGAACGCTCGCTGCGAGGGCTGCGAGCGGCCGGGGTGAAAGATGCAGGCGTTCTCCACCCCGGGCACCTCGGGAATGACTTCGCTTCCGAGCAGGAGCCACCGCTCCGTCAAGGCCCTGATGTGATGGAGCTGCAGGTAGGGGTTGGGGGAGTGGTAGACGATGCCCGCGCACCACACCACGGTGAACGTGCCCAGGGCCTCGATGTCCACCGGGTCGTGCAGATCACCCTGCACGTAGGTCACGCCCGAGCCTGCGTCGCGGTGCTTTGACTCGAACTCGGGGGTGGGATCCATGCCGTCGAAGAGCACGACCTTGGTGGCCCCGGCGCGCTCTGCTCGGAAGGCCACCTCGCCATCGACGCCCCACATCCCACCCAGGTCGAGAAAGGAGGAGCCCGGAGCCAGGCGCTCGATCAGGCGGTAGCGGTTCTCCCAGCGGTCGACGGAGGGGGTGCGGCGCGCGAGTGCGCGGCCACCGGTCAGCCATGCTCCGGCGAGGAGCCGACCCGCCCGCGAGGTGAGCGCCTTCATCGGTCGCACATCCTCAACAACGGTTCGGACGCCTAGCCCGGGTTGCGGATCCTGACGTGCAGGTGGTTGTCGTGGTTCGGGTAGGGCTTGACCACTTCCGGCGGTCCCTTGAGAGCCACGTTGGGTCCCACGAGCACCGTCTCGGCGCCGGCGGCCACGAAGAGGTCCACGAGCCGCTGGGCGAGCCGGATGTCCACCGCGGCGGGCATGCGCGGTACGCCGCGCCGTCCGTCCCTACGCGGGTAGTACACGTCGACGTCGAGGCCGTTCTGATGAGAGGAGTGACCCACGAGCCCGAACGTCACGCCGAAGGCGCCTCCTCTGGGACGGCTCAGGTCCCCCACCAGCATTGGGAGCTCGCCCGGCTCGGCAGCCGCGTACCGACGCTGCACGCGCATCACCATCCGCACCAGCGCATCCGTCCCCCATCGCCGCCACTCGCGGTTGGGGATCTCCTTGAAGATCGGGTCCCACGTCTCGAAGTGCGGGCCGCGCTCGGGCAGCTGCGTCCCGCGTACGAGGCGCCCGGCGTGGGGGAGCCCGAGCGCGCGGGAGTCGCGGTAGCGCACGGCGTCGTAGACCGTGGGTTCGCCTGTCGGTTCGATCGGGCCGAGGCTCGCCTGAGGGCGTGCCGCCTCCAGCGGCGGGGATGCAACCGTGTCTGTGCCTCCCTGAGCGCTCAGGGCCAGCGCCGCGCCCACGGCACAGACCGCAAGCAGCATTGCGAAGACGCTTCCCAGTCGCTCGATCACGGCCCCGATGATGGCCGAGCGAGGTAAGGGGAGTCTGAACTGCGCTAAGAATGCACCGTGAGCACGATCATCGGCGTGGACGTGGGCGGCACCAAGGTCGCTGCCGCTGTGATCAGGGACGCGTCGGTGCGCAACGCCGTGGAGCACCCGACCGACGTGACCAGCTCCAACGCGGTGATCGCCGGGGTGGTCGCGGCGGTGGAGGAGGTCTCAGAGCAGTGCGGGGAGCCCGCCGCGGTGGGCCTGGGCATGCCGTCGCAGATCGAGTTCGCCACCGGCACCATCCTGTCGAGCGTGAACATCCCGTTGGAGGGTGTTCCGCTTCGCGAGGAGTTGGGCACGAGACTGGGAGTGCCCGTGTTCGTGGACAACGATGCCAACTGCGCGGCGCTTGCCGAGGCCCAGATGGTGCCCGACCCACCGGCGCAGCACCTGGTGATGATCACCCTGGGCACCGGTGTGGGCGGAGGCGTGGTGATCGACGGAAAGATCGAGCGGGGGCACGACGGCCTCGGCGCCGAGCTGGGGCATGTGATCGTGGACGGCGAGGCTGCCCTCGACTGCGAAGGAGACGGCTTTCCGCGGCCGGGCTCGCTCGAGTGGGTGTGCAGCGGCACCGGCCTCGAGCGTGCGGCCACCGCCGTGGCAACGCGCAATCCCGTCGGGGCCCTGGGCAGGAAGCTCGCCGAGGACGGGAGGGTCTCAGGCCGTGACGCGGTGGCCGCCGCCGAGGACGGCGACTCTGAGGCGCTCGGGGTCTTCGAGCGCCACGGTCGCTGGCTGGGCCTCGGGATCGCCGGGGTGATCAACACCTTTCAGCCCGAGCACGTGGTGATCGGCGGTGGGCTCTCGCGTGCGGCTGACCTGTTCCTCGACTCTGCCTGCCGCGAGGCGGCCAAGCACACGCTCCCGGCCCTGTGGGAGCGCGCTTCGGTCGGCCTGGCTCGCGCCGGCGCCGAAGCCGGGGTGATCGGCGCGGGGGTCCTCGCCGCGCAAGAGCTCGAGCGGACCGGCGATACTGCCCACGAGGACTCAAACGAACGACGAGGGAGCTAGATGACGACGGCTACGGACCAGAAGACGCTCGACGAGCTGTGCATCAACACCATCCGCACGCTTTCGATCGATGGGGTGGAAAAGGCCAACTCGGGCCACCCGGGGGCGCCGATGGCGCTCGCGCCTGTCGCCTACCAGCTCTACACCCGCACGATGAGGCACAACCCGGCGAACCCGGAGTGGTTCGACCGTGACCGCTTCGTGCTCTCGGCCGGTCACGCGTCGATGCTCCTCTACTCGATCCTGCACCTCAGCGGGTACGGAATCTCGATGGACGATCTCAAGAACTTCCGCCAGCTCCTGAGCCCCACCGCGGGGCACCCGGAGCACGAGGCCGAGGGCACGCCCGGGATAGAGGTCACCACGGGCCCGCTCGGCCAGGGGATCTCCAACGCCGTGGGCTTCGCGCTCGCCGAGCGCATGCTGGCCGCGCGCTACAACACCGCTGACCACGAGATCATCGACCACCACACCTACACGATCGCCTCCGACGGCGACATGCAGGAGGGGGTGGCCTCCGAGGCGTGCTCGCTGGCCGGGCATCTCGGTCTCGGCCGCCTCGTGGCCTTCTACGACTCGAACGAGATCCAGCTCGCCGGGCCCACGAGCATGGGCTTCTCCGAGGACGTGGGCAAGCGCTTCGAGGCCTACGGCTGGCACGTGCAGGACCTCGGGAAGGACCTGGAGCTCGACTCGCTCGACTCGGCGATCGCGGCGGCGAAGGCCGAGGAGGGCAAGCCTTCCCTGGTCATCCTCCACACCCACATCGGCTTCGGCTCGCCCAACAAGCAGGACTCCCAGAAAGCCCACGGGTCGCCGCTCGGCGAGGACGAGGCGCGCCTCACCAAGGAGGCCTACGGCTGGGATCCCGACGCCCAGTTCCTCGTGCCCGACGAGGTGCGCGAGCACTTCGGGGAGACCGTGGAACGGGGCAAGGAGGCCGAGTCTGAATGGAACACCAAGACCGAGGAGTACCGCTCGGCGAACTCGGAGCTGTGGGATGAGCTCACGCTCATCATGGAGGGCAAGCTGCCGAAGGGCTGGGAGTCCGACCGCCCCCGTTTTGACCCCGGCGATGACGACATCGCCACCCGCAAGGCCTCCGAGCAGGTGATCCAGTGGGCGGCATCGGTGGTGCCCAATCTGGTGAGCGGCTCGGCCGACCTCGAGCCCTCCACCAACACGGAGATCGAGGACGGCGGCTCGGTCACGCGCGAGGACTTCTCGGGGCGCAACGTGCACTACGGCGTCCGCGAGCACGGCATGGCGGCGATGGTGAACGCGTTGAATCTGCACGGCCTGAGGGCCTTCGGGTCCACGTTCTTCAACTTCGTGGACTACAACAAGCCCTCGGTGCGCATGGCCGCGCTGATGGGACTCGGCGTGATCCAGGTGTACACGCACGACTCGATCGGCCTGGGCGAGGACGGTCCGACCCACCAGCCGGTCGAGCAGCTGGCCGCCCTGCGCGCCACGCCCAACGTGAACGTGGTGCGCCCCGCCGACGCCAACGAGACCTCGCTGGCCTGGCAGTTCGCCCTCGAGCAGACCGACGGCCCGTGCGCGCTCGTCCTGAGCCGCCAGGGCCTGCCGATCCTCGATCCTGATTCCATCCCCGACGACGCCATCA
>JBBJNU010000103.1:0-6600 GCA_037721005.1 Thermoleophilaceae bacterium | reverse complement strand
CGCTGACCCTTCGAACCTGTGGGGTAATGCCCGCGAAGGGAGCGCATGCCGGTCCAGGTCCACCAGGCTGCCACTGCGCAGCAGATGAGCAAGCCACCAGCCCAGGTGAGGCTCGCCGGGATCGGGCGCACCTACCGGGGAAGCCGCGAACCGATAGTCGCCCTCGAGGGTCTCGATCTCGAGGTACGCGCCGGCGAGGTCCTCGGCGTGGTGGGCCCTTCGGGCTGTGGCAAGTCCACCCTGCTCGAGCTGGTGGCCGGGCTGGCCGAGCCCGACGCCGGCACCGTCGAGGTAGCCGGCGAGCGCGACGCTGAGAAAAGGCGGGCCGCGTGCTCCTACATGCCCCAGCGCGACCTGCTGCTGCCCTGGCGCGACGCCCTCGGCAACGCCGCCCTGGCTCTCGAGTCCGAGGGTGTGTCGAAGCGCGAGGCGCGCCGTCGGGCGGAGCCGCTGTTCGCCCGCTTCGGTCTCGAGGAGTTCGAGCACGCTCGGCCGGCCGCACTGTCGGGAGGAATGCGCCAGCGGGTGGCCTTCATGCGCACGCTGCTTCCGGGCCGCCCGTTGCTCGCCCTGGACGAGCCCTTCGCGGCGCTCGACGCCATTACGCGGGCCGACATGCAGCAGTGGCTCGCCGACGCCCTCCAGCACGAGCCGCGCACGGTGCTCTTCGTGACCCATGACGTGGAGGAGGCCGTCTTTCTCGCGGACCGGGTCGCGGTGCTCTCGGCCCGTCCGGGACGGGTGGTGGCCGAGCTCGACGTGCCACTGCCAAGACCCCGTGAGCGCAGGAGCGCAGTCACCGACCCTCAGCTCCTCGCCCTGCGCGAGCAGGCGCTGGAGGCCTTGAGGTGAGGCGGGCAGGACTCGTGCTCGCGCTCCTCGCCGTCCTCGTAGGAGCCTGGGCGCTGCTTGCCTCCCTCAGCTCGGTCGACGATCTGCTCGTGGCCTCCCCGGGGGAGACCCTCCAAGCCTTCTCCGACGACTGGTCGCTGCTCATCGACAACGCCGCCATCACCCTCTACGAGGTGCTGATCGGCCTGGCCATCGCCATCGGCCTCGGGGTGGCCTTCGCGCTTGCCATGCACCTCTCGCGCACGCTGCGCGAGGGGGCCTACCCGATCCTCGTGGCCTCGCAGGCCGTGCCGATCGTGGTCCTCGCCCCCATCTTCGTGCTGGCCTTCGACTACGGGCTCGGCCCGAAGATCGCCATCGTCGCGCTCATCTGCTTCTTCCCGATCACCGTGAACGTGCTGGACGGCCTGCGCTCGGTGGACTCCGAGCACCTGTCGCTCATGCGCTCCTTCGGAGCCTCACGCCTGCGGACCCTGCGCGCGGTCGAGCTGCCGGCCGCGCTGCCCTCCTTCTTCTCCGGTCTTCGCATCGCGGCCACCGTGTCGGTGATCGGGGCCGTGTTCGGAGAGTGGGCGGGCGCCGACTCGGGTCTCGGGCGGCTCGTGCTGCTCGGGAACGACCAGCTCGAGACGCCTCGCGTGTACGCCGGCGTGGTGATCCTCACCGCGATGGCAGTCGCCCTGTTCGCCCTCGCCTCGCTCGCCGAACGTATCGCCTGCCCCTGGAACCGAACCCGCGAGAGGACCCCATGACACGTGTCGCAGTCGCCCTGGCCGCGCTGGCCTTTTCCCTTTCCTTCGCCGCCTGCGGCGAGAAGAACGAGGCATTGGGCCCTGACGGCGCAGAGCAGCTCGAGCTGATGCTGGACTTCTTCCCCAACGGCGACCACGCCGGCATCTACGCCGCCGAAGCCGGAAAGCACTTCGACAAGGCGGGCATCGCCGTGAAGGTACGCCAGCCCACCGATCCCTCCGCGCCCATCAAGCAGGTGGCAGCCGGGAGGGTGGATCTGGCAATCTCGTATGAGCCCGAGGTGCTGCGGGCGCGCGACAAGGGCCTGAACGTGGTGGCCGTGGGGGCGCTCGTGCGCCGGCCGCTCACCTCGATCATCTCGTTGCCCAAGGCCGGGATCCGCACGCCCGAGGACCTCGAGGGCAAGACCGTGGGCACTGCGGGGATCGACTACCAGAGCGCCTTCCTGCGCGAGATCCTGCTCGACGCCGGAGTGGACCCAAAGACCGTGAAGGAACGCAACGTGGGCTTCGAGTTCGCCCCTGCCCTGCTCAGCAAGCGGGTAGACGCCACGCTCGGGGCGTTCTGGAACTACGAGGGCACGGATCTGCGCCAGAAGAAGCGCGATCCCCAGATACTTCGCGTGGACGAGGTGGGCGTTCCGACCTACAACGAGCTCGTGATCGTGGCCAACGAGGACTCCCTCGAGCGCGATGGCAACCGCATCCGGGCGTTCCTGGCCGCGGTGGCCCGCGGTACCGAGGACATGAAAAAGGATCCCAGCGGCGCGGTGAAGGGCCTCCTGGAGGCCAACCCCGATCTCGACGCCAAGCTCCAGCGCGCCGTTGTGGAGGCAACCCTGCCGCTCTTCCTTCCCGCGCGCGGGAAGCCCTTCGGCTACCAGGACCCCAAGCAGTGGCAGGAGTTCGCGGCATGGATGCGCGAAAACCGCCTGATCACGGAGATCCCAGACGCTTCGGGGGCGTTCACCAACGATTTCCTACCGGGGGGCCAGCTATAAGTCCCCTATGACCCGCACACGCCTCGTCACGCTTCTGGCCATAGCCGTGAGCCTCGTGCTCGCGCTCACGCTCGCCGCGTGCGGCGGAGACGGAGAAGCCGGCAGCTCGGAGGACGCCACCGCGCTCCTCGAGCGCTCCTTCAAGAAGACGGTCACATCGGGTGAGCTCGACCTCAACGTGGAGGCCGCGCTGGACGGCGTCGAAGAGCTCAAGGGTCCGCTGAAGCTCACCCTGAAGGGCCCCTACGCGCAGGAGACCCCCAAGGACTTCCCCGTGCTCGACTGGGATGTAACGGCCGAAGGGGCCGGCCAGTCGTTCAAGGCGGGGGTCATCGTGACCGAGGACAACGCCTTTGTCGAGTACAACGGCGAGAACTACGAGGTGGGCACCGAGCTCTTCAAGCAGCTGAAAAACCAACAGGAGTCACAGCAGCAGTCCTTCACCCCGCAGGGCCTCAAGGCCCTCGGCATCGACGCGTCGAAGTGGCTCAAGGACGCGAAGGTAGAAGACGGTGAGGAGATCGGCGGGGACTCCACCCAGCTCGTGACGGGCGACGTGGACATCGAACGCGTAGTCAAGGATCTGTTCAAGCTGATCGAGTCCCCCGCTGTGCGCCAGCAGCTCGAGTCGCAGGGGCAAGCGGTACCGGACGTGCCCGAGCCCTCGGCGGAGGACATCAAGAAGATCGAGGACGCGATCGACAAGCTCGCGCTCGAGGTGAACATCGACGAGGATGACTACGTGCGCCGCACCTTCCTCGACACAGACTTCACCGTCCCCGAGGGCACCGAGGCGGGAATGCTCAAGGGAGGAAGCCTGTCCTTTGACTACACGCTCACGGATGTCGGCAACGAGCCGGAGATCGACCCGCCCACCGGGGCGAAGCCGATCCAGGAGCTCCTCGGTCAGTTCGGGGCCGCGGGCGGCGCCAGCCCCGGTACCGGTGGCACTGCACCCACCCCCGCACCGGCACCTGAAGAGCTACAGACCCCCTGACGCGCTAGGCCGGCTTGGCCTCGCCAGGGAGGAGCGCGGCCCGATCCCTGGGAGGAGCGCAGCGCGATCGTTGATCGCGCGAGCACCGGATCCAACCCTCAATCGGGCGAGCACCGCACCCTTACTTTCTCTCGAGGTCGAGCGACAGCGAGTTGATGCAGAAGCGCTGGCCGTTGGGACCCGGCCCGTCGTCGAACACGTGGCCGAGGTGCGAACCGCAGTTGGCGCACAGCACCTCGGTGCGCTTCATGAACAGGCTGTTGTCGGACTCGAGGCGAATGTGCTCGGCCACGGCCGGCTCGGTGAAGCTCGGCCAGCCGGTGCCCGAGTCGAACTTGGTGTCCGAGGAGAACAGCTCGTGCCCGCAGGCGCCGCACCGGTACATCCCGCTCTCCTTCGAGTGGGTGTAGGCGCCCGTAAACGGCGGTTCGGTGCCCTTCTCGCGTAGGACCTTGTAGGCCTCGGGCGTGAGCTCCGAGCGCCACTCTTCCTCTGACTTCTTGACCTTGGCTTCCACGCCTCTCATGCTAGGCGGTCTGCCTTAACGGCCTAGTACGGCCGCATGGACCAAATAGGTGCCCGCCAGGGCGGTGAACGGCGCGTAGGGCTCGAAGAAGGCGCGCACCTCCCCCTCCGTGGCCCGGCGCCCCAATCGCGCAAGGCGCCCGATGAGCTTGATGTAGGCGAGATCCCCGGCCGGCAGCTGGTCGTCGCGGCCCTGTCCGTAGAAGGCGAGTGACTCGAGCGTCCACGGGCCGATTCCCGGTATGGCTCTGAGGCGCCGCCACGAGGGCTCGTGCCGTGCCAGGTCCGCCCGGCCCGACGCGACCTCGCGGGCCGCTCGCACCAGCGTGACCGACCGCCGGGGGGAGAGCCCACAGGCTTCAACCTGCGCCGGAGAGAGGCCGCCTACGACACCCGCCGACGGTACGTCGCGCAGCGATCCGCAGGCGCTCCGGCGCCCGTGGCGGGCCACGAGCCGGCGCTCGATCTCGACCGCCCGGCCCCCGTCGATCAGCTGCTCGCACACGGCCCACGCCAGAGCCTCGAAGGGCTCGGGCCTGCGCCGGGGGCGCAACCACGGCATGCGGCGGATCACGGGGCCCAGCAGCGGATCGCGCTTGAACGCTTGTTGGAAGGGCCGCAGGTCGTGGTCGGTGCCCAGCGCGAAGCGCATCCGCTCGACGCCCTCCTTGGCCAGCTCGCGCGTGGCCGCCTCGGCGCACACACGCACGCCCCCTCCGGCAACCCAGGCCCGCACGGTCACCGGCTCGTCGCCGAGGTGCATCAGGCGCTCGAGCACCGAGCCGTCGCGGCGCAGCACGCCGTCGCGCCCGGCCCCGGGCATCCGGAAGGGCCCGACTGGCACCACGTCGCACTCGAGCACCGTGCCGCGAATTGAGGCGGGGGCGGCCCGGCTCAGCGTTTCAGTAGGTGAACGTCGACGAGGAACGAGCGCGAGCTCTCGATGTCGACCCCACGGCGCGCTGCGTACCGGCGCCGACGGCGTGACAGCGAACGCCCGGCGGCGGGCCGGCGAAGGATGCGGGTGAGCACGAAGGCGGCCACGCCGAGCACGAAACCGCCACCGGCCGCGACCACAGTCGCGGGTACCGCGATGGTGAAGGGGCGTTCGATCTCAGCGCCGTGCTGCTGGGCCGGGAGCGGCAGCGGCCGAACCTCCGCCAGGTGCTCGCCGTCCGCGGGCAGCAGCTCTCCGTCGATGGGTTCCGGGGCGTTGTCCTGCGGCTCGGGCACTCGATTCGAGTGTACCTGCGCCCCCGGCGCTTCGCAGCAACCGGCTCGGTCAGCCAAGAACCCGCTCGTATATGCGGTAGCGCTTGACCAGGCGCCCGCCCATTCCCTCCATCGCGCGGTTCATGGCGTGGTTGTCCTCGAGGATCCAGCCCATCTCACCGCCGGTCTGGGGCGTGGCGGCGGCCATGGCGAAATGCTCCATGTAGAGGCCGGCCGCCACGCCCGTGTGCTGGTACTCCGGCTTGACCCCGAGGAAGCCCACCCGCACCTCCGTCATGATCGAGCGCCGCCGCAGGAAGTGCCACCAGCCCAAGGGGAGGAGCCTCCCGTTCATCTTGCGTAGAACCTGGTTGATGTCGGGCACGGTGATGGCCACGCCCACGCTCTCGCCGGTATCGGCCTTCTCGGCGATCATGAACCAGTTCTTGTCGTATACGAGCTGCAGCTCTTGGCCGTAGTGCTTGAGGTCTGACTCGGAGTAGGGCACGAAGCCCCAGTTGTCCTTCCAGGCCTCGTTGTAGGTCTCTCCGAAGAGGCTCATCTCGCGCCGCAGGCGCCGTCTCGACATCTTGCGGATCCGGATGCCGTGCTCGGGCTCGAGTCTCTCCGCCATCTCATCGAACACCTTCGAGCGGTCCTCGATGTAGAGCTCCCACATGAAGAGGTCGACCGCCTTATCGAGACCCGCGCCCTCACACAGCCGCTGGTAGTAGGGCGGGTGCCACGGCTGCTTGATGAGAGGCGCCCGCTCGTGGCCCTCCACGAGCACACCGCTCTCGTCGTTCAAGGTGAAGTCCATCGGCCCGACCATCCGGTCGCGGCCGCGGTCGGCGAGCCAGCGGGCCGCGGCATCGAGCAAGGCCTGCATCGCTTCAACGTCTTCCTCGACCTCGAGGAACCCGAACTGCCCCCAGGCGTTGCCCTGGTGAGCGTTGAAAGCGCGGTCGACCTGGGCGCTTATGCGGCCCACCACCCGGCCCTCGCGGCGGGCGAGGAAGAGCTGCACGTCGGCGTGGCCGTAGTAGGCGTTGAAGCGCTCAGAGAGAAAGAGACGGCGCTCGAGGCGCAGGGGCGGCACCCACTGGGCAGAGTCCGCATGGAGGCGATAGGGAAGCTCGATGAACTCGCGTAGGTCACGCTCGCCTTCGACCGGTCTAACTCCCACGGGCACGGCGTGCGACCTTAGCGAGAGGAGCGCAGCCGGTCGCCGACCGGCGAGCACCGAACGAGGACATCACGA
>JBBJNU010000102.1:0-6614 GCA_037721005.1 Thermoleophilaceae bacterium | reverse complement strand
GGCACCTTGAACCACGGAGGCTTGCGCGAGCCGAAGGGCAGCCCGGCCTCCATATCGAGTACGCGGGCACCGCCCGGGTTGGCGCGTGAGCGTGTCCGGTGCTCGCGGGGGACGGTGCTCATACCGTGATCGACTCTACCGGCGCGATGGCTTCGCTCAGGCGCTCTGGCGATACGAGCCGCCGGCGCAGTCCGAAGGACTCGGCGAAGTGCTCGGCCACGCGATCCTGGAAGCCCGGCATGGCACCGGTACGGCCGGTCTCCTTGAGCACGGAGGTCACCTGAACGTGCTCGAGCCCGCACGGCACGATCCATTCGAAGGGCTGGAGGTCCAGGTCCACGTTCACCGCGAAGCCGTGGGTCGTCACGCCGCGCGACACGTGTACGCCGATCGAGCCGATCTTGGCCTCGCCGGCCCACACGCCCGTGAGGCCGTCGCGCACGGCAGCAGGAATCCCCTCGTCGCCCAGCGCCGACACGATTGCGGCCTCCATGGTGTGCACGTAGGCGGGAACCTCGCGCACCCGCATGACCGGGTAGCCCACCAGCTGTCCCGGGCCGTGATAGGTCACACGTCCACCGCGGTCGGACTCGGCCACGTCGAGCCCCTGCGAGAGGTACCAGCTCTCGCCCATGGGCAGATCTGAGGGCTCGGCCCGGCGGCCCTTGGTGTACACGGCGTCGTGCTCGAGCAGCAGCAACACGTCGGGCACGGCGTCCGCCTGGCGCGCGCTTCGCAGCTGCTCCTGGAGGGTCAGCGCGTTCCGGTAGGGCACCTGGCCGAGCGCCGTGACCCAAAGCTCATTGCTCACCCTTGGGAGGGTAGTCCCGTGGCTACGCTAACCGTGCGTGGCCGATCCATCTGAGCGCTTCTGGACCAGCAGGCTGCGCTGGCGTCTGCGCGGCGCCACGCAGTGGCCCGCCTTCGTGGTCCTCACCCTGCTGGACGGGGTGGTGCTCGACCGCCTGCCGCCCGTGGCCACCACCGGGCTCAACTTCATCGAGGGCGTGCTGATCGCCACCTTTGCCAACCTCGTTCTCATAGGCGTTCTCGCGCCCTTCCTCGCGCGGCGCCTGTCGCGACGTGCGCGGCTTGCGCCGGTTGCCGGCGGCGCCCCCCTCCCCGAGGCCGAGCAAGACGTGCTGCGCGACCGAACGGCCACCGCTCTCCTGGGCATCGGGCTGCTCGCCTGCATCGTGTCGGGGCTGGCCAACCGGCCGGTGATCGTCTCGGAGACCGAGGAGACCGAGCGCGCCGCTGTTGCCGTGCGCGACTTCGTGCGCCACGTGGACAACGAGGAGCTCGACCGCAACCTCGAGACGGCGAACACCGTGCGCTTCGGCGAGGGGATCTTCCGCACCTGTATCGCGCGCGACGATCGCAACAGCTTCTACTGCCTCAAGGTGGACACCAATTCGAAGCCCACCCGGGTCACCCGCGACCCGAGCGGTGAGCCCAACTCGGTGATCACCGGCCCCTGAGTCGCCGGGGCGGCGTCAGGTGCCGCCGAGCAGGCGCAGGGTGCTGACGCCCTCGGCTACCTCGAACACCAGGACCTCGTTGCGACCCGGGCGCAGCGACGCCTCGGGCACATTGACCGCGAACACCTCACGGTTCGAGCCGGTGAGGCGGAAGGTGCGGCCCACAACCGCTACCCGGCCGTTCACAGTCACGGCGATGTCTCGGCCGGGCCGGCCCTCGCCGGCCACTCGTCCGGTCACCTGTGTCGGAATCACGCCGGAGGCCGGCGCGACCTGCGCCACGTCGGCTGCGCCGATCAGATCCCCCCGGGCGCTCGACCGCTGCGCCCCGGCCCCCTGCAGCTCGGCGAGCGAGCGCCCGAGCAGTTGGCGGTTCGGCCCAGTGCCGGTGTGCAGCGAGGTCCAGTCGCCCGACCCGAAGCGGCGCAGCCGTGTACGCACCAGCGCCCGGCGGCGGCGCTGCAGGGTCCGGGCCCCGACGGCGATCGTGCTGCTGAAGTCGCGCGCGAGCACCTTCACCGTGCGCCGGCGTTGCACGGTGCGTGAGAACGCCGAGCGACCGTCCGCGCGGTAGGGCATGCGAAAGCCGAGAACGTCGGCCATCGTGGGCACCACGTCGACTGTTCTCACGTAGGCCTGATCGGTTCGGCCGCGCCGTTGGCCCGGCGCCTTCACGAACAGCGGGACGGGAGCCAGCTCGTCGATGTTGTCGAGGGTGGTCCGGCGCCGGTTGGGCACGCCGATCTCCGAGGAGATGCCGTGGTCGGCTGTGACCACGATGAGCGAGTCGTCGAACATCCCCAGTCGCTTCATGCGCCGCACGAGGCGCCGGAGCTGGAGGTCCACGTAGCCGATCTGCAGCATCAGCCGCTGCTGGTTGTAGTCGGTCGCGCTGCGGTCCGCGAAGCCCGGCACGGTCTCCAGGCCGGGCAGTTGCTCGTCGCGCTGGCTGCGCGCACGCTTTCCGGAGGGCAGGTAGAGGTACGGCCCGTGGGGGAGCAGGACGTGCTTCAGGTAGAAGGTCGGCGGCCTCGCCTTGATCGCCTGGAAGAAGCGATGCAGGCGGGCCGGGCGCCCGGAGGCCAGGAGGTCGACCACCGGAGGCGACTTGGCCTGGGCTCCGGGGCAGTAACGCGGCGGGCAGACCGAAGAAGCCTCTTCCGAACGCACGATCCGGTAGCCCTGACTCCCAAAGAGGTCATACACGCTGCGCGGATGGTCTTCGAAGGTGGCCGCCTTGCCCGGCTCGGGAAGCTGGCCGTCCAGGATCGCGGGCACCGCCTTCGTGGTGGAGTCGTAGACCGTGTGGGCGTTCGGAAACCACGTGCCTGTGCCGGCGAGCGCGGCGAAGCCCGGGTAGCGCCCGGCGTCGATGCGCCCGTTCGGACCGAGCAGGTGATCGGCCGGGAACTCATCGAGCACCAGCATCACCACGGGCGGGCGCCGCGCGGGGGCGGGCGGTGCCTGTGGCGAGGGTGCGCTAACCGGCGGAGGGGAGGCTGCGGTGCGGCCGGGCTCGGACCCCGAGGAGGCATACCCGCCGCCGATCGAAACGGCAGCGAAAACGGCAGCAAGCAGGACTTTCCTGGTGTTCGCCATGGACACGCGGCGACTCTAGGCGGAGCCGCCGGACGGTTTACGGGCCGGTAACGCCAGGGACAAACGGCGGTAACACGTGCCTCTAGGAAAACTCGGGAATGTCCATTCCGTGCCGGCTCATCCCCGCCTCCACCTCGGCGATCACCGTCTCGATCACCTTCACCCGGGTCCAGCGCTTGGAGTCACCCTCCACGAGATGCCAGCGCCCGCCGTCGTGGTCGGTCCGAGCCAGCATCTCCTCCACGGCTTCCACGTAAGCGTGGCGCTTCTCCCGGTTGCGCCAATCCTCGTCGGTGAGCTTCCAGCGCTTGAGCGGAGTTGCCTGGCGACGCTCGAAGCGCCGGAGCTGTTCCTCGTCGGAGATGTGCATCCAGAACTTCACGATGATCATCCCCTCGGCAACCAGGCTGCGCTCGAACTCGAGAATCTCGTCGTAGGCGCGCCCCCACTCGTCCTCCGAGGCAAAGCCCTCCACGCGCTCCACGAGCACCCGTCCGTACCAGGTGCGGTCGAAGACCGCCATGCCACCCCAGCCGGGGAGCGAAGGCCAGAAGCGCCAGAGGTAGTGGTGGCGCTTCTCGTCAGGGGTGGGGGCGCTGAACTGCGCGATGCGCACGTGCCGAAGATCGAGCGGGGCCACCAGGCGGTTGATCGCGCCGCCCTTGCCCGAGGCGTCCCAGCCCTCGAAGAGCACGCACAGGGGTGGGCCGAGCGCCGAGTTGCCGAGCTTGCCCCCCAGCGTGAGGCGTAGAGCAGCCAGGCGCTTCTGCGCGACCTTCAGGCGTTCGGCCTCCTCCTGCTTGGAGAGCGAGAGCGTGAGGTCGAGTTCGTCCAGGCGGCCCACCGGCGGATCGTATCCCTCGGCTTGCGCCGCGCAGCTTTCATGTTCGACCGGGCTCGGCGTCGAGCTGCGGCTGAGCGCCGCGAACCAGTTGGTAGGCGAAGCCGCCGGCGGCCGCACCGAGCACGGGGCCCGCCACGTACAACCAGAAGTCCGACCACTCGCCGGACGCGAGGGCGGGACCGAAGGAGCGTGCCGGGTTCATCGAGGCTCCGGTGACCGGTCCGCCGAAGAGCGCGTCGAGCGCCACCGTGCCGCCGATGGCTATGGCCGCGGCGGGCCCCACGGCACGGGTGTCGGTGGCCACGGAGATGATCACGAACATGAGAAAGGCGCTGAGCACCAGCTCGTAGGCGAACGCGCTGGCCACGCCCACACTCGGCACGGTCGCTCCCAGGGCGGCGGGTTGGTCGGGCCACACAGCAAGCAGGGCAAGCGCCCCAAGTGACGCGCCGAGCAGCTGGGCCGCCACGTAGGCTGCCGCGTCCCTCGGGGGGAAGTGCCGCGTGAGCGTGAAGGCCACGGTCACGGCCGGATTGATGTGAGCGCCCGAGAGGTGGCCGGTGGCGTAGATCATCACCATCACGATCAGCCCGAACACGAGCGAGATGCCGACCGCGCCGAGCGCGCCGTCGTTCTCCGCGTTGGCCACGATCGCGCCGCAGCCGGCGAACACGAGCGCGAAGGCGGCCAGGCCCTCGGCGGCGGCGCGCCGCCAGAGCTCCAGTGAGCGATCCACGCGGCTAGGCCACGCTCAGCACGTCGCAGTGCTCCTGCTTGAGACAGGCCCGTGCGCGGCGGTTGGCGATCGTCATCACGAACGACCGCACCGGAGCCTCCTGGTACTCGGCGAGCATTGCGTCGGCACAGGTACGGATCACGGCGTCGGAGCGCAGGCCGTCGAACTCCCTGTGGAGGTCCGGGAGGAGCCTCGCCAAGCGCAGCTGATGGGCCGTGCGGTCGGACCTGATCGCGTCGATCCGCGAATCGAGCAGGTCCTTCACGCGGGACTCCACGGCGTCCCGAATCGCCCGCACCTCCTCGAGCGGCTTGCCGGCCGGGTCGGGGATGTCCCAGTCCTCGACGGTGGTGGGCACGTAGGGACAGGTGGCTCCGCAGGCGAGCGTGATCGCCCAGTCGGCATGGAGCTGCATCTCCACGGTGAGCTTCACGGGGCGGTTGGCGGAAAGGTCGATGCCTACCTCATTCATGGCCTGCACCACCTCGGGCCACACTTCGCGCGCCGGCTCCTGTCCGGCCGACTCCGCGCGCAGGTCATCGGGCGCATGGCGTCCGAAGAAGGCCTTGGCCATCTGGGAGCGCCCGGCGTTGTGTGTGCAGACGAACAGAACTTGCTTCATGGAACTCTCCTCCTCAGGCTGCGGCCAGCAGCTTGTCCGCGTACTCGCCCGGCAGGCCGGCGGCTGCCACCTCCCGGGCGACGGATTGCGCGTTATAGATCACGCGTTCGATCGTCGCCTCGACTCCGGCGGCGGTGGCTTCGAGCACGGCGAACGCGGCCCGCGGGTCGCCGTCCTTTGGCTTGCCGACCGAGCCGCAGTTCACGAACAGCACGCCTCCGTACTCGTGCACCCACGGCTGGTGGGTATGGCCGAACACCAGCACATCGCACTCGGCCCCGGCCGCGATCCGCTCGAAGGTGCGCGCCGGCTTGTCCTCGAACAGGTATTCGTTCACCTTGCGCGGGGAGCCGTGCACTAGCCGCACCCCCTTCCCGCCTAGCTCGAATCGCAGATCGAACGGCAACGCCCGCATGAAATCCTTCGACCGCTGGTCGGTGTGAGCAAGCGTCCAATCGACCGACTTCTGACCGAGCTCGCGGTCGTGCGGATCCCGGTAGGCGCACCCGCAGTCCTCCAGGTCGCGCCCAATGGCGTAGTCGTAGTTACCGTAGATCGTGGGGATCGAGCGGTCTTCGATCAGGGAGCAGACCTCATTCGGACGGGGTCCATAGCCCACGAGGTCTCCCCCGCAATAGAGGCTCTCGATCCCGAGTTCCTCCACCCGCGTGAGGCAGGCCTCGAGTGCCGCGAGGTTGCCGTGAATGTCGGTGATGACGGCAGCCCGCTCCACGATGGGCGAGTCTACGGATTGACGCCTGCCACTTCAATCGATATACATCCATATAGATGGCCGTCGATCTGGAGCTCACGCCCAAACAGAAGCGTCAATCCGGCGAGCCCTGCTGCCAGCCGGTGTTCTACCCCGAGGTCGATCGCGGGGAGGCCGAGCGAATGGCCGGCGTGGCAAAGGCGCTCGGCGACCCGATCCGCCTCCAGCTGGTGGACGTGCTGCGAAAGCACGCGGGCAAGGTGTGCGTCTGCGAGCTTGTCCCGCTCTTCGACCTGTCCCAGCCCACCGTCTCCCATCACCTCAACGTGCTGCGCCGAGCCGGCCTCGTGGACTCCGAGCGTCAGGGGCTGTGGGCCTATTACTACGTGTTACCCGACGCCCTGGAGGAGTTCGCGAGATGGCTGACCAGCTGACAGACGAGAACCACGTTCGAGAGGCCGTGCGCGAGTGCTACGCGGCCCGCTGCCCGACGCTTCGGTCCACGTGATCATCTCCAACTGCGTGATCAACCTCTCGGGGGACAGTGAGCGCCCTCGACAGCGTCTTCCTGGTGGCAGCGCTCGTAGCTTTCGCCGGCGTACCCGCGGCCCTGCTACTCG
>JBBJNU010000101.1:0-6839 GCA_037721005.1 Thermoleophilaceae bacterium | reverse complement strand
CGTCGTTCCACAGCCGCGCCTCGAGGTGGGACTCGAGCTTGGGCAGGTAGTAGAACGGCCCCGAGCCGCGGTCGAGCAGCTCGCGGGCGTTGTGGAAGAGGTAGAGGGCGAAGTCGAAGAGCCCGCCGGACACCGGCTCGCCGTCCACGGTCAGGTGGCGCTCGACGAGGTGCCAGCCGCGGGGGCGCACGAGCAGCGTGGCAGTCTCCTCGTCCAGCCGGTACTCCTTCCCGTCGTCGGCCCTGTGCTCGAGCGTTCCGCGGATTGCGTCGATCAGGTTGGCCTGGCCCCCCACCATGTTCTCCCAGGTGGGGGAGTTGGCGTCCTCGAAATCGGCCATGAAGCCCGCGGCGCCCGAGTTGAGCGCGTTGATCACCATCTTCGCCGACGTGGGCCCGGTGATCTCGGTCCGCCGATCCTCCAGCGCGGGCGGGGGCGGCGCCACCGTCCAGTCGCCCTCGCGCACCTCCTGAGTGGAGGTCAGGAAGTCGAGCGTGCCGCCGGCGTCGAGCTCGGCCTGGCGGTCCACGCGTCGCCCGAGTAGCTCCCGGCGGGTTGGATCGAGCTCGCGATGCAACTTGGCCACCAGCTCGAGCGCGTCGTCTGAGAGCACTTCCGCGTGGCGGCCCTCGGTGCTGGCGTTGATCTCGACTCCGTCCATGGCGCTCCTCTCGATGTTGTGTCAGCGCGGGCTGCGCATCGAGCGCATGAGCAGCTCGACCGGGTGGTAGACCGGCAGCTCGTGGCCGAGCGCACGGGCGTGCGCCTGGATCTGCAGCGCGCATCCGGGGTTGGCCGCCACGACCGCCTCGGCGCCGGTGGCCAGCAGGTTCTCCGCCTTGCGGCGGCCCAGCTCGGCCGCCGGCTCGGGCTTGACCAGGTTGTAGATCCCGGCCGAGCCGCAGCAGATCTCCCACTCCGCCGGCTCCACCAGCTCCAGACCGGGGATCCCGCGCAGCAGTTGGCGCGGCTGCTCGCGCACGTTCTGGGCGTGGGCCAGATGGCATGCGTCGTGATAGGCCACCTTCATCTCCACCGGGTGGCGCGTTGCGCGCGGCTCGCCCTCGGCCAGGATCTCGGACACGTCACAGACCTTCTCCGAGAACGCCTTGGCGCGCTCGGCCCATTCGGGGTCGTCACGAAGCACGTGGCCGTAGTCCTTCATCGCCGAGCCGCAGCCGGCGGAGTTCGCGACCACTCGCTCGTGGCCCTCCAGCGCCTCGATCGTGGCTCTCGCCCGCCGACGGGCATCGCTGCCCTCGCCGGAGTGCAGCTGTAGCGCGCCGCAGCAGCGTGGGTCCTCGGGCGCGGCCACGTCCCAGCCCTCCGCGGCGAGCACGGCGGCGGTGGCCGCGTTCACGTCGGAGAAGAACACCCGCTGCACGCAGCCGCGCAGCAGCGCGACGCTGCCTCGCCGCTCACCGGAGGCCGGCACGCGCTCGGGGAGTCGCACGCGCCGCCTCCGGGGCGGAGCCAGGGTCGCCATCGCCGCGAGGCGGGGGAAGGGCAGTCGGCCGATCGCGCGCTGCAGGCCAAGGGCCCGCGCCGCGGCGAGCATCGGCGACATCGCGGTGAGCCGCTTCGGGTAGGGAAACAGCGCAAACACCAGCCGGCGGAAGTTGCGGTCGGCCCAATCGCGCTCCCAGTGGCGCTCCACCTGGGCACGCGTGTCCTCGATCAGCTTGTCGTACTGCACGCCCGACGGGCATGACGTCACGCAGGCCATGCAGCCCAGGCAGTTGTCGAAGTGGCGCACCATCGGGGCCGACAGCTCGCTGCCCGGCTCATGGCCCTCTTTCATCAGCACGATCCGCCCGCGGGGGGAATCGGCCTCCTCGCCCCAGAGCGAGTACGTGGGGCAGGTGGGCAGGCAGAAGCCGCAGTGCACGCAGTCGTCGATCAGCGACGGGTCGGGGGGGCGCTCGGAGTCCCAGGCGGACACCCGGCCGGTGTCGAACTGGATCGGCCCGGCCTCCATCAGATCCCCCCGGTGAACACGCCGGGAGAGCATATTCCTGCGGGGTCGAAGCGCTCCTTCACGCGGCGCGTGAGCACCAACGAGGCGGGATCGGCGGCGCCCCAGACGTCCACGTGGGCCCGGACCTCCTCGGGCGCATCCAACACGACGCACGGGGAAGGGGCGAGCGCAGAGCGCAGCGATTCCACGCCGGTTGGCGCGTCGGCGGCGGAGTGAAGCGTGACCCAGGATAGGCCCAGGCCCGCGCGGCCCACCACGCGGGCGTCGAGCGACCTGGCCGAACGCAGCAGCTCGGCGATCTGGGCCTGCACTCCCGACACCCGCACCACGGTCCCTTCCTCCGAGCGCTGAGCCGCCCGCTGGGCGTCCCAGATCTCGGCGTCGTCCTCGCTCACCTCGGTCTCGAGGCCCTGCTCGCCCATCACCCCGGCGGCGTCGCGGGCCGGCTGCGCCGCCGACTGGCCGCCGAACCGAGCCAGCACGGCGCCGGCGCCGTGCTCCCAGCGCAGGTCGAGGCTCTGCAGCTCCACCCGCGCGTGGCTGAGCCCCAGCGCGGCCGCCTCGAGCAGCGCGGGATCGGCGGAGCGTCCGACCGCGGTGGCCGTGGTGGGCGACAGCGGATGCAGCCGCACCGAAACCCCGAGGATCGCCCCGAGGGTTCCGTAGGCGCCGGTGAACAGCTTGGCGATGTCGTATCCCGCGACGTTCTTGATCACCTTGCCACCGCTCTTGGCCAGCGTGCCGTCCGAGAGGGCCACGGTCATCCCGACGACCAGATCCCGCCCTGACCCGTACCGGTGCCGGAGCGGCCCCGAGTCCCCGGTGGCGACGATCCCGCCAAGTGTGGCCCGCTCACCATCCCCCAGAGGCGGATCGAGAGCGAGCATCTGTCCAGCGGCCCCCACCTCCGCCTGAAGCTTCGCAAGAGTCACCCCGGCATCGACGACGGCGGTGAGATCCCCGGCGTTGTGCTCACGGATGGTGTTGAGGCCGCGCAACGAGATGGCGGACAGAGGCCGGGGGGAAGGGGTGCCCCACCCCAGCTTGGTGGCGCCGCCGACGAACCGCACCCCGGCACCCCGGCCGGACGCCTGAGACAGGAGCGCGCCAAGAGCCTCCGGCGACGCCGGTTCCTGGCGAGTGTCGACTGTCGGCTGTGGACCCATCACATCCGCTCCGCGATACCCGCCGCCTCCAGCGGATGCTCCCGATAGGGCCCCGGCACCTCCCCGCACAACCTCGGCGTGGGCATCACCTTGCCCGGATTGGCCAGCCCGGCGGGGTCAAAGGCGCAGCGCAGCCGCTGGAAGGTGGCCAGGTCCTCCTCGCCGAACATCTGGGGCATGTAGCGCTTCTTGTCAACGCCCACCCCATGCTCGCCCGTGATCGAGCCGCCGGCGTCCACGCACGCCTTCACAATCAGCCCCGCCAGCTCCTCGGCGCGCTCGGGCTCGCCCTCCTTGGCACCGTCATAACAGACCAGCGGGTGCAGGTTGCCGTCCCCCGCGTGGAAGACGTTGGCCACCTGCAGGTCGTACTCGCCGGCCAGCTCTTCGATCTGGGCCAGCACGGTTGCCATCTTGGTGCGCGGAATCACGCTGTCCTGCACGTAGTAGTTGGGCGCGATTCGCCCCATCGCGGCGAAGGCCGCCTTGCGCGTCCTCCAGATCAGCGCGCGCTCGGCCTCGTCGGCGGCCACGCGCACCTTCCAGGCCCCGCCCTTCTCGCACATCCCGACCACCTGGTCGAAGCGGGCCTCGCACTCGCTCTCCGAACCGTCCAGCTCGATTACCAGCGCCGCGCCGGCGTCCTGTGGGTAGCCCGCACCGGTCGCGCCCTCGGCGGCGCGAATGGAGAGGTTGTCCATCATCTCCATCGCGCCCGCGACGATCCCCTCGGCTACCACCGCGGAGACCACGGCGCCGGCCTCGGAGGTCGAGTCGAAGAAGGCCACGAGCGTGCGGACGCTCTCGGGCGAGGGCACCACCCGCAGCGTGATCGACGTGGCCACCCCGAGGGTGCCTTCCGAGCCCACGAACGCGCCCACCAGGTCATAACCGGGCGTGTCGAGCCCCTTGCCGCCCAGGTGCACCAGCTCGCCATCGGGGAGCACGACGTCAAGCCCGGTCACGTAGTTGGTGGTGAAGCCGTACTTGAAGCAGTGAGCCCCTCCCGAGTTCTCGGCCACGTTCCCGCCGATCGAGCAGACGATCTGGCTGGAGGGATCGGGCGGGTAGAAGTGGCTGGGCCCGACCACCTCGGACACCGCGATGTTGGTCACGCCGGGCTCCACCGTCACGCGCTGGTTGTCGAGATCGACATCGAGGATCCGCCGCAGCCGCGAGAGCGCGATCAGCACGCCGCCCTCGACCGGCATCGCGCCGCCCGAGAGCCCCGAGCCCGCGCCCCGGGCCACGAACGGCACGCCGGCCCGGTGACAGGCACGCACGACGCGCTGGACCTCCTCACCGCTGCCCGGCAGCACCACCACGCCCGGTAGGGCGGCGTACTGCAGCAAGCCGTCGGACTCGTACGTGAGCAGGTCGTGGCGGTGGGTGAGCACGTACTCGTCGCCGCAGATCGACCTCAGCTCGCCAGCCAGGTCCGGGCCGGGCGCGCTCATTCCACGATCATCCACTCGAGCAGCGTAAGGCTCCCAGCAGGAGGAGCAGCGTCATAAACGGCAGCGCCGCGAAGATCGTGGTCGGACCGAGCGAGTTGCTGCCCGGGTCGAAAGCCCTGCTCGTACATCGTGCCCCCTCAATCGCGTTGCGCTCCCGCTTCTGGGCATACCCAGCCCGAGTGCGAGCGAACCGTTCGGGCTTGGGCGAGCGCTCGAGCGCTCGAGTCAACGGCGGCGCAGCAGCTTGTGCCAGAGAGGCCGCTCCGCCTCTCGGAGCGCAACGGCGAGCCCGTGGCCGTCCGCCCGCAGCCGCTCGTTCTCGCCTCGCTGCTCGCGCATAGTCCTTCGCGCCTCCTCGAGTGAGGTCCCGAGCTCGCGCACGGTGGCCAGCAGCGCTTGCCCGGTGCTCCGCTCGGTGTCGAGGCGGCGTTCGAGCTCCAGCATGGCGGCCAGCACGGCCTTCCCGGCGTTGCGCTCGGCCTCGAGCTTTGCCTGCAGTTCCTCGATCTGCCCGGCCGGGCTCTCGGCGCGCTGAATGCGCGCGCTGTCCAGGTGCACTACGCCTGGGGTGGGCTGATCTGCGATCTGGCTCACGGGCATGAGGGGCTCACGGGATCTATGGACGTGCCGGGTGCATGGCCTGATGTCCCGTTCGCCGTAGCCCCACGTACTCCTCTGCACCCCCGAGCTGCCGGACCGTGCGGCGCGCGCACGGGGAGGAAAGACGATTGCTGGTGCCCGCTGCACAGCCCGGCCGTGAGCCGCCGGCGCTAGGTAGGCGCTCGCGCGAGGTGGCGCGCCAGCACACTGCCGAGGAGCTTGACGATCGCCGAATCGCCGGTGACCTTCACGTTGCCGCGCTCGTACTGGCGCGCCCAATCGCGGACCGCGCCCTCCTCCGCGAGCTCGTTGAAACTCTGGCGGGCCACGGTCACGTCGAGGCGGGCGTCCCCCGCAGGGTCGCGCGCCACCTTCGGTCCGGGCAGCTCCACGCGCCAGATCGGCGCGTCGCCTCCGCGGGCCTGGAGCTCCAGCCGGATCACCAGCTTGATCTGAGCCAGGGCCGGGACCTCGGCGGTAAGGCGCTCGACAGCGGTCATGATGAGCGTCTTGGTATCGGCGGCGGACACACCGCCCACCCTAACGCCAGGGGATGCCCCTGCGGGCTTCCAGCCCGCAGATCCGACCCGATTGGCGCCATCCGGGCGCCTAGTCAGATCTTGTGGCGCTCCAAGAGCTTCTTGCCGATCACCATGCGCTGAATCTCGGACGTGCCCTCCCCGATCAGCAGCAGCGGGGCGTCGCGGTAGAGGCGCTCGATCTCGTACTCCTTCGAGTACCCGTAGCCGCCGTGGATGCGGAAGGACTCCTCAACGCAGAAGCGCCCGGCCTCTGACGCGAACAGCTTGGCCATTCCGGCCTCGAGGTCAGAGCGCTCGCCGGCGTCCTTGAGGCGCGCCGCGCGCAGCGTCATCAGACGGGCGGCCTCGATCTGGGTAGCCATGTCGGCGAGCTTGAACTGGATCGCCTGGTGCTGGGCGATCTGCTTCCCAAAGGTCTTCCGCTCCTGCGAGTAGCGAAGGGCAAGCTCGAGCGCGCGCTGGGCGATGCCCACGCCGCGCGCGGCCACGTTCACCCGGCCAACCTCAAGCGCGTCCATCATCTGGGAGAAGCCCTTGTTCAGCCCCGCCTCCTCCCCACCGAGGATGTTCTCCGCGGGACACCGGTAGCCGTCGAACACGAGCTCGGTGGACTCAACGCCCTTGTAGCCCATCTTCTTGAGCGGCGGCGGCACGGTGAACCCGGCGTACTCACCTGTGTTCTCGCTCACGCCCGGCTCCTTCTCGGCGATGAAGCACGTCATGCCGCGGTGGCGCTGCTCGGCGTCCGGGTCGGTCTTTACGAGCGTGAAGACGATCCCCGACCTCAAGCCGTTGGTCACCCACATCTTCTGGCCGTTGATCTCGTAATCGCCATCACCGGTCTTCTTGGCGGCGGTCTTGATGGCCTGCACGTCCGAGCCCAGCTCGGGCTCCGAGAGCGAGAAGGCCGCGCGGATTTCCCCCGTGGCCATCCGCGGCAGGTACTTCTGCTTCTGGTCCTCCGAGCCGAACTTCATGAGCAGGTACGAGCCGATGAAGTGGGTGTTGATGATCCCCGAGATCGAGATCCAACCCCGGGACAGCTCCTCCACGATCATCGTGTAGGTGGTGAGGTCGAGGCCCATCCCCCCGTACT
>JBBJNU010000006.1:0-23358 GCA_037721005.1 Thermoleophilaceae bacterium | reverse complement strand
TCTACAAGATGAAGGCGGGCAGCCAGGAGATGTGGATCGAAAAGGAGTCAGAGCTTGAGGAGGTCCTGCTCCGCGACAAGCTCGAGCGCATCGTGATCAAGGGCAGGGCGGCGAGCGAGTTCAAGCCCACCCACACTCGCTGGCAGAAGTTCGGCCGCCTTCTCAAGCAGTACGAGGGGTGGGCTTCGGCGTTGCGGGCCGACTACGGACACGACACGATCACGTTCCTCGAGGAGTCGCAGATCCTGGACGAGGAGGTGACCGACGCCGCGGGCGTGATCGCGCTTGCCGGCCGGAAGGCGCCCGAGGGCGAGCCCTACGACACGGAGCTGATCTCCGAGAACGAGTCGGAGCTGGTGGTGAGGGTGGTCGAGCGCCGCTCGGGCTCGGCGGCCACCTACAAGCTGAGCCGGGACATGTTCGACCGTTCGGACTACCGCAGCTTCGTGCGGGTTCACAAGGAGCTCGAGCAGCTGGCGGGCACGCCGCCGTTCGACGTTTCGCTGGGCAAGCACGAGCAGACCGCCCTGTCGTTTGAGGAACTCCGTGAGAAGGTACTCGAGGTCGCGCGCGAGGGCGTGAACATCCAGCGCTTCAAGGGGCTCGGCGAGATGAACCCCGACCAGCTCTTCGACACCACCATGGACGCCGAGCGGCGCACGCTGCAGCAGGTCACCGTCGACGACGCGGCGGGCGCCGACCTGATCTTCTCGATGCTCATGGGCGACAAGGTCGAGCCGCGCAGGATCTTCATAGAGACCAACGCCAGAGACGTCACGAATCTCGATGTCTGAGGCTGCAAACCTTCGCCTGGCCGTGTCATCGCCGGACTCGCGTGCATTCGCACGCCACGCCGCCTGCTTCCCCGCCCAGGCTCGGTTTTCGCACAGAATCGAGATTCGTGGACGGCTGAGGAAGGCTCGCTAAATGGCCGGTGCAGACATCCTCTCCGGCGGGAACGTCGAGTCCCGCGGGCTCGAGGAGGAGATGCGCTCGTCCTACCTCGACTACGCGATGAGCGTGATCGTGGGCCGGGCGCTGCCCGACGTTCGTGACGGCCTCAAGCCGGTGCACCGCCGCGTGCTCTATGCGATGCACGAAAGCGGGTTGGGTCCGACGCGGCCCTACAAGAAGTCCGCGGCCACCGTGGGCGAGGTGATGTCGAAGTTCCACCCCCACGGAGACTCGGCCATCTATGACACGCTGGTGCGCCTCGCCCAGGAGTTCGCCATGCGCGAGCCGCTCGTGGACGGGCAGGGGAACTTCGGCTCGATCGACAACGACTCGGCAGCGGCGATGCGCTACTGCGTCGCCGGGGACACCCGGGTCGCGACGTCGTCGGGAACCGTGCGTATCGACGCGCTGGCACCCGAGGCGCAGCCCGACTCCGACAACGAGGTCGATCTCGACGTGCTCGATCGGCTCGGCCGTCGGGTGCATGCGTCCCAGCTGTTTCACTCCGGGAGCCACCCGACGCTGCGGCTTCGAACCAGTGGGGGCTACGAGCTGGCTGGCACGCGCAACCACCCCGTGCTCTGCCTGGTGGACGTGATGGGCGTTCCGATGCTGCTGTGGAAGATGCTTGCCGAGATCGGGCCCGGTGACCGCGTAGCCATGTCGCGGGCTGCCCGAGTGCAAGCCGGCCCGCTCACCGAGCGCGATGCGCACATCGCCCTGCTGGCGGGCGCCATGGTCTCTGAGGGCTGGATCGGCGCGAAGCGCGCAGGCTTCAACAACATCGACGCCGAATTCTTCACAGCCGTGTTGGAGTCCTACGACGCCGTGGTCGGCGGAGCGAGGTACATCTCCCACCGCACGATCGCCTCGGGCAGCCTGTTGCACGAGATCGACATCCACAACCTCGAGCACTGGCATGACAGTCCACTAGCTGCCGTGACCGGGGCGAGCCGCAAGAAGCACGTGCCGGAGATGGTGTGGTCCGGGAGCATCGAGTTCAAGCAAGGCTTCCTCCGAGCGCTCTTCACCGGAGATGGCTCCTCGTTGCTGCTCCCGCGCAACACGATCCAGATCTCCTATTCGAGCTACAGCGAGCGCCTCGCGCGCGAAGTGCAGCTGCTCTTGTTCGAGTTCGGCGTGGTCTCGAGTATCTGCCGGTACGCCAAGGGCGAGTTCAAGGTCTTGATCACCAACCGTCGGGACGCCCGCCGGTTCTCCTCGGCCGTTGGGTTCCTTGGAGCAAAGCAAGAGAAGCTCGAGAACGATCTGGCCACGATCCCTGTTACGAGTCGCGCCCTCAGCCGTGATCACGTGCCCTTCCTCGCGGACTACATCAGGGCGGAGAGTGGCTCATCCGGCGCGGACGGGCAATGGCTCAAGCGCCACAACGTAGATCGCCTGGAGCGGTGGGAGCAGGGCGGCACCGCGATCCTCGATCGGATTGCCTCCGATGAGGTGCGCTTGGTCACGGCGCCGCTCGTGACCGGCGACTACTACTACGCCGAGGTCGAGTCGGTCACCGACGCCGGCGTGCAGCCGGTGTACTCCGTGCGGGTCGACAGCGAGGACCATTCCTTCGTCACAAACGGCTTCGTGAGTCACAACACCGAGGCGCGCCTTGCCCGCCTCGCCACGGAGATGTTGCGAGACATCGACGCGGACACTGTCGACTTCACGCCCACCTACGACGACGCTCGACTCGAGCCGACGGTGATGCCTTCGCGGTATCCCAACTTGCTCGTGAACGGCTCCGCCGGCATCGCCGTCGGCATGGCCACCAACATCCCGCCGCACAACCTCGCCGAGGTGATCGACGGCGTGATCGCCTTCATCGACGATCCGCTCATCGACGTCGCCGGGCTCATGAAGCACATCAAGGGCCCCGACTTCCCCACGGGCGGCACCATCAAGGGCTGGCAGGGGATCAAGGACGCGTACGAGACCGGTCGCGGGCGCGTGGTGGTGCAGGGCAAGGCCCACACGGAGGACATCGGGCGCGGCAAGGAGGCGATCATCGTCACCGAGCTGCCCTACCAGGTGTCCAAGGGCGATGGGCGCAACGACGGGTCGGGCCTGATCAAGAAGATCGCCGAGGTCGTGCAGAACGGGCGCATCCCGCAGATCTCCGACCTTCGCGACGAGTCCGGCAAGGCCGGGATCAGGCTGGTCATCGAGCTCAAGCGCGACGCCATCCCGAAGGTGGTGCTCAACAACCTCTTCAAGTTCACGCCGCTGCAGAGCACGTTCGGCGTGAACACGGTCGCCCTCGTCGACGGCGTCCCGAAGCTGCTTGCCCTGCGCGAGGTGATCGACGCCTATGTGCAGCACCAGCGCGACGTGGTCGTGCGCAGGACCAAGCACGAGCTGCGTCAGCGTGAGGCGCGGCTGCACATCCTCGAGGGCCTCCTCGTCGCGATCTCCGACATCGACGCCGTGATCGCCCTCATCCGAGGGTCCGCCGACCCGGACACCGCCCGTGATGGCCTCATGGCGCAGTTCGACCTCACGCGCATCCAGGCCCAGGCCATCCTCGACCTTCGTCTGCAGCGGCTCACCGCTCTCGAGGCGGACAAGCTGCGCGCCGAGCACGCGGAGGTGCTCGAGCGCATCCGCGAGCTACGCGACATCCTGGGAGACGAGCAGCGGGTGCGAGACATCGTCAAGGAGGAGCTGCTCGAGATCAAGCACGCGTACGGCAACGAGCGCCGCACGCAGATCACCCATTCCGAGGACGACATCGACATAGAGGACCTGATCGCCGACCAGCAGATGGTGATCTCGATCACGCGCTCGGGCTACATCAAGCGGCTTCCGCTCGACACCTACCGCAAGCAGAAGCGCGGCGGCGTGGGCGTGATGGGCATGGACATGAAGGACGAGGACTACATCGAGCATCTCTTCGTGTGCTCGAGCCACGACTACCTCCTCTTCTTCACCAACCGGGGCAAGATCTACCGCCAGAAGGTCTACGAGCTCCCCGAGGCCGGGCGCACCGCGAAGGGGCGGGCGCTGGTGAACCTGCTCCCGCTGCGCGACGGCGAGTTCGTGCGCGCCGTGCTCTCGACACGGGACTTCACCGAAGGCAAGTACCTCGTGTTCGCCACGAGGCAGGGCCAGATCAAGAAGACCGAGTTCCTCGCCTACAACACACCCATGAAGGCGGACGGCATCATCGCCATCAAGATCCGCGAGGACGACGAGCTGGTGGCCGTTCACCGCACGAACGGGGACGACGACATCATCATGGTGTCGCGTTCAGGTCAGGCGGCGCGCTTCAACGAATCCGGCGCGCGACCCATGGGCCGCGATACCGCGGGCGTTCGCGGCATGAACGTGTCTCGCGGCGATAACTGCGTGCTGTCGATGGACATCGCCCGCGACGACACTGAGCTGCTCGTGGTGACCGAGAACGGATACGGCAAGCGCACCCTGATCGCCGAGTACCCCGTGAAGGGTCGCGGGGCGATGGGCGTGAAGACGATCCAGCTCACCGAGAAGAAGGGCGGGGTGGCCGGCGCGCTCATCGTGCGCGACCACCAGGACCTCGTGTTCATCTCCCAGGGCGGCATGGTCCAGCGCACGAGCGTGCGGGGCATCTCGCAGCAGGGCCGTTCGGCGCAGGGCGTGCGGGTCATGAACCTGCGCGATCAGGGTGACCGTGTAAGCGCCGTGGCCCTCGTGATCGAAGATGAGGCCGACACTTCGGCGATCGCCGAAGGCGAGAGCGTGGAATCGATCGATGAGCTGCCGCTCACGGAGGCCGCCGGCGCCGACACCGTGATACCGGTCGATCCGGCAGCTGGGATTAACTCCGACTCGGAGATCGATCCCAGCGAGTCGATCGGCGGAATCGACGTCGACCCCGCGGAGACCGCTTCGCCCGAGGAAGATGACCCGGACGAGTAGGCGGCGTGCCACATCTTCGGCGGCCCTACTCGACGGCCTCGTCTGCTTCAATATTCGGACCAGGGAAAGGAGGTGGTCCGAACTTGACTGACAGAAATTACGGGACCCTGGAGGTGTCCGGCCGCTAGACCGGATAGCTGGAACTCGGTGCATCGCACCGAGGATTCACTGGACCCCGTCAAGCGGAGTCCAACCGTGGCACCGTCGGGATTGGCGGCCGGGAGTGGTCCCTCCGGCCCGGGCGAGCAGCGCCCGAAGCAGCCAACCCGATCAGGTCCAGACAACGATGTAGCGAAGGGGCGCCCCCAACCAGGGCGCCCCTTCTGCGTTCAGGGCTTCTTGGCGCTCCCGCCGGCGGGAGCGCCGGGGTCCGGGGCGTTCTCGAGCGCCGCAACGCGATCCTCGAGCGACTTCACCTTGTCGCTCGAGCCGCCAACTCTGTCGTTGGCTTCGCTGGCGTTCTCCTCGGCCCGCCCCACGCGGTCCTGAAGCTTTGACACATCGGTGAGTGGGGCCAGGGCGCCGAGGCGCGACTCCACCTCGTCGATCCGAGTGGCGAAGCCCTTCTGATTGCGGTCGAGCTTGACCGCCCGCTTCTCGACTTCGCCCGCGCGTTGTTGCGCGTCGCTGGCCGCCTGCTCGACATCGCCCTTCGATGAGTCCAACAGTGCGATCAGCGCCACCGCGGTGGCGGCCACCGCCCATATGCCGGCTACGAGGACCCAGCGGCGCAACGCCTTGAGATCGTCGCGGGTGACTGGCCCCCGCGCGGCGTCGCTCGAGGCGGGCGCCTGCGGGGACTGCGGGGAGTCCGTGGTTATCGAGGAACCCTCCATGGTCAACCTGAGAGGTACTGCTCCCACGCGTGCGGGATCACCGGTGCGGCCACGTGGATGAAGATCGTGGCGCTCGGCGCCGCCGGCGCGCGGCTGGGAACCATGTTGGCCTGGCTCGGCAGGCGGTCGCCCTTGCGGCGATTGCAGGGGGCGCAACAGGCCACGATGTTCTCCCACCCCGACCCCCCGCCCTTTGAGCGCGGAATCACGTGGTCGACGGTGAGGTTGCCCCGCTCCTGGCCGCAGTACTGGCAGGTCCACCGGTCGCGGGCGAAGACCGCTCGGCGTGTGATCTTGCGCCGGTGGGCATCGCGGGGGATGCGCACGTAGGTCTTCAAGCGGATGACCATCGGGCGGGGAAGCGTGAAGTTCTCGGCGTGGAGCGCCCACTCGCTGCGCTCGAGGATCTCCGCGCGGTCCTTCAGGACCAGCACGGCGGCCCGGCGAACCGTGCAGACGTTGATCGGCTCGTAGGAGGCGTTGAGGACCAGAACTCGGCCCGAAGATCCGACCCGGTGACCCACCCTTCCTCCCGGCAGCGCGCTGAGTGGCGCTGGGGCGGACTCACCAGCCCCAGTTGCGCCAAGTACCGCCTGAGAGCTCGCCGCCACGGTCGCGCCAGTGTACCTGGGCCGGCGGCTCCGTAGAGCCGCTCAGACGGGCTCGGCCGCCGGGTAGGAGCCGAGTACCCGCAGGGTCTGGACCCTTGCGCTCAGCGCCTCGAGGGCCTCGGCCACGTGAGCGTCCTCGAGGTGTCCCTCGAGGTCGGCGAAGAACATGTACCGCCCGAGTCGCGCTCGCCGCGGGCGCGACTCGATCTTCGTGAGGTTGATATCTCGGTCCGAGACCTCGCGCAACACCGACACCAGGGCGCCGGGCGACGAGTCGTTGAAGCCCCAGAAGACCACGGACGTCTTTGCGGGTCCGTCGGGACGAGGCGTGGCGCCACCCCTGGGGGCCAGCCAAACGAAGCGCGTGACGTTGTCGGGGTGGTCCTCAACCCTCTCGGCGAGCACGGTGGCGCCGTACATGTCGGCCGCGAGGCGTGAGCCCAGCGCCGCCCACGGCTCTCCGGTCTCGCTGACGGCTCGCACGGCCTCCGCGGTAGAGGTCGAGGGCACCCGCTGTGCCCCGGGAAGGCGCTCGCGCAGAAAGCCCGCGCACTGGGCGGTGGCCTGGGGGTGCGAGAGCACGCGCTCGATGTCCGCGAGCACCAACTCGCGCCCCGCCACCAGGTGGTGATGGATCGGGTGCACCAGCTCGTCGGCGATGCACACCTGGTCGGCCTCTCCGGCCAGCGCATCGAGGATGGCGGCCACCCCGCCCTCCAGGGAGTTTTCGATGGGCACCACCGCTCGGTCGACCTCTCCGGTCTGCACGGCCATCACGGTCTCGTGCAGGGTCGCGCGGGGTTCGCGTTGTGCCCCCACGGGCGCAGAGGCCAGCAGCGCCTCCTCGGTGTACGTGCCCGCGGGGCCGAGGAAGGCGACCCTGAGCGCCAATCGTGCCGGTCCTAGGCGCCGGCCGGGGTGCCCGGACGCCCGGCGAGGGCGCTCTCGATCGCCTCCTGCTCCTCTGGAGAGAGCTCGGACTCTCCCTCTCCCTCAACCACCGATTTCACGTAAACGCGAGCGTTCTCGCGGTGCATGATCGAGGAGAGCACCACGCCCGAGCGGTGGGAGTCGAGCAGGGCGATGGAGGTCGATTGCTGCCCGGACATCTCGCCGTAGGCGTCATAGCGGACGACGGAGCGGTAGCTCACCGCTCCGTCGATGCGGCTCTCGGCGGTGACCATGCGCTCCTCGATGCCGGCGGAGGTCTCCTCGACCCAGTCGCGCAGCTCGACGAAGGCCTGCTCGATGCGGGCGGCATGGCCTACGAGGTCTCGCTCACCCGCGTCTCCCATCACGGCCCGCTGAGCGGCTCGCAGCCGGCGAACCTTCACGGCCAGGACGATCGCCAGGACAAGCGCGATGAGAGCGATTGCCGTCGCCGCAAGCGCGACGATCCCCTGGGTGGAGGTCAGCTCGTCCATCGCGGCCCAGCCTACCTCGACGCTCAGCGCGTGAAGACTGCGGTGAACTCGCCCTGGTTGTTGTCGAGCATCTTCTCGCCGGGCACCCCTTCGATCTCGATCTTGATCGGCACGTTCTGGCCCGTGGCCGGCTCCTCGCTGAGGGGGATCTGCACCGACTTCGTCTCGCCGGCGGCGATCTCGTCAAGCACGCTCTCCGCGTTGACGGCGTCGCCACCCTCGCCGATCACCACGTTCACCTGGACATCGGTCTCGGTGTTCTCGCCCTGGTTGGTCACCTGCACGTCGAACTCGAGGTCCTCACCGAGGGCGACGCTCGCGGACCCTCCGGGGGCCAAGGTCTGTCCGCCGAGCGTGACCGCACCGAGACCGTTTCCGTGCGTACCGGGCGCCGCGTCTCCGTCAGCGCGATCTCCGCCCCCGCCCCCGATCCGGTCGGCGACGACGTCGGGCTGCAGGAACTCGATGTCCTTGAGGTAGTTGCTCTTGAGGCGCTCTGGCCGCAGCCCCTGGTCCGTGAGCTCTCTCTCCAGGATGGGAGCGAAGCGCTGCGAGAAGATCACGTCGCTCACGAGGAAGAGCTGGTTGCTGCCGGCGATGTCCTCCGTGCTCTGGGCCTGGTCTCCCTGGCCGGTGACCGTGGGAACGAGATCGGCGACCTTCGACACGCCGTCGCTGCGAAAGCGCAGAACCTCGACGAGTGACCCGTGAGCGCCGTCGAGCTCGTCCGGATGGTCGATGTCCTTTGCGCGCTCCACGAACTGGCTCGCCTCGTTGCGGAAGGCGTTCAGCTGGTTCTCGACCTCCACCTCGCTACCGGCGGCGGCGGGGTCGGAGAGGAGGCCGAACAGGCCGTCGCCCTGGCGATCGGACTCCTTGACGAGGGCGCGCACCTCGGCCACGTAGTCCTCGAGAGCCTGGTCCTTTCGCCCGTCGAGGCAGCCCTTGAAGGCGAACAGCAGCAGCAGAACAACGATGAGCCCAGCCACCCCGGCGGCGATGCGGCGTACCATGAGGGTTTGGCGGTCGGTCGTCGGGCCCGAAGGCGGCCTGCTGCCTACCCGCCGCTGAGCGGGCCGTGATGGCTCATTCGGTTCGTCGATAAAGGACAGAGACCGCTCCTTCTACAGGTGTGAAGTATGACCTTCCGTTCGGTTGTCTTCAGCGGGACCAGATGCTCGGCCGGGAGGGAGACCCGCAAACCGCCCGAAAAACGATCCAGATGAGAACGCCCGAATCCACTGCGCCGCCCGACCGGGCGCCCACGGTCCGCATCGGCGCACGCGCGCCATCGGATCGCCTGGTGCTCGGCCGTTACCGTCTGGAGCACCGTATCGGGGTGGGCGGGTTCGGAGTGGTCTGGCAGGCCCACGACGAGAAGCTCGAGCGCGACGTGGCCGTGAAGGTGGTGCCGCGCGAGGAGGGGCAACGCACCACCCGCGAGGCGCGCGCGGCGGCGCGCCTGAACCATCCCGGCATCGTGGCCCTCTATGAGCTCGGCAGCGATGAGCACGACACCTACCTCGTGTCCGAGCTCGTGCCGGGCGCCACGCTGGGCGAGCTCTCGGCGGAGGGCGCGCTCTCAGACCGTGACGTAGCCCGGATAGGCGGCGCCCTCTGTGAGGCGCTGGAGCACGCCCATGCGCGCGGCGTCGTGCACCGCGACGTGAAGCCGGCCAACGTGATGGTGGTGGCCGAACCGGCTGCGGGGGCCGGTTTCGCCAAACTCACGGACTTCGGCATCGCCCACCTCGCCAGCGGCGAAGGCCTGACCGTCACGGGCGACGTGCTCGGCACCCTGGCCTATATGGCGCCGGAGCAGGCCGAGGGAGGGCGGGTGTCGGGCGCCACCGATGTCTACTCCTTGGCGCTGACCCTCTACGAGGCGTGGACCGGCACCAACCCGGTGCGCGCCTCCTCACCGGCCGCCACGGCCCGGCAGGTGGGTCGGCGCCTACCCCCGATGGGCAGGCGCCGCTCGGACCTGCCCGCCGAGTTGTGCAGCGCCGTGGACGCCGCTCTGGACCCTGACCCCTTCTATCGCCTGAGCCCGGGGGAGCTGCGCGAGGTGCTCGGGTCCGTGGAGGGCCGGCTTTCCGACGAAGGGGGCCTCGTGGAGCCGGAGACCCTGGAGCGCTTCGGGCTTACCGCCGTACGGGCTCGTACGAAGCTGCACTCGCTCATCCACCGGGGGGCGCTGCCCCAGGACGGCCACCGTGAGGAGAAGGTCCCTCTCGGCCTGGTCCGCCGTCTGCTGCCTCGCGCTGCCTCCGGGTTAGCGACCGGCTGCCTCCTCCTCGCCGCGCTTGAGGGCCTGGCCCCGGAGTCGAGCGCGTCGCCGCTGGCCCTGGGAGGCGCCTGCGCGCTGCTCGTGATGGCGCTCCCGCGGGTTGGGTGGCTCGTGACCGCGCTGGCGCTCTGCGGCTACCTGGCCACCCCGGAGGTGGACCGCGCCGGCGTTGCCCTCCTGCTGGCCGTTGCCCTCGCTCCGGTGCCGTTGCTCTTGCCTCGAGCCGGGCTCCTGTGGTCGCTCCCGGCGCTGGCCCCGCTGCTCGGCACCATCGCGCTCGCGCCCCTCTTCGTAGGCGTGGCCGCTCTGCCACGAACTCTCTGGCGGCGGGTGGGCCTTGGCGCCCTGGGCTTCCTCTGGCTGGCGGTGGCGGAGGCCCTCACGGGCAGCGAGTTGCTCTTCGGAGTGGCCGGTGGCACGCTGGAGCGCGCAAGCTGGCAGGACTCGCCGATCGACGCCGCGGGCAACGCGCTGGCGCCCATGCTCACCTCCCCGGCGTTGGCGCCGGCGCTGGTGTGGGGAGCCTTCGCCGTCGTGCTTCCCTTCTTCGCCCGTGGGCGCTGGGCTGCTGTGGACCTCGTCGTGGGCCTTGTCTGGGTCGTTGGCCTGGTGCTTGCCCACGGCGCGCTCGGTGACCTGCTGGCGGCCACCGCGGAGCTTGATCAGGCCCGGGGCGCGGTGGCGGGCGCCGCGCTGGCCGGTCTCGTGGCGATAACGGTCAAGCTCATCGCCCCACCGCCAAGCCCCGAGCAGCCCGCCCCGGCACTACCCTGAGCCACCGATGACCGCCGGGAGAGATATCGGATGAGCGTGCTCCGCAACCTCGAGGCCAAGCTCGGTGGCCTGGTGGAAGGCGCGTTCTCGCGCGCCTTCAAGTCTCGGGTGGAGCCGGTTGAGCTGGCGCGCAAGCTCGCAAAGGAGATGGAGGACGCAAAGACCGTGTCGGTCTCGCGGGTCTACGTGCCCAATCACTACCGCGTCTTCCTCTCACCACAGGACCGCGAGCAGTTCTCGAGCTACGAGCCGGCCCTGCGCAAGGAGCTGTCGGACTACCTCCTCGAGCACGCTCGCACCGAACGCCTCGCCCTCACCAGCCGGCCGGTGGTGAAGTTCAAGACCGACGAGCGGCTCAATCTCGGCGAGTTCGGGATCCAGGCTCAACTGCTCGACGAGGACCCGTCCGAGGAGCGCAACGCCGCTCCCTCACAAGGGGATTTCGGGCACACGATGGTCTACTCGCCCGACCGCTCCTCCAGGCGTCTCGAGCCCGAGCCGGCCAAGCCCACCCGGGCGGTGGTGGCGGGGGGTGGACGACGCACCGTGCTGAGCGGCGACCGTATGACGATCGGGCGCAGCCGCGAGTGCGACATCGTGGTGGACGACGCCAACGTGTCCCGCCGTCACGCCGAGCTGCACGCCCAGGCCGAGGGCTGGCGCGTCGTGGATCTCGGGTCCACGAACGGGATCAAGGTGAACCACCGCAAGGTCTCCAAGGCCACCCTGCAGCACGGCGACCGCATCACCCTCGGTGTGACCGACCTCGAGTTCGAGCTCGAATGACGGGAGGGCACCTCTGATGGATGAACCGGTGGCGGTTGCCCTGAAGTTCGGCTTTCTGGCTGTGCTCTACCTCTTCCTGCTCTGGGTCTCGCGGAGCGCGCTTCGCGACTTGCGCCGCGGCAGCGAGGCTCCGGCGGAGGCGGCCGAGCCTGGTGACGCCCTGGGCGCTCAACGGCTTCGCGATGAACCGGTCCAGCCCGGCCTGATGAGCGGGATGGAGCCTCGTCTGCAGGTGATCGCGGCGCTGGGCCACGAGCCCGGCATGGAGTTCGACATCCCAGAGGGCGCCCTCCTCGGTCGCGCCGACTCCGCGGAGATAAAGATCGACGATCCCTACGCGTCGAACGCTCACGCCCGCATATTCCCGCGCGGTGACTTCATGCACGTGGAGGACATGGGCTCGACCAACGGAACCTATTTGAATGGCCGGCAGCTGCGGGGAGCGGAGCGTTTGAAGGTGGCGGACGTAGTCCGTATCGGCGACACCGAGTACCGCTACCAGGAGTAGGCGTGGGACTGCGTGTAGTCGAGCGGGCGGGCGACACCGACGTCGGGCGCCAGCGCGAAGCCAACGAGGACAGCTACGTGGTGGCGGAGCCGGTGTTCGCCGTGGCCGACGGCATGGGCGGCGCCCAGGCCGGGGAGGTGGCCTCGCGGACCGCCGCCGGCGTGTTCGAGGACTCCGGCGGATCGGTTGGCACTCCCGAGGAGCAACTCACGAAGCTCGTGCGCGAAGCCAACCGGCGCATCTTCGCCCTGGCCCAGGAGGATCCCTCGAAGAGGGGAATGGGCACAACCTGCACCGTGGCGATGGTCTCTCCCCGCGGGGTGACGATCGCGCACGTGGGCGACAGCCGCGCGTACCGCTTGCGCGGCGCCGAGCTGGAGCAGCTCACGCTCGACCACTCGCTCGTGGCCGAGCTCGAGCGCTCGGGCCAGCTGACCCGCGAGGCGGCGGAGCACCACCCCCAGCGCTCGATCATCACGCGCGCGCTCGGGCCCGAGGCCGACGTGGAGGTGGACGCCCACACGCACTCCGCGAGCTCGGGCGACGTGTACCTGCTGTGCTCGGACGGCCTGACGGGGATGATCAACGACGACGAGATCGCCGCGATCCTCCGGGGAGAGAAGACCCTGGAGGGGGCGGTTGGGTCGCTGATCCGCGCCGCCAACCAGGGCGGTGGGCGCGACAACATCACGGCGGTCGCGTTCCGGGTCGAGGACGACGGGGAGGCGCCGGCCGAGGAGGACACCCTCGCCGGGCAGGAGACCATTCACGGCGGCCTTACCACCGGCGAGGTGCAGTCCGCGGTGCGCGAACGCGAACGCACGCACCAGACCGAGGCGGTGACGACGTCCACGTCGGCCGCTATTCCGCAGCCCGTGGCCCGCGAGCGGACCCCCAGACGCGGCGAGGGCCGGCGGTTCGCGGCCCCCCTTCTCGGCCTGCTGGCGCTGGCTGTCGTATGCGGAGGCCTCTACCTCGGCGCCCGCCAGGTGCACTTCATCGGAACCGACGACCGTGGCCTCGTCACGCTCTACCAGGGCCTTCCCTACGACCTGCCGCTGGGCGTGGAGCTCTATTCGGAGCAGTACACGAGCGGAGTGCCGATCCAGACGGTGGCCAAGGTCCGTCGCGAGCGCCTGCTCGATCACGAGTTCCGCACGCGTGGCGACGCGAGAGATCTCGTGCGCCAGATCGAGCGCGGAACGCTCGACCAGGGCGGTCGCGGCACTCCATGAGCGCCCGCACCCGCGAGCTGTTCGGTCTCATCCCGGTGTCGCTGCTGGTGACCGCGGGCTTCGCCTCCGTGCTCGTGAACCGCACGAACGAGGTGTCGGACGGCACCCTCACCTACGGGCTGATCTTCCTTGGCCTGTGCGTGTTCGGGCACCTGTTCATCCGGCTGCGCCTGCCCGACGCCGACCCCTACCTGTTCCCGCTGGCCGCGCTGCTCGCCGCCTTTGGCCTCGTAATGATCTACCGCATCGACGCCGATCTGGCCCTCCGCCAGGCGGGCGTCTTCGTGATCGGGCTCGGGCTGTTCTGCGCCACCGTCGTCTTCCTTCGCGACCACCACGCGCTCGAGCGTTACCGCTACCTCATCGCCGTGTCGGGCATCGTGCTGCTGGTGATGCCGAGGCTCCCCGGCATCGGGTCGCAGGTGAACGGCGCCTTCCTGGCCGTAGCCGTAGGGCCGGTTCAATTTCAGCCCGCGGAGTTCGCCAAGATCGCCATCATCGTGTTCCTCGCGAGCTACCTGCGGGACACCGGCGACGTGCTGGTGAGAGGAAGCCTGAAGCCGTTGTCGCTACCCCGGCAGGCGGTGATGTACGCGGTACCGCTGGCGATCGTGCTCCTCCTCGGCCTCGCGCTCGACCTCGGCCCGGCGGTGATCGTGCTGCTGCTCATCTTCGTCGGCTCGCTTGTGGCGGTGCTGCGCGAACGGCCCTCCCTCAAGCACTTTGGGCCCCTGCTGCTCATCTGGGGGCTCGCGATGTTCATGCTGCTGGTGATCCGCGACCTGGGCTCGTCGCTCATGTTCTTCGGAGGGTTTCTCGCCCTGCTCTACGTGGCCACGGCGCGGCTTTCCCTGATCGGGGTGGGGGCCACGATGTTCCTGGGCGGCGCCCTCTTCATGGCTCAGACCACGAGTCACGTGCAGGATCGCATCGACATCTGGCTGAAGCCCTTCGCCCCCGACGCGCCAGACGGCGCCGGGCAGATCACCCAGTCGCTCTTCGCCCAGGCCGATGGCGGGTTGTTCGGGCGTGGTCTGGGACGGTCGTTGCTCGAGCTGCCGAAGCAGTTCGCGCCGAACTGCAGCGTGCCTTTCCCCGAGTGCGGAAGCGTGCTGCCGGCGCCGCACACCGATTTCATCTACGCCGTGATCGTGAGCGACCTCGGACTGTTCGGGGCGGCGGGGGTGGTGCTCTGCTACCTGTTGTTCTGCGCGCGCGGGTTCAAGACCGCGCTCGTGGCCCACGACGGCTTCTCGAAGCTCCTGGCCGCGGGCCTCACCGCGGTGTTCGCGCTGCAGGTGTTCGTGATCGTGGGCGGTGTCACGAAGGTGATCCCCCTGACCGGCGTGACCCTCCCGTTCGTGTCCTACGGGGGCTCGTCGATCGTCGCCAACATGGTGCTGCTCGCGCTCTTGCTCATCGTGTCGGACTCCGCCAGGCGTGACGGCCGGCGCGTCGGGCAGGGGGGTCTCGTGTGAACCGCCAGATAGTGCAGCTCTTCGGCCTGTCGCTGGTTCTCTTCGCCCTGCTCATCGCGGGAACGTCGTGGTGGACGGTGTTCGGCAACGAGGATCTGCGCGCCAACGAGTCAAACCGCCGCGAGCTGATCGAACAGCAGCAGGTGCCCCGCGGCCTGGTGCTCGCCCGCGACGGCACCGTGCTGGCGAAGTCCGAGCCCCGGGGCAAGGGCCTGCAGCGCACGTTCACCCGCACCTATCCGACCGGACCGTTGTTCAGTCATACCGTGGGCTATTCGTTCGTGTCGGTGGGCCAGGCGGGCCTCGAGCAGTCACGCAACGACGACCTCACGGGCGAGCAGAGCGAGTTCGGCACGCTGTTCTCCGACCTCCAGGGGCGGGCGCAGGAGGGCCAGGACGTGACCACCACGCTCGACCCCGAGGCGCAGCGAATCGCCCAGCAGGCGCTGGGTGGCCAGAACGGCTCGGTGGTGGCCATCGAGCCCCAGACGGGCCGCGTGCGGGTGATGGTCTCGCTCCCGGCGTTCGATGCCAACGAGATCTCGAAGAGCGGCAAGATCGCGAGCTTCAACCGGGCCACGCAGTCGAGCTATCCGCCGGGCTCGACGTTCAAGGTGGTGACCGCCGCCGCGGCGCTCGACTCGGGCAAGTTCAGCCCGGACTCGGTGGTGGACGGCTCCTCGCCCCGGACGATCAGCGGAGCCCCGCTCGCGAACTCGGGGGGAGCGGACTTTGGGCCGATAACGCTCACCGAGGCCCTCACCAACTCGGTGAACACGGTCTGGGCACAGGTGGCCGAGCAGATAGGTCCGGGCACGCTCTTGAAGTACATGAACCGCTTTGGCTTCAACTCAGATCCCCAGCTCGACTTTCCCGACGACCAGATGCTGGCCAGCGGCATCCGCAACTCCAAGGGCAACCTCGTGCGGCGCGACGGCGGCTTTGACATCGGCCGCGTGGCCATCGGCCAGGGTGGGGCGGAAGGCCAGATCCAGGTTACCCCGCTTCAGATGGCGCTGGTCGCGGGTGCCGTGGGCAACAAAGGCAAGCTCATGCGGCCGCGACTCGTGGAGAAGGTGGTGGATAAGGACGGTCGCGTGACCGACCGCATCCAGCCCGAGGAGCAGGAGCAGGTGATGTCCGAGGAGAGCGCCGGTGAGCTGGCTCAGATGATGAGCAACGTGGTGCAGGAGGGCACGGGCACCGCGGCGGCCCTGTCGGGCATCGACGTTGCCGGCAAGACCGGCACGGCCGAGGTGGACAACGCCACCTCCAACCAGGCGTGGTTCATTGCCTTCGCGCCGGTGGAGAACCCGCGGATGGCCATCGCCGTGACCGTGGAGCGCACGTCCGGCCAGGGCGGCACCGTCGCGGCCCCCATCGCCAAGCAGGTGCTCGAGGCGCTGATCGGATGACAGAGGTGGCCGACAACACGCTGGTGGACAACCGCTACAAGATCCTCGACCGCATCGGGTCGGGCGGGATGGCGGACGTGTACCGCGCCGAGGACACCCACCTCGGGCGCGAGATCGCGTTGAAGGTCCTACACCGGCGCTTTGCACAGGACGCAGAGTTCGTGGAGCGCTTCCGGCGCGAGGCCCGCGCGGCGGCGGGGCTTCAGCACCCCAACGTGGTGGGCGTCTACGACCGCGGCGATCACGAAGGCACCTACTACATCGCGATGGAGCACCTCACCGGTAGCTCCTTGAAGGACGTGGTCGGGGCGGAGGCGCCCCTCGACCAGCTCAAGGTGATCGACCTCGGCGTGGCGATCCTGGCCGCGGCAGCGTTCGCGCACAAGAACGGCGTGATCCACCGCGACTTCAAGCCCCACAACGTGATCATCGACGGCGAGGGCGTGCCCAAGGTCACCGACTTCGGCATCGCGCGCGCGGGCGCCTCGGAGATGACCGAGACCGGCTCGATCATGGGCACGGCCCAGTACCTGTCTCCCGAACAGGCCCAGGGCCACCCGGTCTCAGAAGCCTCCGACCTCTACTCGATCGGGATCATGCTCTACGAGTTGCTCACCGGGCGGTTGCCGTTCGGCGGGGACAGCGCGGTGTCCATCGCGCTCAAGCACCTCTCCGAGCCACCACCACCGATGAGCGAATCGCTGCGCCGCTCGCCCGATCACCAATCGGACTCCGCTCCTCGCGCAAGCGATGAGACGCTGCACGTCGAGCCCAATCTCGAATCGGTGGTGATGGGCGCGCTCGCGAAGGATCCCGAGGCCCGCTGGCAGAGTGCCGAGGAGTTCGCAGCGGCTCTCGAGGCCTGCCGCCCCTACGTGCAGGCTCAGATGGAGGGCTTGCCGGCCTCCGGGGAGACGGCCGTCTTCGCCGCACCGCTGGTCGTGGAGCGCGACGTGGAGGTCGTGGAGCGAGAGGATCGCCGCTGGGGGTGGCCATACGTGCTGCTGGCTCTGCTGGTGCTGGCCCTGATCGGTGTGATGGCCTACGCCTTTACGCGACCCGAGAAGGTCGATGTGCCGAGGGTGGTGGGCCTGCAGCTCTCCGAGGCCCGCGAGCGGCTCGACCGCAAGGGCTTCGAGAGGATCGAGGTGGAGCGCGAGCGAAGCCGGGCGCCCGTGGACACCGTCCTGCGCCAGGATCCCGACCCGGGCGAGGCCGCGCCGCGCGAAGACGCGGTGAAGCTGATCGTGTCGGACGGACCGGGGAAGGTGAGGGTGCCCGCTGTGATCAACCAGCCGCGAGAACGGGCGACCAAGGAGCTGAACAAGGCGGGACTCGAGGTGACCGTCCAGGCGGAGCCCTCGGACACGGTCAAGGACGGCTTTGCGATACGCACCTCGCCGAGAGCCGACACGGAGGTGGACCGCAACTCGCGCGTGCAGCTCTACATAAGCACCGGTCCGGACCAGATCTCCGTTCCCACCGTGGTCGGCCTCACGCGCGAGTCGGCCGAAGCGCTGATCACGGACCTCGGCCTGGAGGTGGCCGTGGAGATGGAGGAATCCGACGACGCGCCGGACGGGGAGGTGCTGGAGCAGTCGCCCGATTCGGGCACCAGGGTAGAGCGCGGCGACAAGGTCACGATCACCGTGGCCACCCAACCCGAGCAGGTGGACGTGCCCGACGTGACCGGCCTCTCCCGTGGGGATGCGCTGGGCGCCTTGAGCGATGCCGGCCTCGGCGGGTCCGTGCGCCAGCGCACCACCGACGACGAGACCGAGGACGGCGTGGTGCTCGAACAGCGTCCGGGCGCGGGCGTGGAGGTCGACGAGGGCGGCTCCGTGGTGATCATCGTGGGGCGTTTCGAGGAAGCCGCGGTGGATCCCGGCGACCCGGGGGCGACGCCGGGAGAGCCCCAGGCTCCGGCCACCCCGGGCGAGCCACTGGCCCAGCCGTGAGGGTCGCCGTGCTCGCCGGCGGGCGCTCCGGCGAGCACGAGGTGTCGCTCGCGTCGGCCCAGGCGGTGCGGGAGGGGCTCGCCCAGGCCGGCCACGAACCGGTGAGCGTCGTGATCTCACGCGATGGTCGCTGGACCAGCGAGGACAAGCCAATCCTTCTCGATCCGGGAGGTGGCCTGCTCGGCTGCGACGCCGCCTTCCCGGCCCTTCACGGCCCCTATGGCGAGGACGGCACCGTGCAGGGACTCCTGGAGGCGCTCGACCTGCCTTACGCCGGCGCAGGTGTGCTGGCGTCGGCCCTGTGCATGGACAAGGTGCTCTTCAAGGACCTGATGGGCGCGGCGGGCGTGGCGCAGGTGCCCTACGCCGCGATGCGGGAGGGCAACGATGAGTCCGAGCTAGAGCAGCTGGGGCTGCCGGTGTTCGTGAAGCCGGCTCGGATGGGCTCGTCCGTGGGCATAACGAAGGTCACGGGCGCCGCCGAGCTGCCCGGTGCCCTGATCGAGGCGTTCAAGCACGACCGCCTCGTGATCGTGGAGGCCATGTCGCACGGGATGGAGGTCGAGTGCTCGGTGCTCGGGGACTCGGCGCCCGAGGCCTCCGTTCTCGGCGAGATCGTGCTCGAGGCCGACTGGTACGACTACGAGGCCAAGTACCAGGCGGGAGGGATGGAGCTCGTGGTACCTGCGCGCCTGCCCGAGCCGGTGGCCGAGGAGGTTCGCCTCATCGCCATCGACGTGTTCACGCGCGTGGGCTGTTCGGGCATGGCCCGCTGCGACTTCTTCGTGGAGGACCCCGAGGGCGACGCCCGCGTTCTGGTGAACGAGCTGAACACCATCCCCGGCTTCACCGAGACGAGCGTGTACGCCAAGCTCTTCGGAGCGACGGGCGTGGCCTACCCCGAGCTGCTCGACCGGCTCATCACGATCGCCGTCGAGCGCCACGCGCGTAGTTAACGGCGCAGCGTGAGCTCCTGGATCTCAGCTTTTTCGTTGTCCCCGAGGGCGGTGATCCACAGGAGGTAGTAGCGGTAGCTGCGGTCGAGGGTGTCAACGGCGATGCGGGCGTCCTGAGTGATCTCCGCGTCCTCGCTCACCTTGCTCCACCCCGAGATGTCCTCCGGCACCTCGTTGGCCGCGTACACCGAGGCCGTGAAGCCGGGGGTGGCGGTCGTGAGGTCGAGGCGCCGGGCCTTCAGGGCCGAGCCGGCGTCCACGTACAGGCCCACGCCCTCCTTCAGGGCCGTGAGCTCGGCCTCGTAGCTCTCGGTGTCCCAGTTGGTGGTGCGGTTGCCGTCGATCGCGTTGCGCGTGGCCTCGGCAGACTCCTTGTCGTCGCCCTGCGGGTCGTAGTCCTGGGCTGCCTGCCCGCCGAGGGGTACAGCGGTGAGCCCGGCCGCCCGGGGCGCGGCGGCGGTGCCGGTGCCCTTCTCGGTGCGGGTGGCGAAGTAGGCCACGGCGCCACCGACCAGGAGGAGCACGGCGAGCACGGTGAGCGCCCAGCGGCGGGGGTTGCGCAGCCGGGCGGGCGCGAATTCGGCGGTGTCGTCGGGCAGGGCGCGCAGTACGTTCGTGGCCTCGCCGCTCGTCTCGCCCGACCGCGCCACCTCGATCGACAGCACCTCCTCGAGGTCGTGCACCATCTCCTGGGCCGAGGGGTAGCGGTTGGCCGTCTCCTTCGCGGTGGCGTGCTCGAGCACCGCGGCCAGCGAGGCCGAGACCTCCGGGCGCCGGCGCTGCACGTCGGGCAGCGGCTCCTTTACGTGCTGCATGGCCACGCCCACCTGGCTCTCGGCCTTGAAGGGCACCTCCCCGGTCAGGGATTCGTAGAGCACGACGCCCAGCGAGTACACGTCGGACTGCTCGGTCACCTCCTTGCCGAGGGCCTGCTCGGGAGACACGTAGTCGGTCGTGCCGAGCACGCGGCCGGTGGCGGTGAGGCCGTGGGCCTCCAGCGAGCGGGCGATGCCGAAGTCCGTGACCTTGCCCCGGCCCTCCGAGTCGATCAGCACGTTCTGGGGCTTCACGTCGCGGTGCACGAGCCGCTCGGAGTGGGCGGCCTGCAGTGCACGGCCGATCTCGATCGCGTAGGCCACCGCCTCGGCCACCGGCAGGCGTCCCATGCGCTTGATGCGCTCCTTGAGCGTCTCGCCCTCTACGTACTCGAGCACGATGTAGGGGGTGCCGTCGTCCTCGCCGAAGTCGATCACGGTGACCACGTGGGGATGAGAGAGCCGCGCCACCGCCCGGGCTTCGCGGCGGAAGCGCTCGAGGGAGTCCGGGTCCTCGGACATGTCGCGGTGCATGACCTTGATAGCCACCCAGCGTTCGAGGGTGGGGTCGAAGGCGCGGTAGACGGTGGACATGCCACCGGAGCCGATCTTCTCCTCCAGGCGGAAGCGGTCGTTGAGAGAGGTGCCGATCAATGGGGGGAAGGGTCGGGCCGGGGGAAGGGCTTGGCGTTGATGGCGAATGCTGCGGGCGGCATAGACGTATTGTGGGGCTTTCGATGGCCGTTCATGTCCGTTGCATCACCGATCCGGCCTGTGTCTGGTCGTGGGCTACCGAGCCTGGCCTGCGTGCTCTGCAGACTGAGTTCGGCGACGCCCTGTCCTGGACCTTCGTGATGGGTGGCCTGGCCCGTGAACTTCCGGCCAAAGGCCTGGTCGAGCCGTGGCTGAAGGCGGCCGCCGATACCGGCATGCCGACCGACCCGCGGGTGTGGCACGAGGGACCCATGAAGTCGACCTATCCTGCCTGCATGGCCGTGAAGGCCGCGGCCGAGCAGGCAACGGATGGCGGCTACCGCTACCTCCGCGCCCTGCGCGAGGGCATCACCTGCTTCGGGCGCAAGCTGGACACCACGGAGGCGCTGGTCTCGGAAGCCCGCGGGGTGGGACTCGATGTGGAGCGCCTCAGGCTCGACCTCGCCTCGAACGCGGTGGTGGAGGCCTTCGGCCTTGACCTGGAGGAGGCCCGCGACGTGCCAGCCGAGGCCGAGGCCGCCGGTGAGGTGAGCTGCTCGCGGCCGGCCGGTGTCGAGCGGGTGATCTTCCCGACCTTTCGTTTCGAGGGCGAGAGCGGCGACGTGCGCTGGCTGTTCGGCAGCCAGTCGCCTGCGACCCTGCGCGAGGCCGTCCTCGCCGTAGGGGCCCAGCCGGCGAGCGATCCCCGGCCCAGCGTGGCCGAGGCGTTGGAGCGCTTTGGACGCATGGCGGCGCCTGAGGCGGCCGCCGTGTGCGGGCTGGCGCCGTTGAAGGCCGAGGCAGAGCTCATCGCGTTGGCGCTCGAGTGGCACGCCCGCCCGGTACCCGTGCTTGCGGGGCGGCTGTGGGAGCCGGCGTAGGCGGCCGAGGGCTGAGGTCACGCCGGCTTTTCGCGGAGTCGGGCCTCAGTCGTGTGAGTGCGTATCGCGCAAAGCACGGGTGGGCTGGACTCCGCGGCTGGGCAGTACGTCGCGGGCGCGTAGTCCGGTTGCGGTATGCGACTAGAGCTCCTCGTCGCACTCGATCCGTGCACGGGCTACCAAAGAGACCATTCGGCGATCTCAGCCCGCGACCGCTCCCGCGTGAAAGCAATCACGGAGGTCGTGTCACGGCCCTTCCAGCAGGGCAGTGGTAAGCGCGGGGCTCCGACCGAGGGTCTTGAGGCATTTGGTACCCCATGGGTACGTTCACATCAAAGACCACAGCGTGCTCGGCCCCGGCTACCCCGCCCGGGCGAAGCCGGCGCCGGAGCGCCCGGTGAGCCCCTGGACCGGGAGCTCCACCAGGCCCGCGCGATCGGTGACCTCGCCGATCACGGCAGCGCCAGGGTGGCGGCCGGCCGCTATCGACACCGCCTGGTCCGCATGCTCGGCGGGCACCACGCAGCAGAAGCCGCAGCCCATGTTGAACACTTCGTAGAGCTCCTCGGGCGGTGCCTCGCCACGGGCCGCGATCAGCTCGAAGATCGGCGGCACGGGCAGTGGCGAGTCGATGCGGTAGCCGACGGCCGCTTCGAGGCGCAGCAGATTGAGCAGGCCGTCACCGGTTATGTGGGCCAACCCGCGCACGTCCACGTCGGCGCGCAGCAGCTCGAGCGCCGCGCGCACGTAGATCACCGTGGGCTCGAGCAGGGCCTCGCCGGCGCTGAGGCCTCCGAGCTCCGGCGGCGTCTCGTCGAGATCCTCGAGCACGCGCCGGGCCAGCGTCAGGCCGTTCGAGTGCACCCCGCTGGCGGGCAGGCCCACCACGGCGTCGCCGGGCTGGATGCCGGCGCCGGTCACGATCGCCTCGATATCGACAAGGCCGACGCACATGCCCACCAGGTCGATCCCGGTGGGGGAGGGATGACCACGGATCAGCTCGGGCACCACGGCCAGCTCCCCGCCCGGGATCTCCACTCCGGCATCCTCGGCACCCGCCTTGAGCCCCCGTCCGAGGGCTTCGAGAACGGCGTCGTTCACCTCCTCGACGGCGATGTAGTCGAGCACGGCGATGGGCTCGGCGCCCACGCAGACCACGTCGTTCACGTTCATGGCGATGCAGTCGATGCCCACCGTGTCGAAGCGCCCGAGGGCCTCGGCCACGATCAGCTTGGTGCCCACCCCGTCGGTCGAGAGGGCGAGGCCAGTGGCCTCGGAGAGGCGCAGCACGTTGGCGTAGTGCCCTGAGCCGAGCAGCGCCCGGGTAGGGCTACCGGTGTCGATGGTGCGCAGCACATCCACCAGGGCGGACACGCCGCGCCCGGCCTGGCCGGCGTCCACGCCGGCTCGCGCGTATGCCCCCTCGCTCACGCAGCCATTATGGGGCTACGCGGCTTCGGCGGCAGGGTCGCCGGGAGGGCGGCCGCGGCGGCTGCGGATCAGCAGGTAGGCCAGGCCGCCGAGGATGCAGGCGGCCACGAAGTAGTCCACGTAGTGCAGCGAGTCCTTCCAGCTCTCCCAGTTGTCCCCCGCGGCCTTGCCGATGAGGGTGAGCATCAGGACCCAGGGGATGCAGCCGATGAGGGTAAGCACGCTGAAGCGCCAGAAGGGCATCCGCGCCACCCCGGCGGGTAGCGAGATGAAGGTGCGGATGATCGGAAGCATGCGCGTGACGAGCACGGTCAGGTCACCGTGCTTCTCGAACCAGCGATCTGCGGTGGCGAGGTGGCTCTTCTTGATGTGGAGCTTCTTGCCGTGCTTCTCGAGGATGTCCA
>JBBJNU010000100.1:0-6878 GCA_037721005.1 Thermoleophilaceae bacterium | reverse complement strand
CCTCGTTCGGTGCTCGCCCGATCACCGATCGGGCTGCGCTCCTCTCGCTTGGGGCAACGCGGCGGAGCCCGTGAAGCTCACGGCTCCGATGCGAACGGGGGGACACACCGACCCCGTGGCGAAGCGCCGGCCGTAGAGCTCGCCGTCAGAGACCAAGACCGGGCGCTGGCCCAGCGCTTCGAGGCGCCCGAGCATGCCGAGCGCGGAGTCGGTGACCCGCATGTCGTCGAGGCGCCGAGTGACGAGGCCGTCTTCGATGAGGAAGGTGCCGTCGCGGGTCACGGCGGTGAACAGGGCCTCCCGCGGGCGCACGACGTTCGTGTACCAGAGCCGCGTCACGTAGATGCCGCGCTCGATCGGTTCGCACAGCTCCTGCTCGTCGGTGGCCGCTCCACCGATCAACACCAGATTGGTGGGCACCGGGCCGTCTGAGTCGCCACCCGCCGCGAGTGCGTGCCCAGTCGAGCTCGTTCCGGCGAGCGCCGCCGACCGTGTGTCGTGCACCACGCGGTGTGCCACGCCGTCCTGGATCAGGGGCAGCGGGGCCTTGGGCACGCCCTCGGCGTCGAAGCTCCGGGGGAGGGTGCCGGCGTACCGCGGCGAGTCGGACAGGTTCACAGCTGGAGAGGTCACCCTGCTGCCCAGCCTGTCAACGAGTGCACCCCGCAGCTCGGTGTGGGCAAGGCCGTTGAACGCTGTGCTCGCGAGCACGCCGAGCAGTTCGTGTACGGCGGGTGGCTCCATCACCACCGTGTACGCGCCGGCCGGTAGGGACTCCGTCTCGTGGGCGCCTCGTGTGGCCTTCTCGGCCGCGCGGCGTGCCACCTCTCCGGTGTCTAGCGAGCCGGCTGCCACGGCGGTCTGGCTGGCGTAACCGCTGCGCCCGCCGGGCTCGAAGGCCACGACCTTCACGAACGCGTCGGTCACGCGGTCGGTCACCGACAGGCCGGACGAGGAGGCGATGGCGCTTTGCACCTCCGCCGCGGTCCACATCCCGCTGGCTTCGCTGTGAGACTCACGCGCTACGGCAAAGGCACTCTCCAGCGCCTTCCCCCCGTGCTCGGGGTCGAGGGCCGCGGTGTCGGGGTCGTGACCCTCGTGGCCGCGCACCGGGGCGGGGAGCGCAAACCCCGGATAGTCCCCGGCGCCCGCGATGCCGGCCGCCGCCTCGGCCAGCCTCACCGCCGTGCGCGCGCAACGCTGGAGGGCCTCCGAGTCCGTGGCGTTGCTGGCCGCGCGGCCCACGTGGCCCTCGCGCAGGGCGGCCACCTCGACGGTGAGGTCATCTACCGACGTGGCCTGCGTCGGACGCGAGCGTGAGAAGCGCATCATGAGCGAACGCTCGCGCGTGACGCTGACCATGGCCTCGCCTGGCCCGGCCGCGGCGAGCGTCCGCTCGGCCAGGTCCGACGCCTCGCTCATCCGGAACCCACCTCCACCCCGAGGAAGCGCGCCGGCGAACAGCCGTGGGACACGGAGGCCAGCTGCCCCGGCTCGCCCTTGCCGCAGTTGGTCACCGAGGCCAACTGCCACTCCTGGGCCGAGCACACCGCGTCGAGGCCCGCCCAGAACACCGGCGAGGTGCCCGAGTAGGCCGGATCGCGAAGCATCCGCCCGACGCGGCCGTCCACGATCTCCCACGCGGCCTCGCCGGCGAACTGGAAGTGCAGGCGCCTGGAATCGATCGACCACGAGCGGTTGGTCTCGATGAGGATGCCGTGGGCAATCGAACCGATCAGCTCGTCGCGCGAGCCGGCTCCCCCAGGGTCGAGTCCCACGTTGGTCATTCGTACGATCGGCTGGCGCGCAAACCCCTCGGCGCGCATGCAGCCGCCGGAGCGGGGAAGGCCGATCTCGGCGGCGCTCTCGCGCGAGGAGAGGAAGCCGCGCAGGACTCCCTCGCGAACGATGGGGAGCGTCTGGGCGCCCACCCCCTCGTCGTCCCAACGAAAGGAGCCGAGAGCGCCGGGCAGGGTTGCGTCGGCGGTTACGTCCATGTGCTCCGAGCCGTAGCGAAGCGAGCCGGCCCCGTCCGCGGGCACGAAGCTCGTGCCCGCGTAGGAGGCCTCGCCGCCGAGCACGCGGTCCAGCTCGATGGCGTGGCCCACCGATTCGTGAATCTGCAGGGCGAGCTGCTCTCCCGCCAGCACCAGCGTGGTGCGGCCAGCCGGGCACCGAGGGGCGTCGAGCAGCGCAGCCGCCTCGGCTGCCACCCACGGCGCGTTGCCGGGCAGGTCGAGGGCCAGCACGTGCTCGTAGCCGGTCTGCGCCACTTGGCCCGAGTGCGAGCCCGGATAGGAACGGATCTGGGTGGCGCCCTCACCGACGGCGATGGCCTGGATTCCGCCGCCGCATTCGGTCAGCCGTTGCCGGCATGCCGCTCCGTCCGTCGAGGCGAAGGCCTTCTCCTCCTCCTTGGCCGACATCTGCGACATGGCCACCGACACCCGCGGTTCGGCGCGCATGAGGGTGTCGGCCTCGGCCAGCAGCGCGAGCTTGTCCTCCAGGGAGACCGCAAAGGGATCGACCCGGACCGGAGAAGAGAAGGAACCGCGAGCCGCCGGCTCGGGCGCGAGCGGGCGCTCCTCAGACCGGGGCTGCGCCTCTGCCACGGCAAGCGCGCGGCGCAGCGCGTCCTCGCCGGCGTCGCGCTCCGAGCCACGTGAAGCCGCGAAGCCCCACGCGCCGCCCACGCGCACGCGCACCCCGAATCCCTCCTCCTCGTGGTTGTTCACCGAACCCAGCGCGCCGTTGCGCAGGGTCACGGCCTCGCGGCGGGTTCGCACGTGGCGGGCGTCCGCGTAAGCAGCGTGCCGCGAGGCGGAGTCGATCAATTCCTCGAGGGCGGCGAGCAAGTCCGCAACCTACAGCCGCCACCAGCTTGGTACTCGGCCGGAGGCGGCGGCTCACGCGCCGCCTCCGGCCGCCGATCAGCTGCTGCGCCGCAGGAGTCCGCGCCGGACGGGCGGGCGGCTGTAGTTGGTCTGGGCGAGGATCGCGTTCGTCACGACCAGTCCTACACCCGAGAGAATGCTCAGGTTCCCGAGCATCCCGAGCGAGCGCTGGATCGTGGCGGCTGCCTTCGGAGTCTCCTCGGCGGGGGTCACTCCGCTCTCGACCGGCACCGCTCCGTCGGGCGCCTGCTTGGCAAGCCGCGCGCCCTGGATGCCGCTCGCGATCCCGGTGAGCAGGGTGGAGATCACGAAGCCGTCCTTCGCCTTCGCGAGGTCGCGCTCGCGGCCCGAGAGGCGGTCGGGCCGGGCCTCGGTGAGCCGAGCGGCGCCCCAGCCGCCCGCAACCGCGGCGAGCGAGACCGCGTTGATCACGTTGTAGCCGTTCCACGCCGTGTTCGTGACCTTGCCGCGATCGGACTTGCTCTCGATCACCCGCACCGCCGGGTTGAGGGCAAACTTTCCGTACATCGATCCGCCCAGGAAGCTGGCGAGCCCCCAGTCGTGCGCGGCTCGTGCGGTGTTGGCAAGTGTGTCGCTGACCATGTTCGGTCCTCTCCGTCGTTTGTCAGGGCCTCTCCGGCGGAAACCCCGTCCTACGGTTACGCGCGCTGAGCGACTTCGCCTAAGAACCTGTCTCAGAATCCGCTCGCGGCCGGTCGCCGACGCCCGGCATCCACGGATCCGGACCCCTCCGACCACGATCGGTTTCGAGACAGGTTCTAATCCGCCTTGCGCTCAGCCTCCTCGCGCTGCTCGAGCTTAGCCTTCAGATACGCGGACTTTTCGGCCCGGCGGTCGTGCTGGGCGGTCTCCTCGGCGCTGTCGGAGCGCTCGGCCGCCCGGCGCTCCGCTTCCTCCTTCGCGCCTTGGGCGACACGCAGCTCCTTGGTGCTCACCTCGTCATCCATCGCTACCAACTCTAACCGGGAGGGGCTTCAGTCGGAGATCTGGTTGAGGAACCAGCGCGTGTGCCCGAGGATGCGCTCGAGTGGATAGCGCTCCGGGTCGGCGAGGACCATCCGCGCGGCGTCGTCGGCCATCGTCGAGAGCATCCGTGCCGTGAGCTCGGGATCCGGCGGCCCGCGTCCGGGCGCGAAGCCTCCTCCCACGGCCCCGGCGAGCTGGGCCACCACGGCGTCACGTCCCTCCGCGATCCTCGCGTGCAGGGTTTCGGGCGCCCCCTCCGGCGGCATGAGCACCAGGCGCCAGGTGTCCGGATCGCCCAGCACCGCCTCCAGATAGCTGCGCAGGGAGAGAAAGAGCAGCTCCCTCGGGTCGCCCGAGGCGAGATCGGTGGGCAGCACATGGTCGAGCTGGGCCAGCGCCCTTGCGCCCTCGCGTTCGACCAGGGCCTCGAACAGCCCCCGCAGGTCCGCGAAGTGCCCGTAGACGATCGGTCGCGAGATGCCCGCCTTCTTGGCCACGGCTTCGATGGAGACTCCGTGGAAGCCGCGCTCCCCGACAAGCGCCTTCGTCACGTCGAGCAGCTGCTCGCGGCGCTCGACCGCGGTCATCCGTGTCGAGGCAGAGGCTTCCACTTGGCGGACACCTTACACCTATGTAACTTACGTTCTTGTAACCAACCAAGGAGGGCGAACGAACGTGCACGACGAGCAGCACTCAGACATAGCCATCATCGGCGCCGGCTTCTCGGGCCTCGGCACGGCGATCCGCCTCAAGCAGGAGGGCATCGAGGACTTCGTGGTGCTCGAACGCGGGGACGACGTGGGCGGCACCTGGCACTACAACACCTACCCGGGCTGCGGCTGCGACGTTCCCTCGCACCTCTACTCCTTCTCCTTCGCGCCCAACCCCACCTGGACGCGCACCTACTCGCGCCAGCCCGAGATCCGCGACTACCTGCGCCGCTGTGCCGATGACTTCGGCGTCCGCCCGCACGTGAGGCTCGCCTGCGAAGTCTCGTCGGCCTCCTGGGACGAAAGGTCTGGGCGATGGCGTATCGAGACCTCCTCCGGCCCGGTGACCGCGAGAGTGCTCGTGGCCGGCACGGGGCCGCTCACCGAGCCGAAGACCCCAGATCTGCCGGGCATCGCTACATTCGCACGCCGATCCACGAGAGCGCCGCCGAGTCGGGCATCACGCTCGAGGGGGCCGTGCCGGCCGAGAGCGTCGGCGACGCGGCCGGCGCCCTCGCCCGGGCGGCGCTCGGCACGCCGGTACGCGACCTCGCCACAACCCGTCGGGGAACCGTGAACTACGCACTCGCGAGCCGGGCGCCGCGGCGCCTGATGGACAGGGTGATCGCCCGGCAGCTTCGCCGTCTTGCGCGGCGCGGACACTTCAAGGGCTCGCCGTTGGCCCAAGATCTCGCCACACGCCTGCTCGCCTGAGCTAAGTTTGATCGGATGAGCGAGCTCCTGGGCACGATCGACCCGCCCGTGGACGTGAAACCGTCGCGCAGCCAACGCCCCTTCTGGCGCGAGGTGCTCGAGCCCTACGAGACCCCCCGGCTCTCCCGTTCGCTGGTGGATCTGGCCACGTCGGTGACCCCCTACCTCGGGTTGTCGGTGCTCATGTACCTATCGCTCGACGTCTCCTATCTCCTCACGCTCGCCCTCGCGGTGCCCACGGCCGGCTTTCTCGTTCGCGTGTACATCCTTTTTCACGACTGCACCCACGGCTCGTTGTTTCAGTCCAAGCGCGCCAACACCTGGGTGGGCACCGTGCTCGGGCTGATGGTCTTCACCCCGTTCGCCGCCTGGCGGCACAACCACCAGGTCCACCACGCCACCGCCGGCGACCTCGACCGCCGCGGCACCGGTGACGTGCCGATGATGACCGCCGCCGAGTACTACGCCATGCCGTGGCGCGGTCGTCTGGGATACCGCCTCTTTCGCAACCCGCTGGTCATGTTCGGCATCGGCCCGATCTGGGCGATGATCGTTCAGCCCCGACTCGTCTCGCGCGACGCCCGGCCGCGCATCAAGCGCTCCATCGTGGCCACCAACGTGGCGCTGCTCGGGGTGATCGCCGTGCTCTGCTGGCTCATGGGTCCGGCGGACTACCTGCTCGTGCAGGGTCCCACCGCCCTCATGGGAGGAGCGGCCGGCGTCTGGCTCTTCTACGTGCAGCACCAGTTCGAGGACACGTACTGGCAGAGCACGGGCGACTGGAGCTACGCCGACGCCGCGCTGCTCGGCAGCTCGTACCTCAGGCTGCCCAAGGTGTTGCAGTTCTTCTCGGGCAACATCGGGCTGCACCACGTGCACCACCTCAGCGCGCGCATCCCCAACTACAACCTCCAGCGCGCGCACGACGAGAACCCGATGTTCCACGATGTGCCCACGCTCTCGCTGTGGGACGGCCTGTCTGCCGTACGGCTGAAGGTGTGGGACGAGGAGCGCGGGCGGCTCGTGACCTGGGCTGAGGCCCGCCGTTCGACACCGGCCGCGGCCGCCATCGCCTAGCGCTCAGCCGCTTCGGCGTCGCGCTCCTCGGAGTCCAGCTGGCGCCACACCATGGTCCCCAGCACCACCGAGGCCGTCATGTGGGTGATCCCTACGATCACGACACTTTCGGGTGAGGTGTTCCGGGGGAGCTACGAGACCGGGACCGGCGAGGTGCTGGTTGCGTCCCGGCCGGGGACGCAACCACGTCGGCCTCAAGGTCGACAAGCGCTCTGACCTGTCTATGTGGCCGGCGGCACGTCGAAGGCGATCTACGTGTACGACGCGGAAACGGGCGACGACGTGCTCCCGGCATCGGGCTTCGTGAACGACGTGGTGGTCACGAAGCGAGCCGTGTACGCCACCGATTCCAGCGTCCAGCACGGGCAAGCTGTTCCGCGTCCGGTCGCGGACCGGGCGCTCGCGCGAGATCGAGCTGGACCGGCCCGTGCGTAACGGCGACGGCATCCTCCTGCGCGGACGCAAGCTGTTCGTCGTCCAGAACCAGGACGAGCAG
>JBBJNU010000099.1:0-6879 GCA_037721005.1 Thermoleophilaceae bacterium | reverse complement strand
AGGCTGTCCGTGGTCATGTCCGGCTTGAGGTCGATCGTGGCCTTCTTGCGCCGCGTGCGCTTGTCGGGCGCGCGCTCGACCTGAGAGGCGGCGACCGCGGGGTCGATCTCCTCGACCAGCTCGATCTCCGACTTCTCGAAGTGCTGGTGCAGGTCCTCGATGTCGCCGTCGTCGAGGTCGACCTCCGCGAGCGCGGTGGCCACCTCGGCGTAGGTGAGCACGCCGGCGGTCTGCCCCTTCGTGAGAAGCAGCTTCACCTCTTCGAGCTCTTGCAGTTCGGCTACTGACATCGCGATCCCATCACCTCTGACCAGGCCTCGGCACGCGCCGCGGGCCATTCAACAGACGTTTCCCACCATAGGGCTATCCATTCGTAAGTCAAGCAGGCCGGTTGCCCGCTGTCACCGGCCTTGACCTGCCAGTCAACGAGTTGGTTCTTACCCTCTTCGCCGGCATTCGATACGCGCTCTCATAGACTTCCCCCCGGATGACTGCCGAGGAGCCAGGACTGCTGGGAAACCTGCCGAGATCCCGTCCTGGCACCCGCAGCGCCAAGCGCCAATCCGCGAAGACCGGATCCGGGCCGCGGCCCAGGGTCAATCCCGCATCCGAACCGCCCAAGGGTGACCCGGTCGGAGACGCCGTGAAGGGCGTCGTGAAGGTCGCCGGGGCCGGTTTCCGGGTGGCCGACGGGGCCACCCGCCACGTGCTGCGCCGCATTCCGCGGCCCTGAGGATGCCCAAACCGGCCGGGAAGAGGCACCGGTCGCCGTGGCGGACGGTCAAGGACTTCTACGTGAAGGCCTACACCGACAACGTGACCGGCCTCTCGGGCATGGTCGCCTACAACCTCCTGCTCTCGGTCTTCCCGCTGGCCCTGCTGGCCCTGTTCATCGCCGGCAGGGTGCTGGAGTCGAGTGACCTGGAACGAAGCGTCCTCAAGGACCTGCAGGGGTTGTTTCCGGCCGCGTCCGAGAACACCCTCGTGGAGGCCCTCGACAACGTGCGCAACTCCTCCACCCAATTCGGGGTCGTGGCCCTCGCCACCAGCATCTACCTCGGGTCGTCCTTTTGGGGGTCGCTCGACACCGCGTTCTGCCGCATCTACCACGTGCCGTGTCGCTCCTGGCTTCAGCAGAAGCGCTTCGCGCTCGCGATGCTGCTGGTGGTCCTGCTCTTCATGGCCGCCACGGTGGCGGTGCCCGCCCTGCAGAGCCTGCTGCGCTCGAGCGCAGAGGATCTCCCCTTCGGGTTATCGAACGTCAACGGGCTGGTGCTCGGCGTGAGCCTCGCCGCGGGCCTCCTCGTCCTCTTTCTGATCCTCTGCCTCATCTACACCACAGTGCCCAACCGCCGGCTGCCGTGGCGGGCAATCTGGCCGGGCGCGCTAGGGGCCACGTTCGCCATCGGCATCATCGATCTCGCGTTTCCCACCTACCTCTCCACGGTCTCCACGATCGCCAGATTCGGCACCGTGTTCGTGTTCGTGCTGATCGTGCTGATCTGGTTCTACGCCCTGGCGATCATCCTCTTGGCCGGGGGCGTGGTGAACGCGATGCGTTTCGAGATCCACGACACGGGCGAGCTGGCCCTCGGAGACGACTGACCCGGGAGGGGGAGCTGGAGGCTCCAAGGGGGGTATGTTGCTGCCCAGGATGGCATCACCGTCGAAACCTCTACGGGCCACGATCATCGACGAGCACCCGATCGTCCGGCAGGGCGTTCAGGCGCTGATCGAACACACCTTCTCCGGGGCCGTCGTCTCGTGCGCCCGGGACCTCGACGCCGCCACCGCGGGTGCGGACGGAGCCGGCGCGGACATCGTGGTGGTGGACCCGTGGAAGGCCGGCGCCGACGTTGCCGAGCTGGTCAAGCGCCTGCGCAAGGAGCTGGGGGCGCCGATCGTGATCTTCACCGCCGACGGCGGGGCACGGCTGTTGAGCGAGGCCGTGAAGGCCGGCGTTAAGGGCTACGTTCGCAAGGACTCACCCTCGAGCGACCTCATCCGGGCAATCGAAGCCGCCCGCGCCGGCAACTTCTACATCGACCCCAGCCTGTCGGCCAGCATCGTGCTCGAGGAAGGCGACCGGACCCTGAGCGCGCGCCAGCGCGAGATCCTCCAGATGCTCGCCCACGGGATGCAGACCGACCACGTGGCGAAGGAACTCGGGCTTTCCACGGAGACCGTGCGCACGCACACGAAGCGGATCCTGGCCAAGCTCGAGGCCTCCACGCGGACGCAGGCAGTAGCGATCGGGATCCGTTACGGCCTGATCCAGTGAGGCCTCGGGGGGTTCCCACCCCCTGCCCCCCGGGCGCGAGAGAACCTCGGGGGTTCCCACCCCCTGCCCCCCGGGCGCCACTCGCCCTACGGCCGCCTCTACCGTTTCAGCCGGGAGGGCAACTGGGACTCTCAGGTCCGCCGTTTGACGGTGATCTCCGGCTCGGCCGGGGCCCCCACCGCAACCGCCTCTCCCCCGGACTTGGCCCGGTACATGGCTCCGTCGGCGCCATCGAGCAGCGCGCCCACCTCATCGCCGTGCTCGGGACACGCCACCACGCCGACCGCCACCCGGATGCCCGGACCGTCGGGGGTAGAGGTCTCGTGGCGCACGGCTTCGGCCAACCGCTCGCCCAGCGTTCGGGCTGACTCCGCGGTTGCGTCGGGCACGAGGATGCAGAACTCGTCGCCCGCGATCCGCGCCGGCAGGTCCACGGAGCGAATGGTGCGGCGCGCGGCCAGGGCCACCTGCACGAGCACGCGGTCGCCGGCCTGAGCGCCCTGCGAATCGTTGATTTGGCGTAGGCCCTCCACGTCGAGCACGAGCAGCCCGAATGGGTGGCCGTAACGCTTGTGCAGGGCGAGGGCCCGCTCGACCTCCCGGCGCAGGCTGCGGAGGGTGGCCAGGCCGGTGAGGGGGTCGTTCTCCGCCACCGTGTGGGCCTCGCGCCCGCGGCGCGCCATCAGATTCTCCACAGCGGCCTCCTGCAGGGAGGCGGTCGCGCCGGCAACGCCGGCCGCGAGCTCGGCCACTCCGGCGCCGTCGAGCTCGTCGGAGTCGTGGCGCAGCGCTTCGAGGATCACGAGCTGGATGGCCGTCACGTCGCGCGTCAGGTCGGAGGCGCTCGGCGTGCGTGAGTCACGCAGCTGTATGAGCCGTTCAGCCTGGTCGCCCGGTCCGGGCGCCGCGGGGGCGTGACCGCCTTCCGAGAGGGCCAGTACCCCGGACATCAGGTCCGGCAGCTCAGAGGCGATGCGGGCCGTGGGCAGGTCGGAGATCTCGTCGAGCGACGCCCGCTCGATGAGCTTCACCAGCCATGACTTGGCCAGAGCCTCGCGATCGCGTTCGAGCCGCGCGAGGGTCGCGCGTATGTCCCTCTCTCGGCTGCGATCTGGTTCGGGCACGCTCTTTTTCTCCTCTGCCGGTGCCGCGATCGTAGGAACGCAGTCGGATAGGACCTCGGGGTTGCCAAGATCTGGCGATGGCCACCCTGATCTCGATCGACGAGGCCCGGCGCCACGTGCTGGCGGCGGTGTCGCCACTTCCCGCCGAGCGCGTGGCCCTCGAGGTGGCCCTCGGCAGGGTGGTGAGCGAAGGCCTGCACAGCCGCTCCGACGTGCCGCCGTTCGACTCGTCGGCCATGGACGGGTTCGCCGTGGCCCCCGGCGCCGAGGGCGTACTCGAAATCTCGGGCGAGGCGCGCGCGGGCAGCCCCTCGCCGACGCCCGTGAGGCCCGGCTCGGCGGTCCGTATCTCCACCGGCGCCGTGGTGCCCCGGGGCGCGGGCGCGGTGGTGGCGCTCGAGCAGGCAGAGGTGTCGGGTGAGCGCGTGCGGGTCCCGGCCCCACCCGCGGGCGACAACATCCGCCGCCGGGGCGAAGCACTCGCGGCGGGCGCGCTTCTCCTGCGCGAGGGCGCCGGGCTCGGCCCCGCCGCGCTCGGGGTACTCGCGAGCGCCGGCCACTGCGAGGTGCGCTGCGCGCGCCGTCCCCGCGTCGCGATCGTAACCACCGGGGACGAGCTCGTGCCTCCCGGGCACCCCCTGGAGCCCGGGCAGATCTGGAGCTCGAACCCGATCGCGCTGGCCGGTCAGGTAGCTCTCGCGGGGGGCGTGACGCAAGGCAGCGAGACCGTGGCCGACGATCCCCAAGCCACCCGCGACGCGCTGCGTGGCGCGCTCGCCGCTGCCGACGTGGTGTGCGTGTCGGGTGGCGTGTCGGTGGGTCCTCACGACCACGTGAAGGGCGCCCTCGCCGAGCTGGGGGTGAGCGAGCGCTTCTGGGGCGTAGCGCTCAGGCCCGGCAAGCCGACCTGGTTCGGGGAGCTCGCAGGTGACGCCAGATCGGTGCTGGTCTTTGGCCTCCCGGGCAACCCCGTGTCGGCGATGGTGACCTTCCAGCTCTTCGTGGCGCCCGCCCTCAGGGCGCTCCAGGGCGCGGACCCGTCGGCAACGCGCCTGACCGCGATCCTCGATGAGAACGTGCCGCGAAACCCGGTACGCGAGCAGGCAATTCGCTGCGTTCTGCGGACGGGGGACGACGGGTGGCACGCAACCCCGACGGGGGCCCAGGAATCGCACGTGCTCTCCTCGATGCTCGACGCTGGCGCGTTGGCCCTCATCCCGGCCGGGGAAGGCATGGTGGCGGCCGGTGAACGTGTGTCGGCGGAGCTCCTGACGGGGCTATGGTGCGCTTGATGCGCAAGCGCGACCCGAGGCACATCGCCGGCAAGCGCCGCGAGGCCCGAGCCCGGGTGACGATCGTGGATGTTCCCGAGTCCGGCTCCTCCGCGGACGGCAGCGTGAGCACCCTCCAGAAGGCGGAGGTCACGCTGCCGCGCTCGGAGCTCGACAAGCTCTGGAACCCGGAATACCTCGAGCGCCTGGCCGCGACCTACTGGCGCTTCCTCACCCGCGTGTCGCTGGGGGCGCTGAGGGTGCTCTATTCGGACGACGGACGTGACATCGCCGTGTTCGGACGGCCGTTCGTGCTGCTCACCTTCCACAAGCCCGACTACGACATAGAGCCCGACGGCGGCACGGTGACCTGGCGGATCAAGGAGGGGCTGCTGGTGGCGCCAACCGGGCGCACGAAGGGCTACCTGCGGATGTCGGTGCGCCGGCCCCCTTCCGACGGCGAGGAGCACCCAGGCTCGGAGCTGATCACCGGCACGGTGAGCTCGGAGGTGGCCAACTTCTACCCGCTGATCGCCGGCTGGGGCTGGTTCTCCCGCGTGGGCCGCCACATCTACCGCATCACCCAGCTGCGAATCCACATCATCGTGACCCACGCCTTCCTGCGCTCGCTCGCGAGGCTGGACCTGGCCCCGTCGGTGGTCGGGGCCCTCAAAGCCGCGGCCACCGAAACCGTGGAGGAGCCGGGCGACCGCGAAGCCGCCGCGTCGGGCTAGCCGACTCTCTCCCCAGTGATCTCGCGCAGCTTCGCCCGGTCGTGGCGGGCGTGCACGCGGCGCACCGTGCCCGAGCGCGAGCGCATCACCAGCGATTCGGTGGTGGCCCCCTCCGGGCCCTCGAACACAACCCCGGCCAGCATGTCGCCGCCCGTGACCCCGGTGGCGGAGAAGAACACGTTGTCGCCGGACACGAGGCGCTTGGTGTCGAGCACCTCGTCGAGGTCGTAGCCGGCCTCGAGGGCGGCCTTGCGCTCGGCGTCCTCACGCGGCCAGAGCTTGCCGACGATGCTGCCGCCGATGCAGCGGATGGCCGAGGCTGCGAGCACGCCCTCCGGCGTTCCACCGATGCCCCAGAGCAGGTCGACCTCCGAGCCCTCGGTGACGGCCACCAGGGCGGCCGAGACGTCCCCGTGCGGGATCAGCCGGATGCGCGCACCCACCTTGCGAGCCTCGCTTATGGCGTCGTCGTGACGCGGGCGGTCGAGCATGATCACCACGAGGTCGCCGACCGCTGTGCCCTTGGCTTTGGCCATCAGCTCGAGGGTTTGCGACAACGGGCGCTCGAGGTCGAGGGCCGAGGCCATGTCCCGAGAGGTGGCGGCCTTGAGCATGTACATGCAGGGCCCCGGGTCGAACATGGTGCCCCGATCGGCGAGCGAGATCGTGGCCAGGGCGTTGGGCATGCCCTTGGCGCACAGCTCGGTGCCCTCGAGGGGATCCACGGCCACGTCGCACTCGGGCTGCGAGCCGTCGCCCACGTGCTCGCCGTTGAAGAGCATGGGCGCCTCGTCCTTTTCGCCCTCGCCGATCACCACGACCCCGTCCATGGTCACCGTGTCGAGCATGAGGCGCATGGCATCCACCGCGGCGCCGTCGGCCGACTCCTTCTCGCCCCGCCCTATCCAGCGCGCCGCCGCCAGCGCGGCGTACTCGGTGGTACGCACGAGCTCGAGCGCGAGGTTGCGGTCCGGCCGGGGGCTTGTGGGCTCAGATTGCACGGTCAGCCTTAGATGACGCCGGGGGGCTTGCGGCCCTGGGTGTAGCGCGCCTGGCGCAGGTAGCCGCTCACGGCCAGCACGAGTGCGGACACCAACGCGGCGAGGTAACCGAGCTGGAGCGAGATCTCGATGCTCTCCCCCGCCGCGTTCTTCGGGCGGCCGAGGATGATGCCGTTACAGAGGACGAGTACGAAGGCCACGGTGCCGACCACCATCGTGACCTCGCCCGGCTTCCAGGACAACTTGTGGCCGCGAGCGACGATCCAGGAGAGGATGAAGGGCGCGGCGCCGGCGGCCACGAGCATCCACTTGAGGATCGGGAAGGCATCCCACGCGCTCACGGTGTCGCCGCCCTTGGCGCCGGCCAGCATGGAGTTCGGGTTCTCGCTCGTGCCGAACCACGGCAGGAAGAGCGAAAGCGCCAGCGCAACGCCCGCGACGCAGCCGATCAACTCGGCGAGCGTGAGC
>JBBJNU010000098.1:0-6941 GCA_037721005.1 Thermoleophilaceae bacterium | reverse complement strand
AGGTCCTCGTGGAAGGCCATGTGGGCGCCCCAGGCTTCATCCACCACCAGCGGCACCCCGTGCGAATGCGCTACCTCGGCGAGGCCCGCCACGTCGGCCACGGCTCCGAAGTAGGTGGGAGAGACGGCCGTGGCTCCAACGGCGTCGGGAGCGTCTCGGAGGGCTGCGTCGAGATCGTCGGGCGTCAGGCAGTGGGCGATGCCCAGCTCGGGGTCGAGCGCGGGGGCCACGAAGCACGGCGTGAGGCCGGCGAGGATGCAGCCGTCCACCGTGCTCGAGTGCGCGTTTCGCTGCACCACCACGCGCTCGCCGGCGTGGGCCAGCGTGAGGAGCGCGACGTGGTTGGCCTGGGAGGCGCCGTTGCAAAGAAACCAGCTGCGTGCCGCGCCCCAGGCCTCGGCCGCCAGGGATTGGGCCTCCTGGAAAGGGGTGGGCTCGGCGCCCACGTCGATGCCCCAGGTGAGGGCGGGGATGTCGAGGGCAAGGGCGGGCTCGCCGATGGCCTCGCGCAGCAGAGGGTCGGCCGCCTGGCCGCCCTTGTGGCCTGGCACGTGGAGGCGCTCAGGGTCGCGGGCCGCGTACTCGAGCAGGGCCTCGAGGTAGGGGGCTCTGCTCTGATCGGCCATCCGGCCGAGTCTAGGCCGGGGTGGTGGCCGGGCTCGTTGAGCTAGCGCGCAGGGGTTCTGCTCTCTTTCGTCACTTCACCACGAAGTTCACGAGCTTGCCCGGCACCACGATCGTCTTCACGATCTCCCCGCCGTTCAGCCGCGAGGCGAGCCGTTCGGATCCCAGCGCCAGGCGCTCCTGCTCCTCGCGTTCCACGCCGGACGGGGCTTCGATGCGGTCGATCAGCTTGCCGTTGAGCTGCACGATCAGCTGGAAGGTGTCGGCCTCGAGCAGGGATGCGTCCGCCTCGGGCCACGGCTCCTCCCACACGCGCCGTCCCGTGAGCTGCTCGTAAACCTCGCTCCCAAGATGGGGAGCGAAGGGGAACACGAGCGAGGCCGCGGTGGCCACGGCGAAGCGCACGTGCGACGGGTCGGCGGACTCGCGCATGCGGTGCACGTCGTTCACCAGCTCCATCACCGCGGAGATCGAGGTGTGGGTGGCGAAGCGGTCGCCCAGGTCGCGAGTGACCTTGTCGATGGCCCAGTGTGCCTTGCGCACGAGCGCGCTCGGATCACCCGCCGGCTCGTTGTCGGCGTCGGGCGCCTCGGCCGCGGCCCGCCACAGGCGCGCGAGGAAGCGGTGCACCCCCTCTACCCCCTCGTCGGACCAGTCGGCGCCGTCGATCGGGTGTCCCACGAAGAGGATGTAGCAGCGCGCGGTGTCGGCGCCGTAGCGCTCAACGTAGGTGCGCGGCGAGACCACGTTGCCCTTGGACTTCGACATCTTCGCGCCGTCGCGGGTGACCATGCCCTGCGTGAAGAGTCGGGAGAAGGGCTCCTGGAAGCAGACCAGGCCGAGGTCGGCCAACGCCTTCGTGAAGAAGCGCGCGTACATGAGGTGGAGGATCGCGTGCTCCACCCCGCCGATGTACTGGTCCACCGGCATCCACTCGCGCAGCACGTCAGGGTCCCACGGCGCGGTGTCGTTACGAGCGTCGCAGTAGCGCATGAAGTACCAGGAGGAGTCCACGAAGGTGTCCATCGTGTCCGTCTCGCGCCGGGCCTCGCCGCCGCAGGTCGGGCAGTCGGTGCGAACCCAGTCTTCGGCCGCCGCCAGTGGCGACTTGCCCTTCGGCGCGTAGTCCTCCACGTCGGGAAGCTCGACCGGCAGTTGGTCGTCCGGCACCGCCACCAGGCCGCACTTCGCGCAGTGCACGATAGGTATGGGACAGCCCCAGTAGCGCTGGCGCGAGAGCAACCAGTCCCGCAGGCGGTAGTTCACGGCCGGCTCGCCGTTGCCTTCGGAACCCAGCCAGTCCACGATCTGACCGAACGCCTCGCGGTTATGGGTGCCGTCGAACCGGCCCGAGCTCACCATCGGACCGTCGCCCCGGTAGGGCAGCTCGTCGCCCTCGATCACGCGCCGCACCTCGAGCCCGTGCTTCTGCGCGAAATCGAAGTCACGCTCGTCGTGGGCCGGCACGGCCATGATCGCGCCGGTTCCGTACTCCATGAGCACGTAGTCCGCCACGTACATGGGTATCTCTTCGCCGCTGACCGGGTTGGTCACCGTGTGCCCGAGCGCCACGCCGGTCTTCTCCCGGTCCTCCACCCCACGCTCTTCGGCCGACTCGGTGAGCGCGCGCCGCACGTACTCCTGCACCTCCGCCGAGTCGTTGAGCTTGGGCACGTCCGGGTGCTCAGGAGCCATCACGAAGAACGTGGCGCCGAAGAGGGTGTCCGGACGCGTGGTGAAGACCGCGTAGTCGGTGTCGAGGTGCTCGCAGCGAAACTTCACCTCGGCGCCCTCGGAGCGCCCGATCCAGTTGCGCTGCATGGCCACCACGTTCGAGGGCCAGTCGATGTCGGTCATGTCCTCGAGGAGACGGTCGGCGTACGAGGTGATGCGAAAGAACCACTGCTCGAGGTCGCGCGGCTCGACCAGGGTGCCGCAGCGCTCGCAGCGCCCGTCAATCACCTGCTCGTTGGCGAGCACGGTGGCGTCCTTCGGGCACCAGTTCACAGCCGCGTTCTGGCGGTAGGCCAGGTCGCGCTCGAAGAGGCGCAGGAAGAGCCATTGGGTCCAGCGGTAGTACTCCGGATCGCAGGTTGCGAACTCGCGCGACCAGTCGATGGAGACCCCCCACGCGCGAAACTGGCGCCGGAACTCCTCGATCGAGGCCTGGGTGGACTCGCGCGGATGCTGCCCGGTGCGGATCGCGTGATTCTCAGCGGGCAGGCCGAAGGCGTCGTAGCCCATGGGGTGGAGCACTCGGTAGCCGTTGCGCCGCCGGAAGTGAGCGACAGCGTCGCCCACCGAATAGGTCTTCAGGTGCCCGATGTGCGGCTCGCCCGACGGGTAGGGCAGCATCTCGAGCACGTAGGACTTCGGGCGCTCGTCGCCCGGTTCGTTCGAGATCTCCCACGTGCGCTCGTGGTCCCAGATGTCCTGCCACTTCGGCTCGATCTGCTTGGGCTCGTAGCGGTCGGGCATCCGGACGCGGAGGTTATCGGCGCCCCGAAGCCCCCCCGAGGCCGTTCTGCCTGGGGCGTCTGAGAGACTTTCACCGGGATGAGCGCACAGCCACGTACGCGGGCTTCAGATCTGGCGGCGCGCCAAGTCGAGCAGATCGTCGGCGCTGCACAGGAGGCGGCAGCGCAGATCGAGGCGGTGGCCCAGCGCGAGCTCGAGGACCTTCGCGACCGTGCCCAGCGAGAGGGCGAACAGCTTCGTGAGCAGGCCACGCGCGACAGCGAAACCGAGCTCAACGCCGCTCGCAAGGAAGCGATTCTCCTCACCGAGGAGGCCAAGCGCGACGCCGAGAAGATTCTCTCTGACGCCAAGAGCGAGTCGGCAAAGCTCCGTGAGCAGACAGAAGTCGCGGTTCAGGGAAGGACCGCCTCGGCAGAGAAGGCCGCGGCCGACGTGTTGGAGGAGGCCCGGGCCCTGTCCGGCGGGCTCACCCAGCTCGGCCGCTCCCTCGAGTCCCAGGCCGAACGCATCCTTCGCGAGGTGACCGCAGCCCACAAGCGCATGCAAGGCGAGCTGCGGATCGAGAGCGGGGGCTCACTGGCGCCGGCGGCGGAGCCGCTGGCCGCGGAGGCCCCAGGCGAGCGGCCGCCGCGGCGGTTGTCCGGCCGGCGTGCCAACCCCTTCAACGAGATCGACGTGCCCTCCTGGGAATAGGTAAGCCTCGCTAGCGAGGCACAAGCCGGGTGGCGGTGGCCTTGAAGGAGGCCACCGCGCGCGCCCCCGGCTTCAGCTCCAGCCGCTCGGCGGCGAAGGGCGTGAGCTCGGCCGTGAAGGGCTGCGGGGCGAGTAATCCGACCCTCACCCGGTTGCCTACCGGCGTCACCGCGGACACGACCACCGGCAGACGGTTCTGAGCAGACCCTTCGTTCACCGAGATCGCGGGCTCAAGGCTGATCTCCCAGGCGTTCACGGTCACCGCAGTCGGGCCACTCGCGGCCCCGGTGCTCAGCACGACCCCTCCGCCGTCCAGCGACACTTCCGTGAGCCCGTCGCGGCGCCGGTGCGCGTGGCCCATCAGCACGACCCCGCCCGTGAGATCGGCTACGAAGGCCGAGGCGGGCGCGGCCGTCAGGTCGGACGCCCGCCCGCACTGCACGACCTTGCCTTCGTCGAGAACGGCCACGCGGTCGGCAAGCATGGCCGCCTCCTCGAAGTCGTGAGTCACGAGTAGGGCCGGAACGCGCGCCTCGCGCAGCAACACGATTAGCTCACGCGCCGCCTCGGTCCGCGTCCTCGGGTCGAGGGCCGAGAGAGGCTCGTCGAGCAGAAGCGCCTGGGGATCGCGGGCCAGGGCCCGAGCGAGGCCGACCCGCTGGCGCTCGCCGCCCGAGAGCGTGGGAACCCGGGCGTCGGCCAGGCGCGACATACCGAAACGCTCGAGGAGCGCCAGCGCCCTCTCACGCCGGTCGGCGCGAGGAACGCCGCCCATACCGAACGCCACGTTTCGCCACGCGTTGAGGTTCGGGAAGAGGGCATAGTCCTGGAACACGTAGCCCACGCGGCGGCGATCAGGGGAGAGCGCTATCCCACGATCGGTGTCGAGCCAGACCTCCTCGCCACACACCACGCGGCCTTTGTCCGGGTGCAGGAGTCCCGCTGCGATGCGGAGGATCGTGGTCTTTCCCGCTCCAGACGGACCGGCCAGGGCCAGGCACTCGGCCTCGCCCACCTCGAGGCCCACGCAGATCTCCAGGGTGCCGACCGCGCTCCGAGCCTCAAGCGCGAGCACTGCCGAGCACCTTGGAGTGAGAGGCGAGCTTCACCCCGAGGAGCAGCATTGCGCTCAGCGTCACGAGAACTGCTGAGAGCGCGAGGGCGCCGGTGAAGTCATCGGAGAAGCGCTCGTAGATCGCCAGAGGCGCCGTTTGGGTCACGCCGCTCAAGCTGCCGGCAAAGACCAGCGTGGCGCCGAACTCGCCGAGCGCGCGGCCCCAGGCGAGGGCCCCGCCGGCGATCAGGCCCGGAAGAGCGTTGGGCACGGCGATCCGGGCAAAGGACCGCGCCTCGCTGGCGCCGAGCGTGCGCGACGCCTCGATGAGGGCAGGGTCCAGGGCGCCGAAGGCGGCCAGCGCCTGGCGCACGTAGAAGGGGCTCGCTACGAAGGTGAGAGCGACGATCACCCCGGCCGTCTGGAAGACGAGCTCCAGTCCAGTCTCGGCGAGGGTGCCCCCGAGGAGCCCGTTGGGACCGAGAGCGGCGAGCAGGCCGATTCCCGCCACGGCCGGAGGCACCACGAGCGGCAGCTCCACGAGGGTGATGGCGAGCGACCGGCCGGGGAAGCTGCGGGTGGCGAGCAGCCAGGCGGCCGGAGTGCCGAACGCTACGACGAGCCCCAGCGCGATGGCTGTGGCCTGAAAGCTCAGCCAGAGGGCCTCCAGCGCGCTTGGGTCATCGAGGCTCGAGAGGAGCTCACCCGGTCCCGCCTCCACGAAGATGGCCACCAGAGGCAGGGTCAGGAACGCGAGGACTACGAAGAGGGCGGCGACTAGGCCCAGACGAAACGCTCCCGGCCGTCGCTGACCGCGTTGACGCCCGGCGCTCACCTCTGTGGCTGCTCGAAGCCCGCCCGACGCAGAGCGGCGGCCCCCCTGCCGGAGAGCAGGCCGTCGATGAACTCCCTGGCGACCACCGGCTCCTTCGCCCCCTTCACCACCGCCGCCGCGTACTCCACATTCGGCTGCAGGTCCGGTGGCAGCTCAATGGCTCTCATCTTCTTGCCTGCCGCGGCTACGTCGGTGATGTAGAGGATGCCGGCGTCGGCAGCCCCTTGGGTGAGCTTGCCGACCACGCCCGCCACATCGGGCTCCTCCGAGCGCACGCGGGCACGGATCGCCTTGCTTCTCGAGGGCGGAAGCCGGGAGAGCAGGTCCTGTGTGTACTCGCCGACCGGCACCGATTCAGCGCCGATGACAAGGTTCTGGGCCCCCTTGCCGAGGTCGCGGAGGCTGTTGATGTCATCGCCCACGGCGGGCACGGCGATCACGAGGCGGTTCCCGGCGAACTTGACCGGTTTCCCGACCAGCCCCTCGTCGTAGAGCTGCTCCGGCAGCTTCGTGTTGGCGGCGGCGTACACGTCGGGCTTCACTCCCTGTCGAATCTGGGCGGCCAGGTCGTCGGACCCGGCGAAGGAGAAGCGGGTGGTGGCCGGCGCGAAGTCGGCGCCGTACTCCTCGAACGCGTTGGTGAGCGAAGTTGCGGCGGAGACGGTGAGGCGGCGCTCACCTCCATCGGCGACCCCCCCGCCGCCGCACCCGAACGCGGCAAGCAGGGCGGTTGCCAGGGCGCCGGCCAGCCAATGCCTCATCCGCCCCTGGAACGCTCGACCATCACCGACGTTGCCTTCACAGCCGCGGTAGCGGCCACGCCGGGCGCGAGACCGAGCTCTTCTACGGCGTCGCGGGTCACGGCTGCGGTGACCAGGTGGGGTCCCGCCTCGATCTCAACGAGCGCCATCACACCGTCGATCTCCACGGAGCGCACTACGCCAGGGAAGCGGTTGCGAGCCGACAGCTCGTCGCCGGCCCGATGGCGCTCGGGACGGGAGCCCAGGCGGTTGACCTCGGCCTGGGGCACCCGGCGGCGGTTGGCCGAATCCCGGACGGTCTTGAGCTTGCCTGCGCGCTCCCACCGGCGCAGGGTGTCAGTGCTTACGCCGATGGCACGAGCGGCGTCGCCTAGGAGCAGTCCGTCAGCAATGTGCGCCATTGCCCAAGCATTGCATAGGCATATTTACGGCGGAGCGAGCCTAGCCCGAGGCCGTCCCCGGCGGGTAACGAGAAACTCTTCGCCCTGCGCGGCCC
>JBBJNU010000097.1:0-6947 GCA_037721005.1 Thermoleophilaceae bacterium | reverse complement strand
TCAGGGCTGGAAGACGACCTTGATCATGTCGTCTTCCTTCTTCTGGAAGGCGTTGAAGGCCTCGGGCGCCTTCTCGAGCGAGAGCTTGTGGGTGGCGAAGGTCTCCGTGCCCAGGGGGTCGTCGTCGGTGAGCAGAGGCATGATGTCGTCCACCCAGTTCTTCACGTTGGCCTGCCCCATCCGCATCTGCACCTGCTTATCGAACAGCGTGAGCATCGGCATCGGGTCAGCCATGCCGCCGTAAACGCCGATGAGGGAGATCGTGCCGCCACGGCGCACGATGTCGATGGCGGAGTACAGGGCGTCGAGCCGGTCGATGCCCCCCTTCTCGAGGGCCTTCTGCGCGAGGGCATCAGGGAGCAGCCCGGTCATCTTCTGAGCCAGCTCGCCCCCGGGTGAGCCGTGAGCCTCCATCCCCACGGCGTCTATCACCGAGTCGGTGCCGCGGCCGTCGGTCATTTCGCGGATCACGTCGCCGAGGTCGTCCTCGTGCTCGAGGAGGTCGATCACCTCGATGCCACGCTTGCGCGCGAGCTCCAGGCGCTCAGGCACCAGGTCCACGGCAATCACGCGGTAGCCCTTGTGCGCGGCGATGCGCGAGGACATCTGGCCGATCGGCCCGAGGCCGAGCACCGTGACGCTGCCGCCGTCTGGAACGCCGGCGTACTCCACGGCCTGCCACGCGGTGGGGAGCACGTCGGATAGGTACACGAAGCGATCGTCCGGCGGGCCCTCGGGCACCTTGATCGGCACGTAGTCGGCGTGCGGCACGCGCAGGAACTCGGCCTGGCCTCCGGGCACGTTGCCGTAGAGCTTGGAGAAGCGAACAACGCTGCGCCCGTGCCCTGGTCGTGCACCTGGGTGGTCTCGCACTGCGACTGCAGGCCCTCGCCGCACATGAAGCAGTGCCCGCAGGAGATGTTGAACGGGATCACGACCCGGTCGCCGACCTTGAGGTCGCCCGTGGCCGTGCCCACCTCCTCGACGATGCCCATCGGCTCGTGCCCGAGCACGTAGTCCTTATCGATGTAGGGACCGAGCACGGTGTAGAGATGCAGGTCCGAGCCACAGAGCCCCGTCGAGGTGATGCGGATGATTGCGTCGGTGGGCTCCTGGATCACCGGATCGGGAACGGTGTTCACCTGAACGTCGGCCTGGCCCTGCCACGTGACTGCCCTCATCGAGTGCGCCTCCCGGTCACCGGAGGCGACCCATCGCTTGACGCCCGTGGCTACCCGCGGGCGCCCGTCTTCAATCCAGAGGGCTACCCGCCTGACAGGGTCCCGCGGTTCTCCTTCGCCCACTGCTCGTAGGGAGTGGCGTCGCGTCCGGTGGCCTGCTGCACTCCGGGCTGTGGATCCGCCGCATAGCCGGCGCGGTACACGTCGAACAGCTCGACGAGCCCGCCGACCACGTACTCAGCCACGCCCATGCCGAGCATGGCTTCCTTGGCATCGGAGTCGGAAACCGCCTGGTGGCGCACGTCCTTGCCGAGCGCTTCCGAGAGGATCGGGGCGATGTCACCCTCGTAGGTGAGGGCCGCGGGCCCTGTGAGCGCGTAGGTCTCGCCTTCGTGCCCGGGGTCGGTGAGCACCACGGCGGCGCTCGCGCCGATGTCCGACACCGCGACGTGGGATATCGGGGCCTCGCCGATGGACGAATAGAAGACGCCCTTTGCGGCGATGCTGCCTGCGAACGCGAGATGGTTCTCCATGAAGCCGTTGGGCTGCAGGATCGTGTAGCCGATTCCCGAGTCCTTCAGATGCTGCTCGCTCTCGGCGTGGTTGACCGCGAAACGCACCGGCGCCGCGGGATCGGCCCCGGCTACCGAGAGCTTGACCACGTGCTCGACGCCGGCCCGCTTGGCGGCGTCGATGAAGTTGGCCTCGAGCTCGACCTGGCGCTCGGAGGCCGGGGTCAGGAGGAAGGCGTGATCCACGCCATCGAGGGCGGCATCGAGGGTTTCGGGCGATTCGAAATCACCGACCACGGTTTGCACCCCGTCTTCGGCGAGAGACTTTGCCTTTTCCTCGCTACGCACGAGAGCACGGAAATCCGCACCTCGCGCGCTTAGGTGGCGTACCACCTGTCCGCCCGTCGTACCCGTTGCTCCGCTCACCAGGATCATGTGAATTCCTCGCCTCGTGGACTCGTAGTTGTGCTTACGCAAGATAAGCAGACGGCTGAGCTGGGCGTTCCCGGCGGAACTCGTGGGTGGTCGTGAGAGTCTTAGACGCATGGCCGAGTCTGTGGGGGAGCGCGAGACGGTGGTTGCCTTCGAGGGCGGCGAGCTCACGCTCGGGCAGGCGAACGTGAACAGCGTGGTGCTCCAGGGCGAGGGGGTGTCGCGGTTCCACGCGACGATCGTGCTGAGTGGAGGCGAGCTCGAGCTGCGCGACCTCGACACGAAGACGGGCACCCGGCTCGACGGCCGGCCCATCAAGCGGGCTGTGATCGATGATGGGGCGCTCATCGAGATCGGGCAGCACCGCCTGCGCTTCGATTCTTCGAGCTTCCTCTCGCAGACCGGTAAAGGCGCTCTGCGCCTCGACGCCGCCGGTGTGGCCGTGCGCCGCGACGGCAAGGACATCCTCAAACCCATCTCGCTCTCGATCAGCCCCGGCGAGCTGGTGGCCGTGATCGGCGAGAGTGGATCGGGCAAGACCACCCTCCTGCGCGCGCTCGCGGGCGTGAGCCGCCCGAGCGCCGGCAGGGTCACGCTCAACGGTGAGCCGGTGACCTCCCGGCTCACCGAGGTGGGCTACGTGCCCCAGGACGAGATCGTGCATCCCCTGCTCACGGTGGACGAGGCCCTCGACTATGCGGCCAAGCTGCGCCTACCTGGCGCGAACGACCGCGAGGTGAAATCGACCGTGGACCGGGTGCTCGCCGAGCTCGCTCTCGAGCCACACCGCCGCACGCGCATCGGGCACCTCTCGGGCGGTCAGCGCAAGCGCGTGGGGGTGGGCTCGGAGCTGCTGCACCGCCCGAGCCTGCTGTTCCTCGATGAGCCCACCACGGGTCTCGACCCGGTGCTCGAATCGCAGATGATGGCGCTGTTTCGCTATTTGGCCCGGCCCGCCGCCCGGGGGGTCGTGCTGGTAACCCACGCCACCCAGAGCCTCTCCCTGTGCGACACGCTCGTGGTGCTCGCCCGCGGCGGCGAGCTGTGCTTCCGCGGCTCACCGGACGACGCGCTCGAGTTCTTCGGCGTTCCCTCCCACGACAAGATCTACGCCGCGCTCGAGGAGCGCCCGTCCTCCGAGTGGCGGTCCCGCTTGGAGGAGCGTAGAGGCGTTGCCGAGCCGGCTGCCGAGCCCTCTGAGCCGGCAAAGCACGAGCCCGCGCCGAAGGTGCGCCGCAACGCCGCGGCCCAGGCCGGCGTGCTGGTGAGCCGCTACCTACGGCTCTTCTTCCGCGACCGCCGCAACGCCTTCACGCTCTTCGGCCAGGTGCCCCTGATCGCGCTCGGCATCGCCTTTCTCTTTCAGAGCGGTGTGTTTAACAGGGTGGGCTCGGGCAACGGCATGCCCGGTCAGCCGCGCGAGCAGATCCAGCTGCTGTTCCTGCTCGTCACAACCGCGATCTGGTTCGGCCTCATCTCCGCTTCGCGAGAGATCGTGAAGGAGCGCGCGGTGACCAGTCGCGAGGCCGCGGTGGGAGTGAAGTGGAGCGCCTATCTCGTGTCGAAGGCAACCGTTCTCTTTGCCGTCTCGGCGCTGCAGACAGTGGCACTTGCATACTTCGTGTTCGCCCTCCGGCCCCTCGACGAGCCGGCGTCCGCCTACGCCGCGGTCACCGTACTCCTCGTGCTCAGCAGTTGGGTGGCTGTGGGCGTCGGGCTCGTGGTGTCCGCTGCCGCCTCGACCGAGGACCAGGCCACCAGCGTCATCCCCCTCACGCTGATCCCGCAGCTCCTGTTCGCCGGGGCCGTGGTGCCGCCCGAGCGCATGACGGGGGCGGTGGACGCCCTGTCCACGGTGGTGTTTGCGCGGTGGGGTCTGGCCGGCACCGGCACGGCCGTGGACATGGGGGAGCGCGTGAGGGTGGACAAGCAGCTGGCCCTGGGCTACGGGGACTCCTTCTTCACAGGGCAGCCGTGGCAGTACATGGTGATCCTCACCCTTTTCCTGGTGATCTTCTTCGCGCTGACCGCGTTCCTGTTGAGCGGGCGCCGGGAAACAACCTAGGCGGCGGGGCCATGAGAGCGGCGATCTTGCGTGAGCACGGGGCCTCCCCCGAGGTCGGTGACTTCGAGGAGCCGACACCGGGTGAGGGCAGCGAGGTGATCGATGTCCTGGCGGCGGGGTTGAACCCGGTGGACATCGCCCTCGCCTCGGGCACCTTCTACGGTGGCGCGCCACCTCTGCCGTCAGTGGTGGGCAAGGAGGGGGTTGGCCGCACCGCGGGAGGCGATCGCGTGTACTTCGACACGCCGGTGGCCCCCTACGGCTCGATCGCCGAGCGGGCGAGGGTGGACGCCGACGCGCTCTTTCCCGTACCTGAGGACGGCGTGGCTGACGAGCTGGTCGTGGCGTTCGGCATTGCCGGGCTGGCCGCGTGGCTGTCCCTCGAGAAGGCGGAGGTACAGGAGGGGGAGACGGTGCTGGTGCTGGGCGCAAGTGGCGTGGTGGGCCAGATCGCCGTACAGGCAGCCAAGCTCCTCGGCGCCGGCCGCGTGGTGGCTGCCGCGCGCGACGAGGAGGGCCTCACGCGCGCCGGTGAGCTGGGGGCGGACGCCGCGGTGAAGCTCGACTCGGCCCACAACCTTGAGGAGGCCTTCCGGGAAGCGACGGTGGGAGGCGCCGATGTGATCATCGATCCACTGTGGGGCGAGCCGGCCGTTGCGGCCCTCCAGGCGTCGGCCAAGGGGGCCCGCCTGGTTCAGATCGGCCAGTCGGCCGGTGCCGAGGCCACCCTCGCCTCGGCTGCCGTGAGAGGCCAGGCCCGCTCGATTCTCGGTCACTCCAACTTCGCCGTGCCGGTCGGCACCCGCCGCGCCGCCTTCACGCGGATGGTCAGGCACTCAGCAGCGGGCGAGCTCACCGCGGGGGTCGAGACCGTGGCGCTGGAGGACGCGGCGGCCGCGTGGGAGCGCCAGCGAGAGGGGCCGAAGACCAAGCTCGTGATCGTGCCGGGCCAGGGGTCGCTCTAGCCTTCGAGGGGTGCGAGACGCCCTCCGAGGCCCGCTGCGCTCCGCCGCCGCGGCGGCATTCATCGTCGGCACGCTGCTCTTCCTGCTCAACCCGCCATCGCTGTCGGGGGCGGAACGCCTGATCTCCATCCTGCTCGGTGCAGTGGCTCTGCTGCTCGTGACCGCACGGGTGAGCGTGGCGCTGGCAGGCGACGGCCCGTCGGAGGACGAGATCGAGCGGATCACCGAGCGCAGCGAACGCCTGGCCGCGCAGCCACCGCAAGAACAGCCGCCCACGGAGTTCGACGCCCTCGTGGAGAACGCCATCGACGCCCTGCCCGCCGAGTTTCGCGACCTGCTGGACGACACACCCGTCGTGGTGTCCCACCTGGGCCGCGAGCACCGCGCCTACGGCCACTACATCGGCGACACCGTGGCCCGGGACAACCACCCCGATCGCATCGTGATCTACCGCGACACCCTCGAACGCGACTTCGGCCACGACCCAGACCTCCTGCGCGCACAAGTGGAGCGAACGCTGCGCCACGAGGTGGCGCACCACCTGGGATGGGGCGAGAAGGGCGTGCAGAACCTAGGTCTGTAGGACCTGCAGGACTTGCCGGAGCCCGGCAGCTCGCGGCGAAAAGCGAGCCTGGCAAGGAAGAGGTCGGCGACGTGTGCGAACGCACACGAGACGGCCGATGACACAGCCAGGCGACGCTTTGCAGCCGCGAGACGGAGAGGGAGGGATTCGAACCCTCGAGACAGGTTAACCCCGCCCACGCGATTTCCAATCGCGCTCCTTAAGCCACTCGGACACCTCTCCAGGGTGAGGAGCAATCTACTCGCCGAGGGCGCCAACCATTCCAATGGTACTGTTCAGGTATGCGGACAACCATTGACAAGGCAGGGCGACTGGTTATCCCAAAGTCCCTGCGGGACGAGCTCGGCCTCCAGCCTGGCGTGGTCGAGGTCCACGCCGAGGGGACCGCGATCAAGGTGGAGTTGCTCGCCGGAGACTCGTTCGAGGAGCGCGACGGTCGCCTGGTCATCCCTTCGTCAGGTGCCGTCATTGACGACGACACGGTGCGATCGCTTCGCGATGCCGACCAGGCCTAGCAAGGGCGCCGAGCTTCTCGTCGACACCAGCGTGGCCGTGGCTTTGGTGGTCGCGGACCACGAGCATCACACCGAGACCTCCGAGGCGCTGGCAAAGCGACGGCTCGGACTCGCAGGACACACGGCCTTCGAGACCTTCTCCGTGCTCTCACGGCTTCCGCCTCCAGCCCGGCGCACGCCGGTCGCGATCGCTCGGCTTCTGGAGGCCGGTTTTTCCCACCCCCGGTTCCTCAGTGATGACGGGGCAGCCGCCCTCTTCGCCGATCTCGCGTCCCGGGGGATCGCCGGCGGCTCGGTCTACGACGCGCTGGTAGGCGCGGCTGCCGCCGAGCATCGGCTCACGCTGGTCACGCGGGACAGGCGAGCGCTCGAGACCTACCGCGCCGTCGGCGCGGTCGTGGAGTTGCTGCCGTGATGCAACGGTGAGCAGTTCGAGCCTCGATCTCGACACCCCCCACGGGCCTGCCCGAATCCATCTTCATCCCGTCGCCGACCCGCGCGGCGCCTTGGTGCTCGGGCATGGCGCGGGCGGGGGCGTCGCGGCGCCCGATCTTGTTGCCGTGGCCCGAGTGGCCGGCGAGGCGGGCTTCACCGTTGCCCTCGTCGAACAGCCCTACCGGGTGGCGGGACGCAAGAGTCCGGCACCGGCTCGGCAGCTCGACACCGCGTGGGAGAGCGTTCTCGAGCAGTTGCG
>JBBJNU010000096.1:0-6952 GCA_037721005.1 Thermoleophilaceae bacterium | reverse complement strand
TTCGAGGAGGACGCTGAGGCTCTGGTCGCGCATCCTTTCCACTCGGCCATCGAAGCGCTCGAAGCCTACGAATACCCCGTGATCGCGGCGCTCAACGGACATGCGATCGGCGGGGGCCTCGAACTGGCGCTCACGTGCGACGTACGGATCGCGGCACGCGAGATCAAGGTGGGCATGCCGCCGGCCAAGCTCGGACTCATCTACTCGCATACCGGCCTGCGCAGGTTCCTCGAGCTCTGCGGCCCGGCCCACACCGCCGAGCTCTTCTACGTGGGCAAGAGCTTGGACGCTGAACGCGGTTGCGAGATCGGGCTGATCCAGCACGTGACGGAGGGAGCGGAGCTCGAGGGCCGCACGCTTGCCATGGCGGCTGAGATTGCCGCCAACGCGCCACTCTCGCTTTCGGGCAACAAGCGCATCATGCGCACGCTGCGCGCACACGAGGGAGGGCTGCCCGAGGACGTCGAGCGGGAGATGGTCGATCTGCGCGAGTCGTGCTTTCGCTCCGAGGACTTCCGCGAGGGCGTGACGGCATTTCGCGAGAAGCGGTCGCCGCACTGGCAAGGCAGGTGAGCGTTCCGGAGGGCTTCCGCCCTTACGAGCACGGCGGTCCCTTTCTCGACCTGGTCGGGCCCGTCTACGTGAAGGACGAGGCCGAGGCCCGTACGTTCGGGCTACGAATCGGCGAGCATCACCTGAACGTCGGCGGGGTGGCGCAGGGCGGCCTGCTCGCCACGATGGCCGATCACTCGATGGGCCAAGCGGTGAGAGCGGGACGCGACGACGATGAGCGATCGGCCACCGTGAGCCTCACCTCGGACTACCTGGCGCCGGCCAACCTGGGCGACTGGGTCGAGTCGCGGACAAGGGTCGAACGGTTGGCCGGTCGGATGGCGTTCGCGGACTGCTCCCTGCGTGTGGACGAACGCGAGATCCTGCGCGCGCGGGCCGTGTTCGCCGTGGTCTCCTAGGCTCGGCGTCGCGCGGAGCGGCGGTCGAACCACTCGCCCGCGCTGCCCACGGCGTAGCCCAACCCATGAGCAGCGCGCCCCAGTGCCGACGCATGCAGCGGCTCCACGGCGCCGTCGGGCTCGCTGCCGAGCTCCGCGGCCGCCTTGCGCACCGCGCTCTCGTGGCGGCGCAGCTTGCCCTCCCAGCGAACGCAGAACTCCACCAGCTGCGCGTCGTTGCGCGACTGACCCACCCGCCCCAGGTAGCCGAGCAGCACGCAGATGTGCATCATGTCCTCCACCGAGAAACGCAAGGCCTGGCCACGTTCGAGGAAGCGGTCGCGCACGGCCGATCGCTGGCGAGCGATCTGCAGACCCACGCCCTGAGCCGCGGGCTTTCCGTACAGGCCGTAGCGGGCAGTGAGCGGCTCGAGCTCGGCCAGCAGCTCGCGGGTCGCGCGCACACCCTTCTCGAGCGCCTTCCCGGCTGGTGAAGCCAGGCCGATCGTGGCCGCAAGGGCACTCCAATGCTCGACGAGCTCGCGCGAGAAGGCGTAGAGCTCGCGGTAGCCGCGGCTCTCCGCCGGGTGCAGCTCGGGCTCCATGACCCCAATCCTCTCAGATGCTCTCCGTCCGGTGGCGCGCCTACCGTGCGCGGCAATGTCGTCGCTCATCTCTTACGACGAAGCCCTCGAGCTCGGGGAGATCGAGGACCACTCCGAGATTGAGGCGCTGGTCGAACGCGCGTGGAAGGCGCGCCTGGAGAACTTCGGCGACTCCACCGACATGTGCTCGCTCGTGAACGCCAAGTCGGGAGGCTGCGCCGAGGACTGCGGCTTCTGCGCGCAGTCACGCTTCGCCGAGGCCGACACCCCGATGCACGCGATGATGACCCCGGAGCAGATCCTCGAGCACGCCAAGGCCGCCGAGGCGGCGGGCGCTCACCGCTTCTGCATGGTCACCCAGGGGCAGGGCCTGTCCAAGCGCGACTTTGAGAACGTGCTCGACGGCGCCCGCCTAGTGGCCGAGCACACCAACCTCAAGCGCTGCGCCTCGATCGGGCACATGTCCACCAAGCGCGCGCACGCGCTGAAGGAAGCCGGCATCCAGCGCGTGCACCACAACGTGGAGACCGCCGAGAGCTACTACCCCGAGGTGTCTTCCACCGTGCGCTACGAAGGCCGGCTGCGCACCATCGACGCGGTTGAGGAGGCCGGGCTCGAGACCTGCGTGGGCGGCATCCTCAACCTCGGCGAGTCGCGCGAGCAACGGGTTGAGATGGCCTTCCAGCTCGCGAAGATCGACCCCACCAGCGTGCCGATCAACATGCTCAACCCGCGACCGGGCACCAAGTTCGGCGACCGCGACTACATGGACCCCTGGGAGGCGGTCAAGTGGATCGCGATCTTTCGGTTGATACTCCCGGCCGCGCTCTTCCGGCTATGCGGCGGACGGGTGGAGAACCTCGGTGAGCTGCACGCCCTTGCCGTCAAGGCCGGCATCAACGGGGTGATGATGGGCAACTTCCTCACCACCCTCGGCTCCGAGCCCGAGGACGACCGCGCGATGTTCTCCGAGCTGGGGCTGAACGTCGCGCGCCAGGACGACAACGGCGCCAACCCCCGGCCCGACAACCGCTCGGGCTGGCTCGACGGAGACAGCCCACGCACCCCAGTCGACGAGCTCATCGATCGCCAGGACGAAGCCAACTTCTGGAACCCGGAAGAGCAGCTGCGGCGGGTGAAGAAGAGCGCGGTGCCCCCGCGTCCCGACGGGGCGCCCAACGTTGGCTTGGAAGTGGTGCAGGTGGAAGGGGCTCCGATTCGAGAGCCGAGCATGCCAAGGAAGCAGGAGCGGCGCGTGCGAACGCACGCGAGCGACCGATGACGCCGGCAGGCGACGGCTATCGGGCCGGAGAAGCGGCATGACCGACATTGAGGAGGCCCTCCAGGAGATCCGCGACGCGGGTCTGTATCGCCGCATGCGGATGATCTCCGGGCCGCAGGGTCCTCGCGTGCTGCTCGACGGCAAGCCGGTGCTCCTGCTGTGCTCGAACAACTACCTCGGTCTGGCCGATCACCCGCGTGTGCGTGAGGCGGCCGCCGAAGCCGCCATGCGCTACGGCGCCGGGGCCGGCGCTTCACGACTCATCTCGGGCACTATGCGTATCCACCGGCGCCTCGAAGAGCGCCTGGCCGAGTTCAAGGGCTACGAAGCGGCGCTGCTCTTCGGCTCGGGCTACCTCGCAAACTCCGGTGTGGTCCAGGCGCTGGCCCGTCAAGGCGACGTGGTCTTCTCGGACTCGCTCAACCACGCCAGCATCGTGGACGGGTGCCGGCTCGCGGGGGCGGAGACCTTCGTGTATGAGCACGGCGATCTCGACCACCTGGCTTGGGGGCTCGACGAAGCTGCCGGGCGGGGATCGCTCATCGTGACCGACGGAGTCTTCTCCATGGACGGTGACGTCGCGCCACTCGAAGGCATAGTCGAGCTGGCCCGCGAGCACGACGTTCGCGTCATGGTGGACGAGGCTCATGGCACTGGAGCAATGGGCCCCGGCGGCCGCGGTTCGGTGGCCCACGCGGGTCTCGAGGACGAGGTGGACGTTCTCGTGGGAACCCTGGGCAAGGCTCTAGGGTCCTACGGCGCCTTCGTGTGCTGCGAACGGCAGATGGCCAAGTACCTCACGAACACGGCCCGCACCCTCATCTTCTCCACCGCTCCGTCGCCCCCTTCGGTGGCGGCCGCAATGGCTGCCCTGGAGCTCCTGCGCGAGCAGCCGCGACGGGTCGAGAAGCTGCAACGCAACGCCGTGGTGCTGCGCGACGCGCTGGCCGAGGAAGGTCTGCCTGCCCTGGCCGGAGAGTCCCAGATCCTCCCCGTGGTGATCGGCGACGCCGCCGACGCGATGGCCGCCAGCGAGCGCGCGCTCGGCAACGGCGTCTTCGCCCAGGCGGTGCGTCCGCCGACGGTGCCGGCCGGCACCTCTCGCCTGCGGTTGACCGTGATGGCCTCCCACACGAAATCCGAGCTGCGCGACGCGGCCAAGACGCTTGCCACGTCGGTGCCAGGCTCGGTGCGCAAGGGAGTCGCCAAGCGGGCGCTCGCGGTAGCGCCGGTCGAGGTGGGCGGCGTGTACGACGGTTTGGCCGACGCCGCCTAACCCTGCGCGGCCTCTTCGTAACCGGCACGGACACGGGGGTCGGCAAGTCGGTCGTGGCCGCTGCCATCTGCGCCACGCTGGTGGCCAAGGGAGAAAGGGTGGCCGCCTTCAAGCCGGTGGTCACCGGGCTCGATGATGCCTCGGGCGAATGGCCCCCGGACCACGAGCTGCTGGCGGCAACCACTGGTCAGCGGTCCGGGCAGGTGACCCCGGTCAGCTTCGGCCCGGCGGTCTCCCCACACCTCGCCGCCGAGCTGAACGCCACCCGCCTAGATCCCAGGGGGCTGGCGAAGGCCGCGCAAGCGGCGGGCGCCGAGGCGGACCTGCTGATCTGCGAAGGCGTAGGGGGTCTCCTCGTGCCCCTCACCCTCGAGTTCTCGGTCCGTGACCTGGCGGCTGGCCTCGGCCTGCCCCTCGTGATCGCCGCCCGGCCGGGCCTCGGCACGATCAACCACACGTTGCTCACGGTGGAGGCCGCCCGAGCAGACGGCTTGACCGTGGCGGGAGTGGTGATGACCCCGTGGCCGGACGAGCCGGACGCGATGCAGCGATCGAACCGGGAGACGGTGCAGCACCTGACCGGGGTTCCCGTGAGTGGGCTCCCGCCGACCTCGCCAGAGCGCCTGGCCGAGGCCGGGGCAGGCCTGCCTGTGGAGGACTGGCTCGGTATGAGTCACACTCCGGGGTGATGGCCTCTCATACAGATCAGGAAGAACGCCCGGCCAGCACCGGCGAGGTCGACGAGCGCCACCCGGCGATAAAAAAACTCCATGAGCGCAAGGAGCGCCACCAGGAACGCAGCTGGCCCGCCCGCTACGGCGTGGTCGTGCTCGGAGCGCTGGTCACCCTCGCAGGGGTCGTCATGACGGGTCCGGTGCCGGGCCCGGGCTTCCTCGTGATCCCGATCGGCCTCGCCCTGCTTGCACTGCAGTTCGACTGGGCCGAGGGCCTATACGAGAAGGCAGTGGTTTGGGCCGAGAACGCGAAGGAGAAGGCGGCCAATCAAACCAAGACGGAGAAGATCGTCTCCGGAGTGGTTGCCGCCGTCGCGGTGGCTGCGTTCGTGACTGCCGCGATCCTCTGGGACATCCCGGTTCTTCCCGTTTAGCGCCAGCGCTCAGGCAGTCTTCTTCCTCTCGCGCTCGGCCTCTCGCAGCTCGATCCGGCGGATCTTGCCCGTGAGGGTCTTCGGCAGGTCGTCCACGAACTCGATCTCTCGGGGGTAGGCGAAGGCCGAGAGGTGGCCGCGCACGAACTTCTTGATCTCATCGGCGGTCTCGTCACTGGCCTCGTGTCCCTCGCCCAGCACGATGAACGCCTTCACCAGATCGCCGCGCTTGGGGTCCGGCGAGGCCACCGCCGCGGCTTCGAGCACCGCCGGATGCTCCACGCAGGCCGACTCCACCTCGAAGGGTCCGATCCGATAGCCGGCGGAGATGATCACGTCGTCGGCGCGCCCGGCGTACCAGACGTAGCCGTCCTCATCCAGCTCAGCCGCGTCCTTTGTGTGGAACCAGTCGCCCCCGAAGACCTCCTCGGTGTCCTCGTCGCGGTTCCAGTATCCGATCGGGTAATGGGGGTTCGAGCGAGCCCGTAGGCAGATCTCGCCACGCTCGCCGACCCCGAGCTCGGTCTCATCCTCGTCGAGGATGGCCACATGCCACCCTGGCATCGGCCTGCCCATCGAGCCCTCCCGCACCTCGACGGTGGGAAAGTTCCCGCAGAGCGGATAGCTCTCGGTGAGCCCGTAGTAGTCGAGCACCGTGTGCCCGTACTGCTCTCGAAACCACCGGATCACCTCCGGGTTGAGCGGCTCGCCCGCCGAGCACGGATTTCGAAGCTCCGGGAGCGGGTAGCGCTCACCCGCGCCTTGTATGGCGGTCATGGCCCGGAGCGCCGTGGGCGTGGTGAACATGCCCTGCACTCCGTGCTTCGAGAGAAAGCTCAGCTGCTCCTCGGGGTCGAAGCCGCCCTTTCGCGCGAACACGAGCGCCGTGGCGCCGTAACGCCAGGGGCCGAGCAGCGGCGCGATGCCGGCTGCCCAGGCCCACTCCCCCATGCCGTGAAAAAGCTCGCCGTCCTGAACGTCATGGCAGAACTCGAACTCCTCGTGGGCGAGCAGGTAGCGGTGCGCGTGCAGGATGCCCTTGGCCAGGCCCGTGGTACCGGAGGAGTAGTAGAGCTGGGCGGGATCGTCGGCCGCGGTGTCCACCGGCTCGTAGGAGTCGGAGGCTTCTTCGATAGCGGCAGTGAGGTCGATGTCACCCTCTTGGCGTTCGCCCTCCTCGCCGTCGATCACGAGGATCACCTCGGCCATCCCGTCGGGGATGCGGTGGCGGTTGGCGGTGTCAGTGACCACGGCCCTCGCGCCGGAGTCGCGCAAGCGGTGCACGATGCCCTCGTCGCCGTAGAGCACGGACATCGAGAGGAGGATCGCCCCGCGCTTGTAGGTGCCGAGGAACACCGCCGCCGTCTCGGGGAGCGAGGGCAGGAGCGTGGCCACGCGGTCCTCGCGCTCGATGCCGTTCGCCTCGAGCACGTTGGCGAACGAGCTCGACAGGTCCTGCAGCTCGCCGAAGCTCACCTCGCGCTCGTTGCCGCGCCAGTCCTCCCACACCATCGCCCGTTTCTCGCGCGGGTGCTTGTCGCACACGTCGATTGCGATGTTGTAGCGCTCGGGCACCAGCCACTCGTGCGCGGCGCACATCTCGTCGTAGGTTCCAAGCTCGTACCTGCGGTGGCTCACTGTCTCGCCTCTCTCTCTTCGGTCACGGGTACCCGACCCGGCGTGCGCCTAGTCGCATCGTCCTGACGCCGGCACTTTCGCCGGCTGTGCTCG
>JBBJNU010000095.1:0-7012 GCA_037721005.1 Thermoleophilaceae bacterium | reverse complement strand
TGGTGGATGAAGATCTCCGCGAGCTGAGCATCGGAGTAGTCGGGTCCGACGTCGACGTGCTCGGTGTTCGCGTACTTCGAGACGGGATCTCGACCGCACTCGATCCTGCGGTCGATGACGTCGTCGATGGCGTGGGGCACGAAGGCCGCCGAGCGCAGCTCTCCGAAGTAGCCGGGGAACAGCGCGTTGATGAACTCGCGTTCGCCGAAGATGCCGTAAAAGTCACCGTTGGCCTCGACCACCGGCAGCGCGGGAACCTCGGCGTCCAGCATGACCCTCAGCGCATTGCTCACATTCTCATCGACGCCGAGCTTCGGCACCTCCCGAACTGCCGCTCTGCCCACGGTGTCAGGACTCACGTCGTCGCCTCCTTCTCAGAGATATCGCAAAGCTATGTAGAGGGTCGCTATCGCCATCGACAGCACGGTCACCGGCACGCCAACCCAGAGGAACTGGAGGAAGGAGATCGGCTGCCCGGCGCGTTCGGCCAGGCCGGATGCCGCGACGTTCGCGGCTGCGGCGATCAAGGTCGCGTTTCCGCCGAAGCAGGCGCCGAGGGAAAGTGCCCACCAGTAGGCGTTGTCCCCTCCGGCATCGCCCTGGAGCTGTTCCACGACCGGGATCATCGCCGCTGTGAACGGGATGTTGTCCACCACCGCCGATCCGAACGCCGATATCCAGGCGATGCCGAGCAGCTCGGCCGTCCGGTTGCCACCGGTCAACGCCGCGACGCCTTCGGCGACCTGGTCGATGGCTCCCGTCACCTCGAGGGCGCCGACCATCACGAAGAGCCCGAGGAAGAAGAACAGCGTCGGCCATTCGATGCCGGCGAGGGCCTCCTCGAGAGACTGACGCGAGACGAGCAGCATGACCACGGCGCCGGTGAGCGCGACGGTGGCCGGTTCGATTCCGAGCAGGTTGTGGAAGAAGAAGGCGACGATGGTCAGGACGAGGATCGGCAGCGTTCGGCGAAGCTCGTCGGGGTCCTCGATCGACCGCCGGGCGTCGAGCGCCATCACCTTGGCTCCGTTGGCGGGGTCGATCTGCAGCCGCCGCCGGTAGAAGAGGTAGAGCGAGGTGATCACGACCAGGAGGGTCACGATCGCGACGGGCGCGAGGTTGAGCGCGAAGTCGTTGAAGCTGAGCCCCGTGGCCCCGGCGATCAGGATGTTCGGCGGATCGCCGATCAGGGTGGCCGTACCGCCGATGTTGGAGGCGATGATCTCCATCATCAGCAGGGGAATCGCGGGTATGTCCAACGTGTCGGCCAGCAGGAACGTGATCGGCACCATGAGCAGGATGGTGGTGAGGTTGTCGAGGAACGCCGAGAGGACGGCCGTCGTGCCCGTCAGCGCGATCACGACTCCGAGGGGGCGACCCTTGGCGAGCTGGCCCGCCCTGATCGCGAGGTAGTTGTAGGCCCCGGTCGGCTCGGTCAGCCGGACCATCAGCATCATGCCGGTGAGCAGGCCGATCGTGTCGAAGTCGATCGCCTCGACGGCCTGCTCCTGCTCGATGGTGTTGGTGACCACGACCAGGGCCGCGCCGAGCAGGGCGACCTTGGTGCGATGCACCTTCTCGGTGGCGATCACCGCAAGCCCGACCACGAACACGACGACGGCCAGGGCCATCAAGAAACCCCTCGTGCGGCGAGGGCCGTCAGAATCGGCACGTCGCGACTGTAGGGGTCAGAAATCTCCCCTCCTCACCGGGGCCGAGGGTCATCGTGATCGAGAGTCGCCGGATCATCGCCCTCCCAGGTCGATACCTCCCCTGAGCTGCGGCTCTCGACGGATTCCGCGCCCAGTTGGGCCGCGCGCCCCACGGCGTGCGCGGAGACCGGCGTGGTCAGCAGCAGGAAGACGGCGATGAGAACGGCGCGGTAGACGACGGCCGGCTCGTCGGCCACCAGGGCCGTGGCGCCCAGCAGGGCTATGACCCCCAGGAACACTGCCTTGCTGGCGGCGTGGAGCTGGGTATAGACGTCCGGCATGGTGAGCAGCCCGTAGACCCCCACGGTCATCACGAGGAGGCCGAGCACCACGAGTGCGTCGGCCACCCCGGTACGCAGAACCTCGCTCACGAGAAGAGCCGTCCCTCGCCGTGATAGCGGGACGCCGCCAGCGTGCTCACGAAGGACAGCATGGCGAGGACCAGCCCCGCGTCGAGGAAGTAGGAGGCGCGCTGCGAGCTCGAGAAGAGCGCGAGCAGGGCGACCACCACGAGCACCAGCATGTCGAGGGCGAGGATTCGGCTCGGAGCGGACCCGGCGCGCAGGACGGAGAACACTCCAGCGACGAGAAGGACGCTCATCCAGAGGACTGCCGCGTAGAAGAGGAGTTCCTGCATCGCCGGCCCCGCGGTCAGGGAAAGACCCGCCGCTGGTAGCGGCGATAGATCTCGCGGTGGCGTGCCCTGACGGCCTCGGGATCGCGTGCGTCGATCACATGAAAGAGCATCACACCCCGCCGCTGGTCGACGTCGAGCAGGAACTCTCCGGGAGAGAGGGTGGACGCCAGGGCCGAGACGGCGATCCCGGTGGGGGTGCGTTGCTCGATCGGGACGGCCACCACGCCCGGGCGGGCGAGCGGTCGCCGGCCGAGCACGACGAGCGTGACCTCCCAGGTCCCGGCCACGATGTCGCGAAGCACCGTGGCCGCGAAGGGCACGAACGCGACGATTCGCGGGGCCAGGCCGCCCGGGGGCGGCGGCGCGGCGTCCTCGAGCAGGAGGCGGCGAAAGGTGAGAAGCCCCGCCACCCCGATCACCGTCCCGAGGGCCAGGTCGGCCGGGGCGAAGCTGCCGATGGCCAGCGCATAGGTGAGCACCAGCAGCGCGAGGGCGAGCGCGACCCGGGCGATCGCCCGCCTCACCGGAGGCTCTCCGCGGCCGCGCTGCTCACGGCCAGGAGCGGCTCGGGCCACAAGCCGAGCCCCACGAGGATGGCGGCGAGCCCCGCGACCAGCGCCCGGTTGCCCGGCGTGATCGGCTCCTCGGTGCGCTCGCCGCGCCAGAAGTCGTGCTGGTAGATCTGGAACATGTAGATGAACGAGAGCGCCCCGCCCAGGAACACGAGCCCCACGAGCACGCCGCTGCGGGCCTCGATCCCCGCCTGAAACAGCGCGACCTTGCCGAAGAAGCCCGCCGTTGGGGGCACTCCGACCACGCTGAAGGCGCCGACGGCGAACGCCCCACCCACGAGCCAGCCGCGCAGACCGTTGGCCAGGAACAACAGCGTCTTGTTGAGTGCGTTGACCACCGCGTAGAGCACCGCCGCCCCGAAGCCCACCGGCCCGCCGATCCCGAGCGCCACCAGCACGTAGCCCACCTGTCCGATCGTGGAGTAGGCGAGCACCTCTCCTGCGCTGCGGCGCGACACGGCCTGCAGCGCCCCGTAGAGGATGCTCGCCGCCCCCAGCACGAGGATTACCGTGGCGCCGAAGCGCAACTCTGGGCTGAGCACGTCAGCCCCGAAGCGCAGGACTCCGTAGGAGCCGATGTTGGCGAGCGCTCCGCTGAGAATGGTCGCCGTGGCCGGGCGCGAGCCGATGTAGACCGCCGGCAGCCAGAAGTGGAACGGAAAGAGCCCGAGCTTCACGCCGAAGGCGACGAAGATGGCCACGGCGATCAGGACGGCCGTGTTCGCCTCCACCTCGGCGATCCGCGTGGCGATCACCTCCATCTCGAGCGTGCCGGTCACGTGATAGAGGGAGGCGACCCCGATGAGGAAGAGGAACGATCCCAGCAGGTTGACCACGGCGAAGATGAACCCCGCGGCCGCCTGACGGGCCTCCCCGTAGGCGGTCAGCACGTAGGCGGAGATCATGCTGATCTCGAAGAAGACGTAGAACGAGAAGACGTCGCCGGTGAGGAAGAGGCCCGTGAGACCCGCGGCCATGAACAGGACCACGGCGGGGAAGGTGCGTGAGTCCACCCCCCCGATCACCTCGTAGGAGAGGGCGGCGAGGAGCACGACCAGCGAGAGGGCGGCGAAGAGCACGCCGAGGGAGTCGGCGCGCAGGCGGATGCCGACACCGGCCGGCCATCCCCCCGGCACCATGGTCACCGGCCCCTCCCGCAGCACCTCCAAGCCGAGCAGGACCACCGCCGCGAGCCCGGCGGCCAGTGCCCCGACGGCGAGCCACCCCCCCCAGCGTCGCCGCCCGTCCAGGGCGGCGAGGACCGTCGCGGCCAGCCACGGCATTCCCAGGCCGGCGGCCAGCATCAGACCGATACCTCCTCTCGCTCGAGCTCCTCCTCGCGGCGGACCTCCGCTCGGGAGAGCTCGTCGAGGTCGACGGTCTCGAGCGAGACGTACACCCGGTACGCCAGCGACAGCAGGAGCGCGGTGACGGCGAAGCCGATCACCAATGCGGTGAGCGTCATGGCCTGCACGAGCGGGTCACTGACCGGGCCCTCCAGGGGATGGATCGGGGCGGCGCCGCGGCCGATGCCGGCGGCCATGAGGGTCACGCAGGCCGCGTTCGAGACCAGGACCATGCCGATCACCACCCGGATCAGGTCCGACTTCAGCATGAGGTAGGCCCCCGCGCCGAACATCACGGCGATCAGGACGGAGATCACCAGGATCACGCGGCCCGCCCGTCGTCGGCCTCGGCCAGCGTGCGGATGATCCCGACCACCGCGCCGAACACGAGGAGGGCAACGCCCACGTCGAACAGCACGGGGGTGATCAGCTCGAGCGTCCCCAGCTTGGTGACCGGTGCTCCCGGTCCCGGCGCGTGGGTGAGCAGCGGCCGCCCGGCCGCAGCGGGCACGAAAGCCACGGCCAGCGCCAGCCCGAGGCCGGCGAAGGCCCACGCCGGGGCAAGGCGCATCGGCAACAGCCGCTCGGCGTCGCGGTACCCGAGGCCCAGGTACTGGAGGAGCACGCCGAGGGCGGCTACGACGCCGGCGCTGAAGCCGTCGCCCACGTCCGAGTAGCCCTTGACCAGCACCGCGCCGGCCACCACGAAGGTCGGCACCATGAGCAGCCGCGCCACCATCCGGGTGAGGACCGTCGTCATCGCAGCCGTCCGGCGCCGAGGAGGGTCAGCGTGCCGAGCAGGGCGATGGCCAACACGGTGATCTCGCCGAGCGTGTCGAGGCCGCGGAAGTCGGTGAGGATCACCGTGACCACGTCCTTGCCGTGGGCGGAGGGGGCCAGACGAACCTGGTCCGCCGCCACGCTCTGCCCGACGGCCGGCCGCGACAGCGCCGCCCACACCACCGCGAGCGCGAAGGCACCCGAGACCACGGCGATCGAGGCGTCGCGCCAGAGGCGAGCCCGGCTCGCCTTGAGCTCTGACTCACGGCGGAGCACCTCGGGCGGAAGCAGTGAGAAGAAGCCGAGGAACAGGAGCGCGAAGAGGATCTCGATGAGCACGGCCACCAGCGCCACGTCGGGGCCGCCGAAGAAGGCGTAGGCCACGGCCAGGCTGAACCCGGAGGCCGACAGCACGAGCACCATGGTCAGGTGGTCGCGCGGAACCGTGGTGGCCACGGCCGCCACAGCGGCCACACCGAGGGCGAGGGCGAGCGGGATGTCGACCACGGAGAGGTCGCCCACGGCGTACGCCCCCGCCGTGGGCGTGGCCGCGAAGCCGAGGAGCACGAGCACGCCGCACGGGACGAGCACGGCGGCCACCCTGGTGCGGAGATCCCTGACCTCGATGTCGTGAGCCCGGTCGGAGAGCGCATTCAGGCCGCGCAGGAGCGTGGTGAAGCCGCGCTCGGGGCCCACCCGCTCTCCCAGGGAAGCCACGGCGCCCGCCGTGCGCATCCAGAGCCCACGCCGGACGAGCAGCAGGCCCCCGAGTGCGTAGGCGGCCACGGCCATGAGGTTCTCGGCCCGCAGGTCCAGGTGGTAGGCCGCCTCGGCGGGCGTCGGCGCGTTGAGGGTGGCGGCGCCGGCCGCCTCCGCCAGGCCCTCGAACGGCCCCACCAGCACGCCCCCCAAGGCCAGCATGGCGGCGAGGACCACCACGGGCACCGAGAAGGCCGGGGAGAGCCGCTCGGCGTCGGTGCGCCTCGGGCCGAGGAACACCCCGAGCCACAGGCGCCCGATATAGGCCACCGTGAGCGCCGCCCCGAGGACGGCGACCACCGCGAAGCCCGATCCCCGGTCGAGGGCGGCCTTGAAGAAGAGCTCGTCCTTGAAGAAGCCGAGGGTGAGCGGTAGGGCGGCAAGGGCGGCGGCGGCTACGCCGCTACCTACCGCTAGCGCCGGCATCGAGCGGGCCAGGCCGCCGAGGTGGGAGAGCCGCGTCTCCCCTCCGGTCGCCTCGGTCACCGCCCCGGCGGTGAGGAACAGCGCGCTCTTGGCCAGGGCGTGGGTGAGCACGTAGAAGGCCGCGGCCACCACGCCCTTCTCGCCTCCGAGCCCGTACATGAAGACCACGTAGCCGTACTGGGAGATGGTCGAGTACGCGAGCAACTGCTTCAGCCGCTGGCGCGTGAGCGCGAGGATCCCCCCGATGACCATCGAGGCCGCGCCCACCACGAGGAGCCCATCGAGGACCAACTGGCTGAGCGCGAGCAGCGGGTAGAGGCGGCCGAGCAGGAACACCCCGGCCGCCACCATCGCCGCGGAGTGCAGGTACGCCGACACGGGCGTGGGGGCGGCCATGGCCCGGGGCAGCCAGAAGTGCAGCGGGACCTGCGCGCTCTTGGCCAGGCCGGCAACGGCCATCAGGGTCACGGCCGAGGTGAGATACGACCCCGGGCGTGCCCGTTCGATCAGCTCGGGCAGCGAGAAGGTGCCGTACTCGGCGTAGAGCATGAGCGTTCCGATGAGCAGCAGAACGGCGCTCACCCCGGTCACCAGCAGTGCCATCAGGGCGGCGCGCCTCGCCTCCTCCTCCTGGCGGTCGTAGGCGATCAGGTAGTAGGAGGCGATCGCGGTCAGGTCCCAGAAGACGAACAGCAGGATCAGGTCCTGGGCCGTGACCAGCCCCACCATCGAGACCATGAACAGGAGGAGGAACCCGTAGAACGCTCGCTCTTCCCGACG
>JBBJNU010000094.1:0-7041 GCA_037721005.1 Thermoleophilaceae bacterium | reverse complement strand
CCTCTGAGAACCTCGTTCGGTGCTCGCCCGGCCACCGACCGGGCTGCGCTCCTCTCGCTAAGCGCGCGCGATTGCCGGCGCTGCCGCCTCGGGCTCCACGAATCCCTCTTCCTCGTGCCACGGTGTAAGGATCCGTGGCCCCTCCGAGGTGATCCCCACGGTGTGCTCGAAGTGGGCGGCGAGTGAGCCGTCGGCTGCGTAGACGGCCCAGCCGTCGGTGCCCATCCGCACCTCGTGGCCGCCGGCGTTCACCATCGGCTCGATGGCCAGCACCATGCCCTCCTCGAGGGTCGGGCCGGTGCCGGGCCTGCCGTAGTTCGGGATCTGTGGATCCTCGTGCATGTTGCGCCCCACCCCGTGACCCACGAGCGAGCGGATCACCGAATAGCCGTCGGCCTCCGCGCGGCGCTGCACCGCTGAGGAGACATCGCCGAGCCGAGCCCCCGGCCGGCATTGCTCCACCGCGTCGAACAGCGCGGCGCGGGTGCTCGCGAGCAGACCCTTGGCGATCGGGCTGACCGGACCGATGGGCAGCGTCACCGCGGCGTCGGCCACCCAGCCGTCGAGCTGCACGCCGATGTCCACGCAGAGCACGTCGCCGCGCTCGAGCGCGTACGAGCCGGGTATGCCGTGCACCACCATCGAGTTTGGAGAGGCGCAGATCGAACCCGGGAAACCGTTGTAGCCCTTGAACACCGGCTCGGCGCCCTGCGAGCGGATGAAGCGCTCCGCCGCCTCGTCGAGCTCGAGGGTGGTGACCCCGGGCCGGGCCTTCGAGCGCAGCAGGCGGTGGCAACGGGCGAGTATCTGACCCGAGGCGGCGATCTTGTCCATCTCCTCGGGGCTCTTGCGGATGATGGCCATCCCTCAGAGCTCCTCTTCGAGGCGAAGGGTGGCGAGCGTCGCCCGTATGTGGCCGTTCACCTCGTCGGGCGCCCGGGTGCCGTCGAAGCGCCGCAGCACGCCCGCCTTCTCGTAGTGCTCCACGAGCGGCTTGGTCTGCGCGTGAAAGACCTCGAGGCGGTGCTTCACGGTCTCGGGCTTGTCGTCGTCTCGCTGGGAGAGCGGCGAGCCGTCTGAATCGCAGAAGCCCTCGTTCTTGGGCGGATCGAACTCGACGTGGTAGGTGTGCCCGTTCTCCTTGCAGACCCGCCGGCCGGAGAGCCTGCGGATCACCTCCTCGTCGGGAGCGTCGATGAGGAGCGTGGCGGTGAGCCGGCGGCCGAGGGCGCCAACCGCCGCCTCGAGCTCCTCGGCCTGGCCGATGGTGCGCGGGAAGCCGTCCAGGATGAAGCCGTCGCGCGCCTCCTGGGAATCCACCCGCTCGACCACCACGCGGCAGATCACGTCGTCGGGCACGAGATCACCCCGGTCCATGTAGCTCTTGGCCTCCCGACCGAGCTCGGACTCCTCTTTCACCGCCGCCCGCAGGATGTCCCCCGTGGCGTAGTAGGGCAGATCGAAGTCGTCGCGCAGGCGCGCGGCCTGCGTGCCCTTACCGGCCCCGGGAGGGCCGAGCAGTATGAGGTTGAGCTCGCTCACGGAGAGCGAGAAGGCTACTTCAGAAGCCCCGGCCCAGAGCGTGGCGTCCGCCACCGGCCGGGCCGGCCGTCCTCAGTCAGCGCGGGCCGCGTTGGGCGAGGCGGCGCCGGGCGCGATCGAGGCTTCGCTTCAACGCGCGCGAGCGGCGCTCGAGCCTGGCGACGCGGCGCCGCTGCGAGCCGATGCGGGCCCTGAGGCGATCGGCATCGCGGCGGCCCTTGGGCGTGTCGCTTCGTTGCGCGCGTAGCGCTTCGCGGCTTGGGGTGGCCTGGGTGTCCGGAGTGCGGGATCTCCCCTTCGGCCCATCGGCTATCTGCGTGCCCAAGTACACGGCCCCGGCCAGGACCGCCAAGGTGATCAGCACCTGCGCCGCCACCATGCGGGGCTGCTCGGTGAGCCGGCGGCGCATCAGGCAAGCTGCTCAGCCACAGCCGAGCCAAGCTGCTTGATCGGGATCCGCGTGGTTCGATCCAGTGCCTCGAGCGTGTAGGTGCCGGAGTCGAGCATCGTGCGTAGGCGCTCGTCGTAGGGCAGGGCCACCCGGCGGTGCAGGCGCTGTTCGCGAAAGCGCTCTTCAACCGCCTTGAGTTCGCCCGCTCCCCCCCTGCGCGCCTGGTTTAGCACCAAGGTCGCGTGCTCGTGGCGGAGGTGGCGCAGCGCTCCCAGGACGCTCGCGGCCGTGATCCATTCGGGGGTTGTGACCACCACCAGCTGATCCGCGCGCTGCACCGCGAAGCGCGCGATCGGGTCTGTGATCCCCGTTCCCAGATCGAGCAGCACGACCTCGTAGAACTGGCCGAGGAAGGCCAAGAGCTCGCCGTAGAGGGAGGGGGTCATCTCAGCCATGACCTCGGCGTGCTCTGGCGCCCCGAGTACGTGCAGGCCCGACGGGAGCTGCGACACATAAGGCCGCAGCTCGGCCGGCGTATGGATACGGTCGCTCTCGGCAAGCAGCTCGGCCAGGGATCCCTTGACCCTCACGGAGTCCGGCGCGAGCGCCGCAAGAGTGCCGAAGTCCGGGTTCGCATCCACGGCCACCGCGCGCAGACCCAGGTGGCCGGCGAGCATGTTGCCGACCAGGAACGTGCTCGTGGTCTTCCCCACTCCGCCCTTGGGGCTGATCACGGCCACCGTGTTGGTTCGTGTGACCCCCGGCTGCGAGCGAAGACGGGCCTCCAGATCGGCCTCTTCGCGCTCACTCCGGCTCGTCAAGAGCGATGACGCGCGGCGACCGAAGCGCGACAGCGGACCGTTCTTGAGCTCGCGGCCGTCCACGAGCGGCCGGGTGTAGACCTCCCCCCGCCGCAAGGCCGGTCGTGTGCTGGGCGACTCAGCTTTCCGGGGCGGCTCGCTCAAGGAAATGGACCGGCGAGATCGGCTTTCTACTTCAGGAAACCCTCGTAGTTGCGCATCATCATCTGGGCTTCGAGCTGCTTCATGGTGTCGAGCGCCACACCCACCACGATGAGCAGCGACGTGCCTCCGAACGCGAGGTTCGTGGATGTGCCCGCCAACAGGAGGGTCGGCAGCGCCGCCACGGCCGCGAGGTAGAGCGCCCCCGGCAGGGTGAGGCGCGCCAGAATCCGGTCGAGGTACTCGGCCGTGGGCCGCCCGGGGCGCACGCCGGGTATGAACCCGCCGTACTTCTTGAGGTTGTCCGCCTGCTCGACCGGGTTGAAGGTGACCGCCGTGTAGAAGTAGGTGAACAGGATGATTAGCACCGATTCGCCGATGATGTAGGGGGCGCCCTGGTAGTTGAAGAAGGCGGTCACGTTCTGAGCCCAGCTCGCCGAGGAGATCTCACCGATGGTGGGTGGAAAGGCCATGAGCGACGCCGCGAAGATCACCGGGATCACGCCGGCCATGTTCACCCGTAGCGGGAGGTAGGTGGATCCACCCCCGGACATACGCCTGCCCACCACCCGCTTGGCGTACTGAACCGGTATCCGGCGCTGGCCCTCCTGGACGAAGACCACGGCCACGATCACAGCCAGGGCCATGAAGGGCATGAGCACCACGAAGATCTTGTCCGGGCTGTTGAACCAGGACGAGACGCCGTTGGGCAGCCCGGAGACGATCGAGGCAAAGATCATGAGCGAGATCCCGTTGCCGATGCCGCGCTGGGTGATCAGCTCACCGAGCCACATCACGAGCACGCATCCCGCCGTGAGCGTGGTCACCACGACGAAGACCCGCCCGAACGTGAAGCTGTTGAAGATCTGCTCCCCGCCGGATTGGCTGCGAAAGAGGAACACGTAGCCCACCGACTGCCCAAAGGCCAGGGCAACTGTGAGGTAGCGGGTGTACTGCGTGATCTTCTGCTGGCCCACCTCGCCCTCCTTGCGGAGTTTCTCGAGCGACGGCACCACCACCGTCATCAGTTGCAAGATGATCGAGGCCGTGATGTAGGGCATGATCCCGAGCGCGAAGATCGCGAACCGCGAGAGCGAGCCGCCGGAGAAAAGGTTGAGCAGACCGAGGGCGCCCGACCCGCTAAAGGTCTCCTGGAGGCGCTCGATCGCGTCCACGTTCACGCCTGGGGCGGGGATGTGAGCCCCCAGCCGGTAGAGCGCCAGGAGGCCGGCCGTGAACGCCAGCTTCTTCCGGATCTCCGGGACTCGAAAGGCGCCCAGGAAGGTCTTGAGCACGGCGTCTAGCTCCGATCGAGAAGCTGGACGCTGCCGCCGGCCGCTTCGATCTTCTCGCGCGCGGAGGCGGAGAAGGCGTGGGCGTGCACGGTGAGGCTCTTGGCGAGATCGCCGCGACCGAGGATCTTTACCGGCGTGTCGCGCCGAGTGGCGAGCCCAGCGGCCGCGAGCGACGCCGGAGTCACCTCCGCGCCCTTCTCGAAGCGCGCCTCGAGATCGTCGAGGTTGACCGGCTGCGTGTGAGTGCGGAACTTCTCAAAGGGCATCGACTTCTTCATGTTCGGGCCGCGCAGCTTGCGCATCCGCCGCTGAATCGGCATCTGCCCACCCTCGAAAGCGGAACGCGACTTGGCCCCGGCGCGTGCGCCCGCGCCCTTGTGGCCGCGCCCTGAGGTCTTGCCGAAACCCGAGCCCTCGCCGCGGCCTACGCGCTTGCGGCGGTGCGTCGAGCCCTTGGCCGGCTTGAGGTTGTGCAGCCCCTTGCGCTCCTCCTCGGCCATCACTTCACCTCCAGCAGATGCTGAACGCTGTGCACCTGGCCGCGCACCACGTCCTCGTCGGGTCGCTCCACGGACTTGCCTATGCGGCCGAGCCCGAGGCTCTGCAGCGTCGCCCGCTGCTTCTTCGACGAGCCGGTGGCCGACTTCACCTGCGTGATGGTGAGCTTCTCAGAAGCCATCAGGCGGGTGCCTCGACCTCTGCGGTTGCCTCCTGGGAGGCGCCGTTGGTCTCGAGCGGGGCGCCGTCGGCCTCACGCTGAGAGCCTCGTTCGGTGCTCGCCCGATCGCCGATCGGGCTGTGCTCCTCTCGCTGATCGATGCCGAGCACCTCGGCCACGGTGAGTCCGCGTAGCGCGGCCACGTCTTCGGGCCGGCGCAATCCCTGCAGCGCAGCCATGGTGGCCTTCACAAGATTGATTGGGTTCTGCGAACCAAGCGACTTCGAGAGCACGTCGTGAATTCCGGCGAGTTCGAGCACCGCTCGCACACCGCCGCCAGCGATCACGCCCGTGCCTTCGGAGGCCGGCTTGAGGAGCACGCGCGAAGCGGAGTGCACCCCCACCACCTGGTGGGTGATCGTGGAGTGGTGCATGGGCACCTCGAACAGGTCGCGCCGGGCGCGCTCGACGCCCTTCTGGATCGCGACGGGCACCTCGTTGGCCTTGCCGTAGCCCACGCCGACCTTGGACTTCTCGTCGCCCACCACCACGAGAGCGGTGAAGGAGAAGCGCCGGCCGCCCTTGACCACCTTGGCCACGCGGTTGATCTCGACCACGCGCTCCTGAAGATCGGAGTCGCGTCCGCGACCGCCCTGCTGTCTGTTGCTCTCTCTCGCCATGGGGTTCCTGAGGGTAGTGGGTCGCCTAGAACCCGAGCCCGCCCTCGCGGGCCCCTTCGGCGAGCGCCTTCACGCGGCCGTGGTAGCGGTAGCCACCGCGGTCGAAGACGCAGGCTTGAACGCCGGCTTCCTTGCCGCGACCCGCCAGCAGCTCGCCCGCCCGCTTGGCCTGGTCCATGCGGGCCAGCTCGCGCAGGTCGGACTCGGTCCAGGTCACTGCGGCGAGCGTGTGCCCGCGGGTGTCGTCGATGAGCTGAGCCGTCATCCCGCGGTTGGAGCGGAAGACGGACAGGCGCGGGCGATCGGCGGTGCCGCGCACCTTCGCGCGGACGCGCCGGCGGCGACGCAGCCTCTTGCTTGCGCTCGTCCTGACGCTCATGCGCGCTTGCCCACCTTGCGAACCACGTGCTCGTCGCGGTAGCGGATGCCCTTGCCCTTGTAGGGCTCCGGCGGGCGCTTGTCGCGGATCTGCGCAGCGACCTCTCCCACCACCTGCTTCGAGATGCCACGCACCACGACCTCGGTGGGGATCGGAACCTCGAACTGAACCCCGTCGGGCGGATCGACCGGCACGGGGTGCGAGTACCCCAGCGCCAGCTCGAGGCTCTGGCCCTTGAGCTGGGCCCGGTAGCCCACGCCCTGGATTTGCAGGCGCTTCTCGTAGCCCTCGGTCACGCCATGGACCATGTTGAAGATGAGGCTGCGGGTGAGCCCGTGCAGCGCGCGGTGCTCGCCGCGGTCGGTGGGACGGGTCACGAGCACGTGACCGTCGGACTGCTCGACGCCCAGCTCGCGGCTCACGCGCTCGGAGAGCTCGCCCTTGGGGCCCTTCACGTGCACGAGGCCGGGCTCGATGTTCACGATCACCCCGTCAGGAACGGGAACAGGCTGCTTGCCGATACGGCTCATAGTGCTCCGCGGGGCATCCAGCCCCGCGTCCTGATGTCGAGCTTTCGCATCACGCTCCAGATCACCAGACCCTCGCTACCAGCTCGCCGCCCACGCGGTTGCGGCGGGCGTCGTGGCCGGTCATCACTCCGCGCGATGTAGAGACGATCGAAGTGCCCATGCCGCCCTGCACCTTTGGCACTTCGCCGAAGGCCACGTAGCGGCGGCGCCCCGGCTTCGAGACGCGCTCCATCCCCGAGATAACCGGCCTGCGGTCCTCGGTGTACTTCAGGGTCACGCGCAGGCTCTGGCCCACCCGGCCGGGCTCGACGTTCCAGGACTCCACGTAGCCCTGCTCGGTGAGGATTCGGGCCATCTCGTTCTTGAGCTTGGAGGCCGGGAGCACCACGGCGTCGTGGTCGGCCTGCAGCCCGTTGCGGATGCGGGTGAGGAAATCGGCTACTGGATCGGTTTGCATTATCGGTTACCTCCGCGAGCATCCAGCCTCGCGTCTTGAAGTTCTTGTTCAGCATCACGCTTCACCATGAGCTCTTCGTAAGCCCGGGGATGTCGCCCTCGTGGGCGTGGTCGCGCAGGCAGATCCGGCACAGGCCGAACTTGCGCA